>NZ_CP015614.1:2392500-2692500 GCF_000635915.2 Brevundimonas naejangsanensis
ATGGGCACGGCGGGCATGAAGGCCTCGCTGATCAGTCGCGAAGTCGTCGCTGATTCCATCGAACTGGCCATCGAGGGCCATCAGCTGGACGGCGTCGTCTGCATCGTCGGCTGCGACAAGACGATTCCCGCTGCGGCCATGGCCCTGGCCCGCATGGATATCCCCGGCCTGGTCTATTACGGCGGCACCATCCTGCCCGGCGTCATCGGCACGAAGGAAGTCTCGGTCCAGGAGGTGTTCGAGGCCATCGGCGCCCACGCCGCCGGCGCCCTGTCCGACGAGGGCCTGAAGGCGGTCGAGAGCGCGGTCTGCCCGGGCGCCGGCGCCTGCGGCGGCCAGTTCACCGCCAACACCATGGCCATGGCCCTGTCGATGATGGGCATCAGCCCCATGGGGGCCAATGACGTGCCCGCCGTCGATCCGGCCAAGGGCGCGGAAGGCGAACGTTGCGGCCGCCTGATCGTCGAGCGCGTCTTCGCCGGCGACACCGCCCGCAAATACATCACCCGCGCCAGCCTGAAGAACGCCGCCGTCGCGGTCTCGGCCTCGGGCGGCTCGACCAACGCCGTCATGCATCTGACCGCCATCGCCGCCGAGGCCGGCGTCGACTTCGGCATCGAGGACTGCCACCAGGCCTGCGTCGAGGCCCCGGTCATCTGCGACCTGAAGCCCGGCGGCCGCTTCCTGGCCTCGCACCTGTTCGCGGCCGGCGGCACCCGCCTGGTCGCCCAGCGGCTGGCCGAGGCCGGCAAGATCATCAATACGCCGACCGTCACCGGCCGCAGCTTGTTCGCCGAGGCCGCCGAGGCCGAAGAGACGCCGGGCCAGCAGGTCGTCACCAGCATGGACGCCCCCGTCATGGCGCGCGGCTCCTACGCCGTCATCTATGGCGACGTGGCCCCCGAGGGCGCCGTCATCAAGCTGACCGGCCACAAGGTCGACCGTTTCGAAGGTCCCGCCGCCGTTTTCGACTGCGAGGAAGACGCCTTCCACGCGGTTCAGGACGGCTCGGTCGGCGAAGGCGACGTCATCATCATCCGCTACGAAGGCCCCAAGGGCGGTCCCGGCATGCGCGAGATGCTGCAAGTCACCGCCGCCCTGAAGGGCCGCAAGATCGAGAACGTCGCCCTGCTGACCGACGGTCGCTTCTCGGGCGCATCCTACGGCTTCGTCGCCGGCCACGTCTCGCCCGAAGCGGCGGCGGGCGGCCCCATTGCTCTCATTCGCGATGGCGATCCGATCGTCATCGACGTCACCAACCGCCGGATCGATGTGCTCGTCGATCTGGAGGCGCGCCGGGCGGACTTCGCCCCCAACCGGGTCCGTCCGGCGCAAGGCGTTTTCGCGAAATACCGCGCCGCCGTCGCCTCCGCCTCGCAAGGGGCCGTGACCATTCCCAATCCGCCGCCGGCCCAAACGCCTGCGACCTATTCCAACGCCCCAATCCCAAAAGACAAGATCTCTGAGGACGCCTGACCCATGGCCATCACCATCTACACCAATGAAGACATCAAGCCGGGCGCCATCGCCGGCCAGCGCATCGCCGTCATCGGCTATGGCTCGCAGGGTCGCGCCCACGCCCAGAATCTGAAGGATTCGGGCCACGACGTGATCGTCGGCGTTCGCCAGGGCGGCACGGGATGGAAGCACGCGACCGCCGACGGCGTCCCCACCGCCGAACCGGCCGAGGCCGTTCGCGGCGCCGACATCATCGCCATCCTGACGCCCGACATGATCCAGAACGAGATCTATCGCGACGTCATCGAGCCGAACGCCAAGCCAGGCGCCGCCCTGCTGTTCGCGCACGGCTTCTCGATCATCTACGACCGCATCACGCCGCGCGACGACATGGACGTCATTCTGGTGGCGCCCAAGGGGCCGGGCGATCTGGTCCGTCGCGAGTTCGCGCGCGGCCGGGGCGTGCCCAGCCTGTTCGCCATCGAGAAGGACGCGACCGGCAAGGCGCGCGACCGCGCCATGGGCTACGCCAAGGGAATCGGCGGCGCGACCGGCGGCCTGCTTGAGACCTCGTTCCGCGAAGAGACCGAGACCGACCTGTTCGGCGAACAGGCCGTCCTGTGCGGCGGCGCCAAGGAGTTGGTCATCCAGGGCTTCAACACCCTGGTCGAGGCCGGCTACCAGCCCGAGATCGCCTATTTCGAATGCCTGCACGAGCTGAAGCTGATCGTGGACCTGTTCTACGAAGGGGGCATCTCCAAGATGCACCACTTCATCTCGGAAACGGCCAAATGGGGCGCTGTCGCCTCTGGCCCGCGCGTCATCACCGATGAGACCCGCGCCCGCATGAAGACCATTCTGGACGAGATCCAGAGCGGCCAGTTCGCGCGCGAATGGATCGCCGAGAACGAGGCGGGCAAGCCGAAATACGAGGCCCTGCTGACCGAGGACCGCGCCAGCCAGATCGAACAGGTCGGCGCCCGTCTGCGCGACCGCATGGCCTGGCTGCAGACGGCCAAACAGGCCGCCGCCTGACCCTCTGTATATATAAAGAGAGACTGACCCGATGAGCGCCGCCGCGCCCGCCCTGAAAACCGCTTCCGCCCCGGCCGTCATGACCGGCGCGCGCCTGCTTGTCTCCAGCCTGGAGCGGATGGGCGTAGAGGTGGTGTTCGGCTACCCCGGCGGCGCCATCATGCCGATCTACGACGCCCTGACGGGCTCGTCGCTGAAGCACATACTGGTCCGCCACGAACAGGCCGCCGCCTTCGCCGCCGACGCCTATGCGCGGCTGAGCGGCCGGGTCGGGGTCTGTATGGCGACCTCGGGCCCCGGCGCCACCAATCTGATCACCGGCATCGCCAACGCGATGATGGATTCGGCGCCGATGGTCTGCATCACGGGCAATGTCCCGCAAGGGATCATGGGCACCGACGCCTTTCAGGAGATCGACATCCTGGGCGTCACCCTGCCGATCGTGAAACACTCCATCCTGGTCCGTGACGCGGCCGAGATCCCGGCCGCCATCGAACAGGCTTTCCACATCGCCGCCTCGGGTCGCCCCGGTCCCGTGCTGGTCGACCTGCCCAAGGATGTCCAGTTCGCCGAAACGGTCGCCCCGTTCGGCTTCAACATTCCCAATGAGACGGCCGCCGCCGATCCCGACGCCATCGCCGAGGCCGAGCGCTTCATCCGCACGTCTGAGCGCCCGCTGATCTACATCGGCGGCGGGGTGAAGATTGGCCGCGCGACCGAAGCATTGCGCGCCTTCGCCGAGACCACCGGCATTCCCGCCGTCGCCACCCTGAACGCCCTGGGCACGGTGCCGACCGACGCCCCCGGCTTCCTGGGCATGCTGGGGATGCATGGGACGCGCGCGGCCAATGAGGCGGTCCAGGCCTCCGACCTGCTGATCGTCATGGGCGCCCGCTTCGACGACCGCGCCACCGGCAAGCTGGCCGAGTTCGCCCCCCACGCCCGCGTCGTCCACTTCGACGCCGACGCCTCGGAGATCGGCAAGCTGCGCGAGACCCACGTCGCCGTCGGCGGCGAGATTCGCCCGGCCATCGAGGCCCTGACCGAACGCATGGCGACCGCCCCGCTAGCGATCGATCCGTGGGTCATCCGCTGCGCCTCGGCGGCCGCGCGTCACGCCCCCCGCTATGACGCGCCCGGCGAAGGCGTCTACGCCCCCACCCTGCTGAAGCAGCTGTCCGAAATGGCGGGCGACCGCTTCGTCGCCGCCTGCGATGTCGGCCAGCATCAGATGTGGGCCGCCCAGCACTGCCGCTTCGTCCGGCCCGAAGCCCACATCACCTCGGGCGGTCTGGGCGCGATGGGCTTCGGCCTGCCCGCCGGTCTGGGCGCCCAGATGGCCGACCCGGACGCCATCGTCGTCACCATCGCCGGCGACGGCGGCTTTATGATGAACGTTCAGGAGCTGGCCACCCTGCGCCGCTACGGCGTGCCGCTGAAGATCGTCCTGCTGGACAACAGCTCCCTGGGCCTGGTCCGCCAGTGGCAGGAGCTGTTCTTCGCCGAGAACTATTCCGAGATCGACCTGTCCGACAATCCGGACTTCGTGAAGGTGGCCGAGGCTTTCGGCGTCGAGGCCTTCCGCATCGACCGCCGCGATCAGGTTGAGGCTGGTCTGGCCCGCCTGCTGGCCGCCAAGGGCGCCTGTCTGGCCCACGTCGTCATCGACCCCAAGGAAAACGTCTGGCCGCTGGTCCCGCCGGGCAAGAGCAACGCTGAAATGATGGAAGGCGCATGAGCATGAGCGACACCATTCACATCCAGATCGACCGGGCCGACGGCTCGCTTCAGCGTCTTATCGGCCTGGTGGAGCGCCGCGGCTTCCACATCGACGGCATCAACATGGCCGATGAGGGCGCCATGCGCCGCATCGCCCTGACCGTTCGCGGGCGCGACGCCGCCCGCTCCATCGACACCCTGGGCCGCCAGATCGACCGCCTGATCGGCGTCGCGCGCATCCAGGCGCAAACCTTCCAGTCCGAGGCCGCGTAATGTCCCGAGTAGACCGAGTATCCAGAACCGCCGAGATTGCGGCCGATCCCAACCGGGTCATCATCTTCGACACTACCCTGCGCGACGGCGAACAGGCGCCGGGCTTCTCCATGTCGGCCGAGTCCAAACTGAAGATGGCCCATGTCCTGCGCGACCTGGGTGTGGACGTGATCGAGGCCGGCTTCGCCGCCGCCTCGCCGGGCGACGAGGAATGCATCCGTCGCGTGTCAGGCGAGGTCGAGGGGCCGGTCTTCGCCTCCCTGTCGCGCGCCAACGAGAAGGACATCGACGCCTCCTTCCGCGCCCTGGCCCCGGCGCCGAAATCGCATCGTCGCTGCCACGTATTTCTGGCCACCAGCCCGATCCACCGCTCGGCCAAGCTGCGCATGAGCACCAACGAGGTGCTGGCCACCATCTCGCGCACGGTGGCATACGCCGCCTCCCTGTTCGACGACGTGGAGTTCTCGGCCGAGGACGCCTTCCGCACCGAGCCGGAGTTCCTGGCCGAGGCCCTGATGGCCGCCGCCGACGCAGGCGCCCAGACGCTGAACGTGCCCGACACCGTCGGCTACGCCACGCCCGAGGAATCGCGCCAGCGCTTCGCCTATCTGGACGGCATCATCCGCCCGCGTCACGCCGACATCATCTTCTCGTCCCACGCCCACAACGACCTGGGCCTGGCGGTCGCCAACTCCCTGGCCGCCGTCGAAGGCGGCGCCCGTCAGATCGAAGGCGCCGTCAACGGCATCGGGGAACGGGCCGGCAACGCCTCCATCGAGGAGGTCATCATGGCCCTGCGCACCCGCGCCGACCGCTATGGCGTGACCGTCGCCGCCGAGAGCCGCCATCTGGTCCGCTCGTCCGAGACCCTGCGCGAAGTGACCGAGAGCGTCATCGCCCGCAACAAGGCCATCGTCGGCCTGAACGCCTTCGCCCACGAAGCGGGCATCCACCAGCACGGCATGATGGCCGACAGCCGCACCTACGAGATCATGCGCCCCGAGGACGTGGGCTTTGAGGGCAGCTATTTCGTCCTGGGCAAACACTCCGGCCGCCACGCGGTCGGCAAGCGCGCCGAGGCCCTGGGCCACGCCCTCGAAGGCCAGCGCCTGGCCGAGGTCTTCGCCGGCTTCAAGCGCCGCGCCGACGAGATCGGCGAGATCAACGACGCCGAACTGACCGCCATCATCGCCGCCGTCACCGCCCCCCAACAGGACAAGACCTATGCAGCCGCTGGCTAAGAACATCTGGATCAACGGCGAACTGACGGCGTGGGAGAACGCCACCGTCCACGTCATGAGCCACGCCCTGCACTACGGCACCTCGGTGTTCGAGGGCATCCGCGTCTATGACACGCCGAACGGCCCGTGCGGCTTCCGCCTGACCGACCATGTGCGCCGCCTGTTCGACAGCGCGCGCATCTATCACTTCCCCATGCCCTACGCCGAGGACGAGCTGGTCCAGGCCTGCAAGGACGTGGTCCGCGCCGAGGGCCTGCGCTCGGCCTATCTGCGGCCGCTGGCCTTCCTGGGCGAGTGCGGCATGGGCGTCAGCCCCTCGCCCGAGGCGATCCGCAGCGATGTGATGATCTCGGCCTTCGCCTGGGGCGCCTATCTGGGCGAGGAGGCGCTGGAGAAGGGCGTCGACGCCTGCATCTCCAGCTGGAACCGCGTGGCGCCGAACACCGTCCCGGCGGGCGCCAAGGCGGGCGGCAACTATCTGTCTTCCTATCTGATCGGGCGTGAGGCCCGCGTGCGCGGCTTCGGCGAGGGCATCGCCCTGGGCGCCGACGGCCTGCTGTCCGAGGGCGCGGGCGAAAACCTGTTCATCGTCAAGGACGGGGTGCTGATGACCCCGCCCGCCGCCGCCTCCATCCTGCAGGGCATCACCCGCGACAGCGTGATGAAGCTGGCGCGCGGCCTGGGCTATGAGGCGCGCGAACAGGTGCTGCCGCGCGAGGCCCTTTATGTCGCAGACGAGGTCTTCATGACCGGCACGGCGGCCGAGATCACCCCCGTCCGCTCCATCGACGGCATCATGACCCGCGCAGGCGGCCCCGGCCCGGTGACCAAGGCGGTCAACAAGGCCTTCCGCGGCCTGTTCGACGGCGCCACGCCCGACCGCTTCGGCTGGCTGGAGCCCATCGGCGAGGCTGAAAACGCCGCCCCGGCCAGGGAGCGCGCCCATGAGCCAGCCTAAGACCCTGTATCAAAAGGTGTGGGACCGGCACGTCGTCGTGCCGGAAACCGCCGAGACGCCCGGCGTCATGTATGTGGACCTGCACCTGGTCCACGAAGTTACCTCGCCTCAGGCCTTTTCCGAAATCGAGGCGCGCGGACTGAAGGTCCGCCGCCCCGACCGCACCTTCGCCACCCTGGATCATTCGACCCCCACCCTGCCTGCCGGGCCGGACGGGACGCTGCCCTATGTCACCGAACAGGCGCGCAGACAGGTTGAGACGCTGGAGGCCAACTGCGCCCGCCACGGGATCGAACTGGCCGGCTGGGGCTCGGACCAGCGCGGCGTCGTCCACGTCATGGGACCGGAACTGGGCCTGACCCAGCCGGGCATGACCGTCGTCTGCGGCGACAGCCATACCGCCACCCACGGCGCCTTCGGGGCGCTGGCTTTCGGCATCGGCACCTCGGAAGTCGGTCACGTGCTGGCGACCCAGTGCCTGTTGCAGCGTCGGGCCAAGGCCATGCGCGTGACGATCAACGGGCACCTGCGCCCCGGCGTCTCCGGCAAGGACATGGCGTTGGCCGTCATCGCCGCCATCGGCTTCGGCGGCGGCACCGGCTACGTCATTGAATATGCAGGCGAGGCCGTGCGCGCGCTGGACATGGAAGGGCGCATGACCCTGTGCAACATGTCCATCGAGGCGGGCGCGCGCGCCGGCATGATCGCGCCGGACCAGACCACCATCGACTGGCTGCGCGGCCGTCGCCACGTCCCCGCTGATTACGAAGCCGCCGCCGCCGGCTGGCTGGGTCTGGCCTCCGACCCCGGCGCGGTCTTCGACAAGGAGGTCGTGCTGGACGGCGCCGCCATCCGCCCGATGGCCACCTGGGGCACCACCCCCGACGCGGGCGCCCCCGTCGGCGCGCCCGTGCCGCAGCCGCGCTCGGCCTCGGACCAGAAGGCCATCGACTACATGGGCTTCACCGCTGGAGAGGCGACCACCGGCCACAAGGTCGACGTCGTCTTCATCGGCAGCTGCACCAACGGCCGCCTGCCCGACCTGCGCGCCGCCGCCGACGTCCTGCGCGGCCGCAAGGTCCAGCCGGGCGTGCGGATGCTGGTCGTTCCCGGATCGGAGGCCGTGCGCCGCGACGCCGAGGCCGAAGGTCTGGACAAGGTCTTCACCGAGGCGGGCGCCGAATGGCGCATCCCCGGCTGCTCCATGTGCATCGCCATGAACGGAGACTTCGTCGCCCCCGGCCAACTGGCCGTCTCGACCTCCAACCGCAATTTCGAGGGCCGTCAGGGCAAGGGCGCCCGCACCATCCTGGCCAGCCCCGCCACCGCCGCCGCCAGCGCCGTGGCCGGAGTGCTGACCGACCCGCGCGCCTATCTGGAGGCCCCCATCCATGCCTGAGGCTTTCAAAGTTCTGACGTCGAAGACCCTGACGCTGAGTCAGGCCAACATCGACACCGACCAGATCATCCCCGCGCGCTTCCTGACCACCACGACGCGCGAAGGCCTGGGCGCTCAGGCCTTCTATGACTGGCGCTATGAGGCCGACGGGTCGCCCAAGCCGGAATCGGTGCTGAACCGCATCGACCCGACCGAGCACCGCATTTTGCTGGCGGGGCCGAACTTCGCCTGCGGCTCTTCTCGCGAGCACGCGCCCTGGGCGCTGCTCGACTACGGCTTCCGGGCGGTGATCTCGACCGAGATCGCCGACATCTTCACCTCCAACGCCCTGAAGAACGGCTTTTTGCCCATCGTCGTCGATCAGGCCGTCTGGGACGATCTGGCCGCCCACCCGGAGCAGCCGGTGACCATCGACCTGGAGGCGGGCGAGATCCGGCGCGGCAACGTCCCCGCCGTGCCGTTCAAGGTCGAGGCCTTCGCCCGCCAGTGCCTGCTGGACGGCGTCGACGCCCTCGGCTGGCTTCAGTCGAAACTGCCTTACGTCGCCTCCTACGAACGCCTGCGCGAAGACACCTATCAGCCGGAGACCGCCTGATGACCGCCCATGACACGCCTGCCGCCGCCCGCGCCTTCAACATCGTCGTCCTGCCGGGCGACGGCGTCGGACCGGAGGTGGCCTTGGCCGCCCAGCGGGTGCTGACCTGCATCGGCGACATCTACGGCCACCGCTTCGACTTCACCGAACACCTGATCGGCGGCGCCGCCATCGACGCCGTCGGCGAGTCCCTGCCGGAAGAGACCAAGGCCGCCTGCATCGCCTCGGACGCCGTGCTGCTGGGGGCCGTCGGCGGGCCCAAGTGGGACGGCGCCCCGGTGCGCCCCGAACAAGGTCTGCTGGCCATCCGCAAGGCGATGGGTCTGTACGCCAACCTGCGCCCGCTGCAGGTCTCGCCTGTGCTGGCCCACCGCTCGCCGCTGAAAAAGGAGATCGTCGAGGGCGTCGACCTGATCGTCTTCCGCGAGTTGACCAGCGGCGTCTATTTCGGCGAGCGCACCCGGACTGAAACCTCGGCCTCGGACCTGTGCGTCTATACGGTCGAGGAGATCGAGCGCGTCGCCCGCGCCGCCTTCCAGGCCGCCGAGCAGCGGCGCGGCAAGGTCACCTCGGTCGACAAGGCCAACGTCATGGAGACCAGCCGCCTGTGGCGCGAGGTCGTCACCCGCATCCACGCCGAGGAATATCCGCAGATCACCCTGGAGCACGCCCTGGTCGACTCCATGGCCATGCACCTGATCCGCAAGCCGCGCGACTATGACGTCATCCTGACCGAGAACATGTTCGGCGACATCCTGTCGGACGAGATTTCGGTGCTGGGCGGCTCCATCGGCCTGCTGCCCTCGGCGTCGCTGGGCGCCAATGGACCCGGCCTGTTCGAACCGATCCATGGCTCGGCGCCGGACATCGCCGGACAGGACCTGGCCAATCCCGTCGGCATGGTGCTGTCGGCCGCCATGATGCTGCGCCACAGCTTCCAGCTGGAGGATGAGGCCGATTCCATCGAGGCGGCGGTCGCGGCCGTCCTGGCCTCGGGCGCCGTCACCGCCGATCTGGGCGGGGCGCTGGGCACGGTCTCGGCCACCCGCGCCATCGTCGACGCCATCCGCGCCATCCACTGGGCGGCGGCGCGTCATGTGCCGATGCACTGGGCCTGACGGTCTAGAGCGTTTGAACCACGAGATGCGGGCGTCAGCCCGCCTCTTTTCACGTCAGCCGTCGACCAGACCCTGCAGGGCGTCGGCCATGCGCCCGGCCAGGGAGGCCTTCTGCGCCTCGTCCAGGTTGGAGAAACCGTCCGACAGCTCCCGGCTGATCGCCATGCCCATGATCAGCCCGGCCGCCAGACGCGCCCGGACCGGGGCGTCCTCACCGCCGATCCACTGGGTCAGGGGCTCGAAGAAGCGGCTGTTGGTGGTGTGCTGGACCACGTCCATCGCCTTGGACGAACCGATGGAGCGCAGCAGGATCAGCAAGCCTCGCATGCGGCCGCTGCCGTCGTCCGGCGCGCAGGCGGCGGCCTCGCCATAGACGATCTCTCGCGCCAACCTCTGGCCGAAGTCGTCGCGCGGCCCATCCATCAGATCGCGCCCGTTCTTGCAGCTGTCCAAGACGGCCACGAACAGATCTTCCTTGGAGCCGAAGTATCGGCTGATCAGCGCCGCATCGACGCCGACGTCGCGCGCTACGTCGCGCATGCCGACGTCATCATAGCTTTCAGCGCAAAAGCGTTCGCGCGCCGCTTCCAGGATGGCCTGGCGGGTGGCGTTGGCGTTACGCGGCCGGGGAACGTCGCAAAGGACCAATTGGTCGCACTCCAATAAACCTTACGGACTATATGGCCTTGTCATCAGGCGTTGACAAGCGAAGCAATCGGCGTCTTTAAGTCAGCCGGTGTTGACTGGACGCCTCCTCCCCAATGAGCGCACAGTCCTGTGGATAAAAAACGACTCCCAAGGAGAATGCGCCGATGCGCACGGTGAAGATCGCGGCCGCGTCCGTCATGATGGCGGCCGCCCTCTATGGCTGTTCCAAGGGCCAGGAGGCGCCCGCCCAGGGCGCGCCCCCCGTCACGGTGGCCACGCCCCTGTCGCAACAGGTGGTTGACTGGGACGAGTTCACCGGGCGCTTTGAAGCGACCCGCTCCGTCGATGTGCGCGCCCGCGTGGGCGGCTACATCCAGTCCGTCCACTTCAAGGACGGCGACTTCGTGCGCCAAGGCCAACTGCTGTTCACCCTGGATCCGCGCCCGGCCCAGGCCGCCCTGGCCGCCGCCCGCGCCCAGCTGGCCCAGGGCCAGGCCCAGTTGACGCTGGCCCGCACCGAACTGGCCCGCGCCGAAGGCCTTCTGGCCTCTCAGGCCGTGTCCCAGGCCGAGGTCGACGCCAAGCGCGGCGCTGTCCAGACCGCCGAGGCCGCCATGGCCGCCGCCAACGCCGCCATCCGCGCGCGTCAGCTGGACGTCGAGTTCACCCGCGTCACCGCTCCCATCTCGGGCCGCGTGTCCGACCGCCGGGTCGACCCCGGCAACCTGATCGGCGGCGGCTCTTCGGCCGGCGACGTGCTGACCACCATCGTCTCGTCGTCGCCGATCTACTTCGTCTTCGACGGCTCCGAGGCCCTGGCGCTGAAGTATCAGCGCGACGCCCGAAATGGTTCGGCCCCGATCCGCATCCGCCTGCAGGACGAGACCGCCTATGACCGCACCGGAACGCTGGACTTCACCGACAACGCCATCGACGCGTCGTCGGGCACCATCCGGCTGCGCGCCGTGGTCCAGAACGCCGACGGCTTCCTGAAGCCGGGCATGTTCGGCCACGCCCAACTGGCCGGCTCGGGCGGTTACGCCGCCATGCTGGTGCCTGACGCCGCCGTCGTCACCGATGGTCCGCGCAAGGTGGTCTATGTCGTCGCCAAGGACGGCACGGTCGGCGCCAAGCCGGTCCAGCTGGGACCGATCGCCAACGGTCTGCGTGTCGTGCGCACGGGTCTGACGCCCGACGACCGCGTCATCATCAACGGCCTTCAGCGCGCCCGTCCGGGCCAGAAGGTCACCGCCCAGAACGGAACCATCAAGGCCGAGGAAGCCAAGGCCGACGCCCCCGTGACCTCGGCCCCCGTCGCCTCGTCCGCCACCTTCGTCGCCAGCGCCGGCTGAGGAGGAGGCTCACGGGCCGGAACCTGATTCATGAACATCTCCCGCTTCTTCATCGACCGACCGATCTTCGCGATCGTGATTTCGGTCTTCATCACCCTGGTCGGCGCCTTCGCCATGCCGATGCTGCCGTTGGCGCAGTATCCGGACATCGCCCCGCCGACGATCAGCGTCAGCGCCTCCTACGCGGGCGCCTCGGCTGAGACCCTGTCCGAAACGGTCGCCGCGCCGCTCGAGCAAGAGATCAACGGCGTCGAGAACATGCTCTACATGACCTCGTCGTCCACCTCGGACGGCCGGGTCAGCGTGACCGTGACCTTCCAGCCGGGCACCGACCTCGACACCGCCCAGGTGCTGGTTCAGAACCGGGTCGCCCTGGCCGAGCCGCGCCTGCCGGCGCAGGTCCGTCAGGTCGGCGTCATCGTCAACAAGGAGTCGACCGGCTTCCTGATGCTGGCCTCGCTGACGTCCGACGATCCGGGCATCGACAGCGACTATCTGGGCAATATGGCCCAGTCGACCATCCGCGACCGCCTGCTGCGCATCGACGGCGTCGGCGGCGTCCAGGTCTTCGGCGGCGGCAACTACGCCATGCGCATCTGGATCGATCCGGCCAAGGCAGCCGCGCGCGACCTGACCGCGCCCGAGATCATCGCCGCCCTGCAGGCCCAGAACGTCCAGGCCGCGGGCGGGTCGATCGGCCAGCCCCCCTTCCCGACCAACGCCGCCGCCTTCGAGCTGCCGGTTCAGGTCGAGGGCCGTCTGGCGGCCCCCGAAGAGTTCGGCAAGGTGGTGCTCAAGACCGACGCCAAAGGCCGCGTGACCCGCGTCAGCGATATCGCCCGCGTCGAACTCGGCTCGGAAATCTACGGCGTCGAAGGCTATTTCAACGGCCAGCGCGGCGTCGGCGTCGCCATCATCCAGCAGCCCGGCTCCAACGCCCTGTCGACGGCCAACAAGGTCATCGCCGAGCTGGACGCCATCAAGGCCGACTTCCCGCCGGGCGTGAAATACGCCATCCCCTACAACCCCACGGAATACGTCGCCGCCTCGGTCTCGGCCGTGGAACACGTGCTGATCGAAGCCGTCTTCCTGGTGATGATCGTCATCCTGGTCTTCCTGCAGACCTGGCGCGCGGCCATCATCCCGATCCTGGCCATCCCGGTCGCCCTGGTCGGCACCTTCGCGGTGCAGCTGGCGCTGGGCTATTCGATCAACTCCCTGTCGCTGTTCGCCCTGGTTCTGGCCGTCGGCATCGTCGTCGACGACGCCATCATCGTGGTCGAGAACGTCGAGCGCTACATCCGCGAGGGCCTGACCCCCAAGGAAGCCGCCTATCGGTCGATGCAGGAAGTGTCGGGCGCCCTGGTCGCCATCTCCCTGGTGCTGACCTCGGTGTTCGTGCCGACCGCCTTCGTGCCCGGCATCCCCGGCATCTTCTTCCGCCAGTTCGCCGTCACCATCGCCTCGGCGACGCTGATCTCCCTGCTGGTGTCGCTGACGCTGTCGCCCGCCCTGTCGGCCCTGCTGCTCAAGCCGCACAAGGACCACGACGAGAGCCGCAAGCCGGGCCTGATCGGCACGATCGCCTATTACCTCGGCTGGGCCGGGGCCAAGTTCAACGAAGGCTTCGACTGGGTGTCGGACCGCTACGGCCGCCTGACGGCCCGGCTGATCCGCATGGTCACGGTCATGCTGGTCATCTACGCCGCCCTGCTGGCCCTGACCGGCTGGCGCATGGCCGACACGCCCACCGGCTTCATCCCGGCGCAGGATCAGGGCATCCTGATCGGCGTCGTGCAGTTGCCGCCGGGCGCCTCGCTGGAACGCACCAAGGCGGCCATGAACAAGGCGGTCGACATCGTCCGCAAGTCCGACGGCGTTCAGGAAGTCACCGCCTTCGCCGGTCTGGACGGCTCCAGTTTCTCCATGTCGTCCAACGCCGCGACCATGTTCATCAAGCTGAACGACTACGACCAGCGCACCACCCCCGCCCTGGAGGCCTCGGCCCTGGCCGGCGCGCTCAGCGGGGCGACGGGCGTCATCGAGGAAGCCAGCATCTTCATGCTGTCGCCCCCGCCCGTTCAGGGTCTGGGCACCGGCTCGGGCTTCAAGATGATGATCCAGGACCGCTCGGGTTCGGGCTTCAAGGCTCTGGAGGGCGCGACCTTCGCCATGATGGGCGCCGCCGCCCAGATGCCGGATGAGGTCCAGCAGGTCTTCAGCCTCTACAACACCGGCTCTCCGCGCATCGCCGCCAGCGTCGATCGCGACAAGGCCCTTCTGATGGGGGTTCAGCCGTCGACCGTGTTCAGCACCCTGGGCACCTACCTCGGCTCGACCTACGTCAACGACTTCAACTTCCTGGGCCGCACCTTCCGCGTCACCGCCCAGGCCGAGCCCGCCTATCGCGACGAGCTGGCCGACATCGCCAACCTGAAGGTCCGTTCGGCCTCTGGCGGCATGGTGCCGATCGGTTCGGTGGCCACCCTGGCCGATGATTCCGGCCCCTCGCGCGTGGTCCGCTACAACCTGTTCCCGGCTTCGGAACTGCAGGGTGAAGCGGCGCCGGGCGTGTCTACCGGCGACGCCATCGCCGCGATGGAGGAACTGGCGGCCAAGACCCTGCCCGAGGGCTTCGGCTACGAATGGACCGAACTGGCCCTGCAGGAGAAGGCGGCGGCCGGCGGCTCGACCATCATCTTCCTGATGGCGGTGGTGTTCGTCTTCCTGGTGCTGGCCGCCAACTATGAGGCCTTCACCCTGCCGCTGGCGGTCATCCTGATCGTGCCCATGTGTATCCTGGCGGCCATCCTGGGGGTGAACCTGCATGGTCTGGACAACAACATCCTGACCCAGGTCGGTCTGGTGGTCCTGATCGCCCTGGCCGCCAAGAACGCCATCCTGATCGTGGAGTTCGCCAAACAGGCCGAGGACAACGAAGGCCTCGACCGCTGGCAGGCCGCTGTTCAGGCCGCCCGTCAGCGCCTGCGTCCGATCCTGATGACCTCGTTCGCCTTCATCTTCGGCGTGCTGCCTCTGGCCATCGCCTCGGGCCCCGGCTCGGAGATGCAGAACGCGCTGGGCATCGCGGTCGTCTATGGAATGCTGGGGGTGACCTTCTTCGGTCTGATCTTCACCCCGGTCTTCTATGTCATCTGTCGCTGGATGGCGGGCAAGCTGCCCAAGGCGCCGGGCAAGCAGCGCGAGCTGCCCACCAGCTTCGGCTCCACGCCGCACGACCCCTTTGACCCCGACGGCCCGGAACCGGCTCCCGCCGCTCCGCGCCAGGGAGATGCGTAAAATGAACGGCAAACTCCGCACTCTGCTGACCGCCGCGGGGTCGGCCGCCCTGCTCGCCGCCTGCGCGGTGGGTCCCAAGGCGCCGCTCCCGACGATCCCGGCCGAAGGCCAGGGCGCCTTCATCGGCTCGCAATCCGCCTCGGTTTCGACCGAGGCGGCCCGCGACGACTGGTGGCGGCTGTATCAGGATCCGACGCTGGACGGTCTGATCCAGCAGGCCCTGACCGAGAACAACGAGCTGGAGGCAGCCGCGGCCAATCTGCGCGCCGTCCGCGCCTCGCTGTCCGAAGCCCGCTCGGGCCGGTTCCCGACCACCACGGCCTCCGCCGCTTACAACCGCAGCCGGGCCTCGACCGACACCGTGCCCACGGCCAACGGCGCTAAGCTGCCGGAAGTCGACACCTACGATGCCGGCCTGGACGTGGCCTATGAGATCGACCTGTTCGGTCGGGTGGAGTCCTCCATCCGCGCCGCGCGGGGGGATGTGGCCGCCGCCGCCGCCGCGCTGGAAGTCGTGCGGGTGACCGTCGCCGCCGAAACGGCCCGGGCCTACGCCGACACCTGCTCGGCCAACGCCCAGATCGCCGTGGCCGAGCGGACCATCGACCTGCAGGCCCAGACCGTCGATCTGACTCAACGTCTGCTGGACGGGGGCGCCGGCAACGGCCTGGACGTGGCCCGCGCCCGCGCCGCCCTGGAGCAGACCCGCGCCAGCCTGCCGCCCCTGCGGGCGGCGCGCGACGGCGCCCTGTTCCGTCTGGCGACGCTGACCGGCCGCACCCCGGCCGAGGCCAGCGAGGCGGCCCGCGCCTGCCAGTCGCCGCCGCAACTGTCGCAGCCGATCCCGGTCGGAGACGGCGCCGCCCTTCTGGCGCGTCGTCCCGACGTGCGTCAGGCGGAAGCCCGCCTGTCGGCCGCCGCCGCCCGCGTCAACGTCGCCACCGCCGGCCTTTATCCCAGCATCCGTCTGGGCGGGTCGCTAGGCTCGACGGCGCTCGACGCCTCGGATCTGGGCGAGAGCGCCAATATGCGCTTCAGCGTCGGCCCGCTGATCTCCTGGTCCTTCCCCAACGTCTGGGCGGCCCGGGCGCGGATCAAACAGGCGGGAGCCCAGTCGGACGCGGCCCTGGCGACCTTCGACCAGACCGTGCTGACGGCGCTGCAGGAGACCGAGACGGCGCTCAGCGCCTACGCCAACGAACTGGACCGCCGCACGGCCCTGCGCACCGCGCGGGATCAGGCGGCCACGGCGGCGCGCCTGTCGCGCCTGCGCTTCGACGCCGGCGCCGACAGCTTCCTGACGGTGCTGGACGCCGAGCGGACCCTGGCCGGCGCCGACGCCGCCCTGGCCGCCTCGGAAGCCCAGGTCACCACCTACCAGATCGGCCTGTTCAAGGCCCTGGCGGGCGGGTGGGATCAGGCGCCCGATCCCGAAGCCTGAGCCTAGGCCTCAAGCTGACACTGAGACGCCCGGCTGGTTCGCCCGCCGGGCGTTTTCTTTGCCGCTTCTTCCGTCACCCGCAACATCCAGTGAATATTATTCATTATCGTCGCGATTTTTAACGGCTCGGTCGAATAATCCTCGCCACAATCTTGGCTCCGTCGAGGATCTTGCGGTAGGGAGACCGGGTGACCTCCTCCGCGCCTCTCCTTCAAGCCTCTCAGGGCGCCGCCTCCCCTGCCGCCGCCCTGGCCCAGGCCCGCCGGGTGGTGGTCAAGATCGGCTCATCCCTGCTGTTCGACGCCGATCAACGCGCCGTCGCCGCCGACTGGCTGGCCAGCCTCGCCGCCGATATCGCCGAACTGCGCCGCCAGGGCCGCGACGTCATCGTCGTTTCCTCCGGCGCCGTGGCGCTTGGACGCGGTCGGCTCAACCTCTCGCCCAGCCGTCTGCAGGACAAGCAGGCCGCCGCCGCGGTGGGTCAGTCCCTGCTGATGCACGCCTGGGAAGAGGCGCTGGCGCCCCACGGCCTGATGGCGGGGCAGATCCTGCTGACCCGCGACGACACCGAACGGCGCCGCCGCTGGCTGAACGGCCGCGCGACGCTCGAGGCCCTGCTGGCCCACGGCGTCGTCCCTGTGGTCAACGAGAACGACACCGTCGCCACCGAAGAGATCCGCTACGGCGACAACGACCGCCTGGCCGCCCGCGCGGCTCAACTCGGGCGAGCCGATCTGCTGGTCCTGCTGTCCGACGTGGACGGCCTCTACACCGCCGATCCGCGCCGCGATCCGGACGCCCGCCATCTCCCCCTGATCGAGCGCCTGACGCCCGACGTTCTGGCCATGGCCTCAGGCGCCAACGCCCAGGCCGGGGTCGGCACAGGCGGCATGGCGACCAAGCTGGCGGCGGCCCAGATCGCCGCCTCGGCCGGTTGCGCGACCGTCATCGCCTCGGGTCTGACCGACTACCCGTTGAGGGCGGTGCTGGACGGCGCCCGCGCCAGCCTGATCCTGGCGCCCGCCACGCCTCTGGCCGCGTGGAAACAGTGGATCGCGGGCAGCGTGGCGCCCGGCGGCGCCCTGACGCTGGATGCGGGGGCCGTCGCCGCCCTGCGTGCAGGGAAGAGCCTGCTGCCCTCGGGCGTCGTCGCCGTCAGCGGCGACTTCGGCAAGGGCGACAGCGTGCGCTTGACCGGGCCTGACGGCGCGCGACTTGGCGTCGGTCTGGCGTCCTATGCGGCCGATGAGATCGCCCTGATCCGCGGCCGCCATTCCGACGCGCTCGAAAGCCTGCTCGGCTATCGCGGCCCCTCGGTCGTCATCCACCGCGACGACCTGGTTCTGGAGGACCGATGAGCGACCTCAACGCCGCCATGCTGGACATGATGATCGACATGGGTCGCCGCGCCCGCGCCGCCGCCGAGTCCTTACGCGCCACGACGCCGGACGCCCGCACCGAGGCCCTTCATCGACTCGCCGAAGCCCTGCGCGCCGCCGAGGCCGACATCCTGTCCGCCAACGCTCGCGACGTGGCCCGCGCCCGCGACGCCGGCCTGTCCGAGGCCCTGATCGACCGCCTGGCCCTGACCCCCGCCCGCGTCGAGGGCATGGCCGCCGCCGTCGAGGCCATCGCCGCCCAGCCCGATCCGGTCGGCGGCGAAATAGCGCGCTGGACCCCGGCCAACGGTCTGGACATCGCCCGTGTGCGCACCCCCATCGGCGTGCTGGCCGTCATCTACGAGAGCCGCCCGAACGTCACCGCCGACGCCGCCGCCCTGTGCCTGCGCTCGGGCAACGCCGCCATCCTGCGCTGCGGCTCGGACTGCCTGGAGTCGTCGCGCGCCATCGCCGCCGTGGTGCGCAGCGCCGTGGCCGAGGCGGGCCTGCCCGTCGACGCGATCCAGCTGGTGCCCGTGCCCGACCGCGCGGCCGTGGGCGCCATTCTGGCTGGCCTCGACGGCGCCGTCGACCTGATCATCCCGCGCGGCGGCAAGAGCCTGGTCGCCCGCGTTCAAGCCGAGGCCAAGGCGCCGGTGCTGGGCCACCTTGAGGGCCTGTGCCACACCTATCTGGACGCTGGCGCTGATCTGGACGTCGCCCGCCGCGTGACCCTGAACGCCAAGATGCGCCGCGTCTCGGTGTGCGGCGCGACCGAAACTCTGCTGGTCGACCGTGCGGCGGCCGAGCGCCTGCTGCCCGCCGTGGCCGCCGACCTGACCGCCGCCGGATGCGAACTGCGCGGCGACGCCGAAGCGCGCGCCCTCGTCCCGGGCATGACCGAGGCGACCGAGGCGGACTGGACGACAGAATACCTGGCGCCGATCCTGTCGGTGCGCGTGGTGGGCGGCGTCGACGGCGCGCTCGACCACATCCGCCGATACGGCTCGGGCCACACCGAGGCCATCGTCACCACCGACGAAAAAGCCGCCGGACGCTTCGCCGAGGGCGTCGACAGCGCCATCGTCCTGATCAACGCCTCAACCCAGTTCGCCGACGGCGGCGAGTTCGGTTTCGGCGGCGAGATCGGCATCTCGACGTCAAAGCTGCACGCCCGCGGCCCCGTCGGGGCGGAGCAGCTGACCACCTACAAATATGTGGTGCGCGGCGAAGGGCAGACGCGGCCCTGAAACAAACGCCACGCCTTTCCCTCCCCGTCCCGGGGAGGGTGGCTGGGCCCGTCTGGGCGAGGCCGGGTGGGGGCGGCAAGGCTATTCAGGCGCTGACACATCAAGCGCCGCGCCCTTATCACCATGCCCTCCCCACTCGGTCGCTTCGCGACCACCCTCCCCGGGACGGGGAGCGAGAGGCGAGCGCCGCCTATTTCCGCTCCGGGAGCGCATAAGCGATCACATAATCCCCGCGCGGCGTCTCCATGAAGTGATGGCCCCCGGCCATGATCACCAGATACTGCCGCCCGTTCTGCTCATAGACCATCGGATTGGCCTGACCGCCCGCCGGAAGCACGTCCGACCACACCGTCTTGCCCGTCTCGATGTCGATGGCCCGGATCAGGTCGTCCGTCGCGGCGGCGATGAAGATCAGCCCGCCCGCCGTCACCGCCGAGCCGCCGTTGTTCGGCGTGCCGATCTCCAGCGGCAGCATGGAGGGAATGCCGAACGGTCCGTTCTTGCGCGCCGTGCCGAACGGACGATCCCACAGGGTGCGGCCGCTCTTCAAATCGATGGCCCGCATCCCGCCATAGGGCGGCTGTTTGCACAGCAGGCCGGTGAACTTGACCCGCCAGCCCGCATTGACGTCGATGGCGTAGGGCACGCCCATCTGCGGATCGCCCGCGCCCTCGGCCTTGGACTTCGACAGATTGCCGCCGCGGTTCGCCGCCTCCTTCTCGCGCTCGATGTAGCGAGGGTCGTCGCGCGGGAACCAGCCCAGACGGTCGGCCTCGGCGCGGGGCACCAAGCGGTTGTGATTGGGCATGTCGTTGTAGTTGGCGACGATCACGCCGCGCGCCGGGTCGACCGCCACCCCGCCCCAGTCCGAGCCGCCGTTGTAGCCCGGGTACTGGATCCAGTGGCGATCCGCCGTCGGCGGGGTGAAGTAGCCGTCATAGGCCGCCTGACGGAACTGGATGCGGCAGACCATCTGGTCGATCGGCGACATGCCCCACATGTCACGCTCGGTCAGGTCGGCCTTTCTCAGCGTGTGGAACAGGGAGAAGGGCTGGGTCGGGCTGCGCTGCGACGGCTCGACGCCGCCCTGCGGCACGCGGCGCTCCTCCACCTTGTGCAGCGGCTGGCCGGTGCGGCGGTCCAGAATATAGAGGTCGCCCTGTTTGGACGGCAGGATCACCGCCGGAACCAGGGTCCCGTTGACCGGCATGTCGACCAGGGTCGCCTGCGAGCCCAGGTCGTAATCCCAGACGTCCTTGCGCACCGTCTGGAAATGCCAGCGCGGCTTGCCCGTGGTCACGTCCAGCGCGACCAGCGAGGTCGAATATTCATTCTCCGCCGGACGGCGCAGGCCGGAATAGTAGTCGGCCGAGGAGTTGCCCATCGGCAGGAAAACCAGGCCGAGCGCCTCATCGGCTGTCGCCGTGGTCCACATATTGGGCGTGCCGGGCGTATAGGTCTCGCCCTCGGGCGGCAGGGTCGTGATGTCCGGACGCATCATGTCCCAGGCGAAGCGCAGCTCGCCCGTCATGGCGTCGAAGCCCTGGATCACGCCCGAGGCGTTCCAGCGCTTCTGCCCGTCCAGCACCTGATGGCCGGTCACCACCACCCCGCGCACGATCACCGGCGCCGAGGTGATCGACACCATGCCCGGATAGGGGTCGCCCATGCCGTGCTTGATGTTGACCTCGCCGTTGGTTCCGAACCCGGCGCAGGGCGCGCCCGTGCGGGCGTCCACGGCCACCAGTCGTCCGTCCAGCGTGCCCTCGATGATGCGCGTCGCGCAGGGCTGGGCCGCGTCGACATTCGGCGCGGCGTAATAGGTCACGCCCCGGCAGGCGGCGGTGTAGGGGATCTGATCGTCCGCGACCTTGGGATCATAGGTCCACTTCTGCTTGCCCGTCGCCGCATCGACCGCGAACAGCCGGTTGCGGGCCGAGCATAGATAAAGGGTGTCGCCGATCTTCAGCGGGGTCGTCTCAGCGCCCCAGCGCTCATCCGGCAGGTCGCCGGTGCGGAAGGTCCAGGCGCGCTGCAAGCCCTTCACATTGTCCTTGGTGATCTGGGTCAGCGGCGAATAGCGCTGGGCGCTGTCAGAGCCGCCCCAGGCGGGCCAGTCGGCTCCGACCTTCAGCACCGCCGGGTCGCCCGCGCCGCCGTTCGCGGCGCCGGGAACGGGGCTCAACACCCTGGCCTTGTTGGCCTGAGCCACCACCACGCCGGAAATCAGGCCCAGGACGACAATGGCCGCCAGGCCGCTCAGCGCCAGCCGACCGCCGCCTCCGTCGCGCTTCAACACCGGCAGGCTGACGACCACGGCGATCAGCAGCACCAGCGGCGCCACGACGCGCGGGACGAGGGCCCAGCCGTTCAGCCCGACCTCCCACAGCGCCCAGACGACGGTGCCGATGAAGATGGCGACATAGAGCCAAGCGCCCACGGGTCTGAGCAGGGCCAGAAGCCCCCCCGACACGATCATCAACAGGCCGACGATCAGATAATAGGCCGATCCGCCCAGCATGATCAGCTGGCCCCCGCCGATGGTCAGCGTCAGTCCGATCAGGGCGATGACAATGCCCAGAAGCCTTACCAGGACGCTGCCGAATCCGCGTCCGCGCTCGATGGATGGCATCTCGCCCCTCCTGTTCCCGCAGCTTGGCCTTGAAAGGACGCAACACGCGAACAGCCGCGACGTTCCGTCGCGCCCCCGGGAAGGCGGCGCGCCTGGGCGACGCGCATGAAAAAAGGGCCGCTCGCCCCATGACGAACGGCCCTTGCAGATTTCGGCCCTCTGACCTTACTGGCGCGCCATCTGGCTCGACAGGATCAGATCCAGCTGTTGGCGCACATGGGGGGTCAGTTCCTCGACGCCCCAGCCGTCATAGGCGGCGTAACGGAAGTTGGAGATGAAGGTGTCCCAGATCATGCGCGGCAACAGGGTCTGGTCGATGTCCTGGCGCAGTTCGCCTTCGCCGACCGCCGCCTGCAGCAGATCCTGGATCCACAGCACGAGCGGCCCGACGAACGCGCGCGACCGTTGATCGGCGTCTTCCGGCTGGAACCAGGAGCGCGCGATCATCGCCTGCATCAGCGGCAGATGTCCCAGCGAGCGATGATAACCGGCCGTCAGGGCGGCGGTCAGCCGATCCGTGACGCGGCCTTCAACGCCCGCAGCCCCGGTCCGCATGTCGTTCAGCAGGCCTTCCATTTCCTCGGAAAAGACCGTCTCGAACAGTTCCGCCTTGTCCTGGAAGTTGGCGAAAACCGCGCCGGTCGACATTCCGGCGCCCTTGGCGATGTCCCGAATCGTCGCGGCGTCATAGCCGCGCTCTGCGAACAGGGCCCGCGCCGCATCCAGCACCTTGAGGCGTGTGCGAACCTTCGCCGCCTGACGGCGATTCATCCGCGGAGGAGCGACATTTTCGACGGTTTCGGCAAGAGAGGGGGAGGGCACGCGCATAAACAGGTGGCTCTGGGCTTAAATGGGCGGCGCGCTCGCCAATCCGGACCGCGTCGTTCGACCCGGCCCGAACCTGAAGACGACGGGCGCCCCTGAAACTAAGGGCGAACTTTCATCACCGAACAATGACCAAAATGGGTCACATCTCGAAAAAACCTCTGCCGGACCCTTGCAGCGCAATCAAGAAGACTACGCAATTATACGAATACCCGCCGCACCATGTTACAATGACCGGCGCCTGCTCGGCGAAACTTTACTCTTACAGACCTCTATTGCAGCTTCGGCGCGTATCCGGCGGCCTCTAAGGCCCCCGCCTCCGCCCAGCCCTCGCCCTCTGGATGAATTTTTTTTAAGACAGGGGCCTGCGCTTCCAGCCTAGGGTTCGTACCTGACGCCGCGAGGCTGAAAACGAGGAAACCTTGATGAAGAAACTGCTTGTAGGCGTCGCCGCTGTCGCCCTTCTGGCGCCGGGCGCCGCCCTGGCGGGCGATGGTCACGACCATGCCTGCATCGACGACGTCTGCACCGTCTTCGAACTGTTCCAGACCCCGGCCGCCGAAGGCGGCGCTTCGGGCTGGCAGGGAACCGAGGCGCCGAAATACGGGACCTGGGGCTTCGACCTCAACGGTCGCGACACCTCGGTGAAGCCGGGCGACAGCTTCTTCCGCTACGCCAACGGCGCCGCCTTCGACAAGCTGACCATCCCGTCGGACCGCACCTCCTACGGCTCCTTCCCCCTGCTGCGCGAACTGTCCGACAACCGGATGAAGGAACTGATTCACGATTTGGCGGGCCGCACGGATCTGGCGGCCGGATCCGACGAGCAGAAGATCGCCGACGCCTACCGCTCCTACATGGACGAGGCGCGCATCGAGGCGCTGGACGCCCAACCGCTGCAGCCCTTCCTGGCCGCCATCCGCGCCGCCGACACCCACGAGAAGATCGCCGCCTATATGGGCCAGACCCAGGGCCGCGTCGGGTCGTCCTTCTTCGGCACAGGCATCACCATCGACCAGAAGAACCCGAACCGCTACGTCGTGGCCACCGGCCAGTCGGGCCTGGGGATGCCCAACCGCGATTACTATCTGGACGCCCGCTTCGCCGACAAGAAAGAGAAGTACCAGGCCTATATCGAGCGGATGCTGACCAACATCGGCTGGGACGACCCCGCCGGCTCGGCCGCCGCCATCATCGCCCTGGAAGACCAGATCGCCCAGGCGCATTGGACGCCGGTGGAAAGCCGCGACCGCGACAAGACCTATAATGAATACTCGATCCAGGCCCTGGCCGCCGATGCGCCGGGCTTTGACTGGAACGGCTATTTCAACGCCGCCGGCCTGGGCTCGATCGACCGCCTGATCGTGCGTCAGAACACGGCCATGCCCAAGATCGCCGCCGTCTTCGCCCAGACGCCGGTGGCCACCCTGCAGGCCTGGCAGGCCTTCCACACCACCGACGATGCGGCGGGCGCGCTGTCCAAGCGCTTCTCCGACGCCCAGTGGGAGTTCCGTTCGCGCGACCTGTCGGGCCAGCCCGAACAGCGCAGCCGTGAAAAGCGCGCCATCAGCTTCGCCGAGGGCGCCCTGGGCGAGGCGGCGGGTCGTCTGTACGTCGCCGAATACTTCCCGGCCGAATCCAAGGCCAAAATGGAAGAGTTGGTCGCCAACCTGCGCACCGCCCTGTCGCACCGCATCGACAACCTGACCTGGATGGGCGCCGAGACCAAGGCGGCGGCGCAGGAGAAGCTGCAGAAATTCACCGTCAAGATCGGCTACCCGAACAAGTGGCGCGATTATTCGGGCCTAGAGATCAAGGCCGACGACCTGTTCGGCAACAGCCAGCGCATGGGCCAGTTTCAGTGGAACTATCGCCTGTCGCGCCTGGACCAGCCGGTCGACAAGGACGAGTGGGGCATGACCCCGCAGACGGTGAACGCCTATTACAACTCGGCCAATAACGAGATCGTCTTCCCGGCCGCCATCCTGCAGCCGCCCTTCTTCGATCCGGACGCGGACCCGGCCGTCAACTACGGCGGCATCGGCGGCGTGATCGGCCACGAGATCGGCCACGGCTTCGACGATCAGGGCTCCAAGTCCGACGGCGACGGCGTGCTGCGCAACTGGTGGACCGAAGAGGACCAGGCCAATTTCAAGGCCCTGACTGCGCGCCTGGGCGCCCAGTATGACGAGTTCGAGCCCCTGCCCGGCTTCCACGTCAACGGCGGCCTGACGATGGGCGAGAACATCGGGGACGCCGCCGGCACGGCGGTGGGCCTGGAGGCCTACCACCTGTCGCTGAAGGGCCAGCCGGCGCCGGTGATCGACGGCGTGACGGGCGACCAGCGCTTCTTCTACGGCTGGGCTCAGGTCTGGCAATCGAAGTACCGCGAGGACGCGCTGAAGAACCAGATCGCCACCGATCCGCACAGCCCGGCCGAGTTCCGCGTCATCGGCCCGGTGCGCAATATCGACGCCTGGTACGAAGCCTTCGGCGTTAAGCCCGGCGACAAATACTACTTGGCCCCGGAAGATCGCGTCCGCATCTGGTAAGGACGCCGCCTGCTGAATGAAGAGGGCCGGAGCCGCAACGCTCCGGCCCTTTTTTCATGGCCGCCGCGCCGAAGCGCGCGCTCTCAAACACTCTTCGATAATTGTCGAGCTTCAGGCATGAAAAAGCCCGCTGCGGGGGATACATCGCAGCGGGCCTTCACGCTCTCTCAGGAGCGGACGTTTCCTCCCCGAAACGCCTTCAAGATGTCGCTGCGGCTCGCCGCTGCGCCTCTTGAGTGAGACCAAATGACGCCATTGGCCGGGGTGCGTCAACCAAGCGAGCGCCGAAAGCCTGCGCTTTTATGACTAAACGTTGATAAGTCACGACGTCGTCATGGATATTATCGAAGGTCATTCGATAATGGAGCGCACCACGGCCACCAGTTGATCGCGCGCCACGGTCTGCTGTCCGGGACGCTCGGCCTTCCAGGCGTCGTTGTCCGCGATGGCGGCGGCGCGGGCGCGTCCGGCGTCCAAATCCTTGATCGTCACCTGACCAGCGGCGATCTCGTCCCCGCCCAGGATGACGGCCGCCGGGGCCCCGCGACGGTCAGCGTACTTCATCTGCGCCTTCATGCCCGCCCGGCCCAGATAGAGCTCGGCGGCGATGCCCGCCGCGCGCAGTTCGGACACGGCGTCCAGATAGTGCTGCATGTCGTCCTCGGAGAAGACGATGGCCACCACCGGCCCGCGAGTCGCGTCCTCGGCGCCGCGTCCGGCCGCGCGCAGGGCCGAGGCCAGGCGCGACACGCCGAAGGAGAAGCCCGTCGCCGGGGTCGACTGACCGGTGAAGCGCGACACCAGGTCGTCATAGCGCCCGCCGCCGCCGATCGAGCCGAAGCGCACAGCCCTGCCCTTCTCGTCCTTGGTGTCGAGCAGCAGCTCGGCCTCGAACACCGCGCCGGTGTAATATTCCAGCCCGCGCACGATGGTCGGGTCGAACCGCACGTCGTCTTGCGCCACGCCCATGGCGGTCAGGGCGCGGTCGACGGCGGCCAGTTCCTTCAACGCCTCTTCGCCAGCGGCGCCCAAGGCGGCGCCGGACACGGCGTCCAGCACGCCCGCGCGGCTGAGCCCCGGCGTCTCGGCCGAGGCCAGGAAGGCTTCGATCGCGCCGATAACCGAGGCGGGCAGGTTCGCCCCCTTGGTATAGTCGCCCGACTCGTCCAGACGCCCCTCGCCCAGCAACAGGCGCACGCCCTCGACGCCCAGGCGGTCGTATTTGTCCACGGCGCGCAGGGCCGTCAGCCGCTGCACCGGATCGGCGATTCCGCCCGCGTCGAACAGGCCGTCGAACAGCTTGCGGTTGGAGACGCGGATCACCGCCTGCCCGGCCGCCAGGCCCGCCGCGCGCAGGCCCTCGCAGCCCATGGCGATGATTTCGGCGTCGGCCTCGGGCCGATCCGAGCCGACGGTGTCGGCGTCGCACTGCCAGAACTCGCGGAAGCGGCCGGGCCCCGGCTTCTCATTGCGCCACACCGGCCCATAGGCGTAACGGCGGAACGGCTTGGGCAGGGTCTCCCAGGTCTGCGCGGCGAAGCGGGCCAGCGGCGCGGTGTGGTCGTAACGCAGGGCCACCCACTGATCGTCGTCGTCCTGGAGGGCGAAGACGCCCTCGTTCGGACGGTCGGCGTCGGGCAGGAACTTGCCCAGCGCATCGGCGTATTCGAACGCCGGGGTCTCCAGCGCCTCGAAGCCCCAGCGCTCATAGACCTCGGACACGCGCGCGACGATGCGGCGCTCGGCGGTCAGGTCGCGGCCGCGACGGTCGGCGAACCCGCGCGGGGCGCGAGCTTCGGGGCGGTTGGAGGCTTCGTCGGTCATGAGGCGGCGATTAAGCCATCAGATACGCCGCCGCAACTGACAGTCCGCCCGGAGCCGCCCCATCCGCCCTCAGGCCGTGCGGCGCAGCGGCAGATCGCGCCCATAGCTCAGGCGCCGCCACAGCCATTCGAACGGCCCCATGGTGAACTTCGACAGCCACAGCGGCGACCAGATCAGCTGCAGCGCCCAGACGCCGACGACGATGGCCCACTGCATCGGATAGTCGACCTGGCCGAACAGGCGCGGCCCCCACGGCATGTAGAAGATCGTCGCCATGATCAGGGTCTGAGTCAGATAGTTGGTGAAGGCCATCCGCCCCACCGGGGCCAGAGCCTTGCGCAGCCAGCCCACCCCGCGCGTCGTCGCCAGGATCAGCGCCGACGCATAGCCCAGGGTGATGATCAGCGGATACGAACCGACCGCCATCGCCCAGCCGCCGGTCGCCTCGACCTCGGCCCCCGCCTGAATCTCCATCCACTCCAACCCGGCCAGCAGAGCCAGGACGACAGCCCCGCCGGCCATCAGCGAAACATAGACGCGCATGGACATCCGGCCGTGGAAGAAGCCCGCCTTGAACAGGCCCAGCCCCAGCATCATCAGCGGCACAGTCGAAAACACATACATGAGCAGGTTCATCCCCTGGGCGATGGCCCAGGTCTTCAGGTTCTCCAGCGCGGCGCCGGCCCAGCCGCTTTGATAGGCCGCGATGGAGGCGGCGACCGTCCCGTCCGAAGCCTCGCTGCTCATCGCCTCGGGGAAGTTCGCCATAAGCAACATCAGACCGGCCTGAAGGGTCCCCAGGACCACCGTGACCCCCGCCCCGATCCAGATCAGCCGTCCGGCGGGCATCGACCGCATGGTCATCACGAACAGGCCGGACCAGGCGTACAGAAGCAGGATGTCGCCGTACCAGAAGGCCGCGCCGTGGATCAGGCCGAACAGGGCCAGAAACAGCAGGCGGCGACGCAGAACGCGCTCCTTCGCCTCATCGCCCCGCTCGCCGCCGACCAGGAAGATCGAGACGCCGAACAGCATGGAGAACAGGGTGACGAACTTCTGCTGGAAGAAGACGGCGATGATCCATTGCGCCACGCCCGAAGCGTTCGCCTCGGCCGGAAAGGGCGACGGGCCGCTGCTCATCTCGATCGCTAGCATCGGCAGGGCGAAGGCCGCCGCGTTGACCGCCAGAATCCCCAGAACCGCCGCCCCGCGCAGCACGTCCAGCGTAACGATTCGGTGGACCGCCGCCACCGGCGTCGGCGGCGCCGCCGCGACCTGATCCCTCATGCTCGCCCCTGTCCTTTGCGTGAAGACTGGAGGCTTAGGCGGGACCAACGCGACAGTTCACGTTAAATCCCCGTAACGTCCCGCTCTTGCAGCACGCCCATGCGGTTCTTGACCACGGGCGCCGGGACAAAGCCCAGCCAGGCGACGCACAGGCCGCCCCACAGCGCATAGCTGACGCCCACCATGACGGCCAAAGGCAGTCCCGCCACACCATAGATCAACAGCGCCGTCTCGATCGCACCCAGGCCTTGAACCAAGCTCTGCGACGCGGCGCCCGCCAGGGTGGCCATGATCGCAGCCATGGTCGCCTGCATCGCCGCCGCCAGCAGGCCGCCGAACACGGTGAAGCGGCCGATCACCCCCAGCCGCGTCGAGGGACGGCCCGTCCTGGCGTGGCTGTTCAGCAGCAGCCACAGCCCGACCGGCGCCGCGATCAGTCCGACCGCCAGCAACACCAGCCGCCAGTCCGTGTCCACGCCCGACCACCAGTTCTCGGGCGGCCAGATGAACAGGGTCAGGATCACCGGAGGCCAGGCCGCCGCCGCCAGGGCGGCCGGGATCAGGGCGCCCGCGCCGCGCCGCGGCGCCACGCGCTTCAGACCCGGCAGGGAGGGAAAAGCGCCGGCCATCAGCGGGTCGGGACCGGCGTCTCGCCGGAATAGTCGTAGAAGCCGCGCCCGCTCTTCTTGCCCAGCCAGCCGGCCTCGACATATTTCACCAGCAGCGGACAGGGGCGGTATTTGCTGTCGGCCAGGCCTTCATACAGCACGTTCATGATGGCCAGGGCCACGTCCAGCCCCATGAAGTCCGCCAGCTCCAGCGGCCCCATCGGGTGGTTGGCGCCCAGTTTCAGCGCCTTGTCGATCGAGGCGACGTCGCCGACGCCCTCGTACAGCACATAGACCGCCTCGTTCATCATCGGCACCAGGATGCGGTTGACGATGAAGGCCGGGAAGTCCTCGGACTCGGTCGTGATCTTGCCTAGGCTCTCGGCGAAGCCTACCGCCGTCTCGAAGGTCGAGGCCGAGGTGGCGATGCCGCGCACCAGTTCGACCAGTTTCATCGTCGGCGCCGGCTTCATGAAGTGCAGGCCGATGAAACGCTCGGGCCGATCCGTCACCGAGGCCAGGCGGGTGATGGAGATCGAGGAGGTATTGGACGCCAGCAGCGTATCCGGACCCAGCAGCGGCGTCAGCTCGGTGAAGACGCCCTTCTTGACGGCCTCTTCCTCGGACGCGGCCTCGATCACCAGATCCGCCCCGGCCGCCTCGGCCAGGGTCGCCACGGCACTGATGCGCTGAAGCGCCGCCTGGGCCTCCGTCTCGGTCGACAGGCCGCGCGAGGCGCGACGCGCCAGGCTGGCCGCGATCTCGCCCAGCGCCAGGGTCACCCGATCCGACGCAATGTCGTACAGCTTCACCTCATAGCCGCCGGCGGCCACCACCTGAGCGATGCCCGAACCCATTTGCCCGGCGCCGATGACGGCGACTGTCCTGATGGTAGTCATGAATTACGCACTGTATACGGTCCGCCAGTAACCTGTCGTCGGCACCTTAGGAGCCCGCTCGCGCCGCGCAAGGGCGGAAATGGGCGCCGGCCGCCGAATCCCCGTTCCCGTGGCCCCGGTTCAACGACGTCCCCGCCTCAACCTCAGCCTCAGCCCAGCGACATGATCAGCATCGGCGCGACGGTCCGGTTGAACAACACGCTCAGGAACTGCAGCGCCAGCAGGGCGATGATCGGCGTGATGTCGATGCCGCCCAGCGGCGGCACCACACGCTGGATCGGCCCCAGGATCGGGCGGGTCACCGTGTCCAGCACATAGGCGATCTGACCCACGAAACGGTTACGCGGATTGACCACGTCGAAGGCGAACAGCCAGCTCAGGATCGCCGAGGCGATGATGCACCAGATCATCAAGGTGACGACGGCGTTCACCAGCCAGACAAGGGCGAAACCCATGAGAAACTCCTGCTACGTTCCCGCCGCTTCTAGCGGCCCGGCCGCCGATCGCCAAGGATTCGTGCGCGGCCCGTTGACACGCCCCCGTTGTCCCTTCTATTTCCCGCCCCTGCCTGTCGGTCGGGGCCGTAGCTCAGTTGGTAGAGCGCGTCGTTCGCAATGACGAGGTCAGGGGTTCGACTCCCCTCGGCTCCACCAGGGCTCCGTCCTGCCAAGTGGCGGGAAGCCCAGGCAGATACAGCCAACAGCCTAAGCGGTGTGCCGGCCCGCCTTAGCAGCAGTGGTTCGCTAAGCAGGCGGCGGCAACCTAGGAGAAAACGAAGCGTTCCCTGTGCCCACAGGATACGCCATGACTTTCACCCAGCTCGACCCGCCGCTGCCGATCCACGTTCAGGACAAGGGGGCCGGCTATGCCTTCGCCGTCATCGATTATGGCCAGGAGCACAATCTGATTTGGGTCACCGCCATCAATGACAGCGGCGAGATATGGTGCGCGCCCAACCCCAAGGTGCGGATGATGGCCAACTGGACCATGGGACGCCGTAAACCCGAAACCGCCGCCTCGGACAAATGCGCACCGGGCGGCCAGGGTTAGTTTTCGCGATAGAAGTTGCAGTACCAGTCGACGAAGCGGGCGACGCCTTCTTCCACCGGCGTCGACGGCGCGTAGTCGAGGGCGGCCAGGGTGTCGGTCACATCCGCCTCGGTGTCGGCCACGTCGCCGTCCTGCATGGGCATCAGGTTCAGCTTGGCTTTGCGGCCCAGCTTGGTCTGCAGCACCTCGATATAGCGCATCAGCGGCACCGGACGGCCCGCGCCCAGGTTCAGGATGCGCCAGGGAGCGACGCCGCTGGTCGCCGGATTGGGCGCTGTCGCGTCCCACATCGGGTCGATGGCGGCGGGGCGGTCGAGCGCGGCGATCACGCCGGTGACGATGTCGTCGACATAGGTGAAGTCGCGGCTCATCCGCCCCTCGCCGTACACGTCGATCGGCTCGTCGTTCAGGATCGCTCGAGTGAACTTGAACAGGGCCATGTCCGGCCGGCCCCACGGCCCGTAAACGGTGAAGAAGCGCAAGCCCGTCGCCGGAAAGCCGAACAGGTGGGCGTAGGAATGGGCCATCGCTTCATTGGCCAGCTTGGTCGCGGCATAGACGGTCAGCGGATGATCCGCGGGCTGGCGCACTGAGAAGGGCAGAGCGCGATTGGCGCCGAACACCGAACTGGTCGAAGCGAAGACCAGATGGGCCGCCTCGACCGCGCGGCAGCCCTCAAGGATGCTGAGGAAGCCCACGACGTTGGAATCGACATAGGTCTCGGGCGCTTCCAGGCTGTAGCGGACGCCCGCCTGGGCGGCGAGATGCACCACCCGGCGCGGCTGGTGCTCGGCGAACAGGGCGGCGACGCCGTCGCGATCGGCCAGGTCCAGCGTATGGTGGCGATAGGCGGGATGGGCCTGAAGCTGGGCCAGGCGCGCCTGCTTCAGCGCCGGATCATAATAGGCGTTGAGGTTGTCCAGGCCGATCACGGTCTCGCCCCGCTCCAGCAGGCGCCGGGCGGTGTGGAAGCCGATGAAGCCGGCGGAGCCGGTGACGAGGACGGGATCGCTCATGATCGGCTGCGATAAACGGTCGCGCGGTCGGACGCCAGCGTCCGCACGCTAGGGCAGCGCCTCGGCCACAGCGGGCGCCGGCGCCAGAAGTCGCGCCGAAACATTCAGTCCGACACCTGCGATCAGGCAGGCCGCCGCCGCCAACAGCACCAGGCGCGCCGCCTTCGCGCCCGGCGCCAGGGGCCGGGCGAACAGCAGGACCAGCAGGGCGACCACGGCCAAGGCCCCCGGCAGGTCCATCCCGACGCCCAGGAAGACGAAGTGGCCGATCGCCAGCAGCCAGGCGCCGCCCAGCACGGTCGCCACGGCGACGGATAGAAGGCCGAGCGGCCGCGTCAGGTCAGGGTCGATCAAGGCCGCCAGAGCCGCCGCCGTCGCGGCCAGCAACACCGGCCAGACGAATAGCAGGGCCGCTTCAGGCGCTGCGCCCTGCAAGGCGCAACCAAAGGCGAAGATCAGGGCGATGAGGCCCAACCAACCGCCCCAGGCCGAACACTCGGCGCGCCCTGACCACAGCGACAGGATGATAGCGGCCACGCCCAGCCCCAGCATCACCGGACTGAACCCGCCGACCAGCAGGACGACGGCGGTCAGGACGGCGAACGCCGCGCCGATCACGCGCGGCCGCGCCCGCCGCGCGCCGGTCAGCAGGACCAAGGCCAGGGCGAGCGCCGCCAGCGCCGCCCCCGCCTCCATCCACGGCAGGCGGCGCAGCAGGGTGTAATAGACGTCGGGCGAGGCGGCGCGACTCGACATCGGTCCGGCCAGCAGGCGGGTCGCCTGCAGCAGGATGACGCCGCCGGTCAGGAACCACAGCCCGTCCAGCGCGCCCAGACCGACCTGCTTCGCCGTCAGCCCTGCGCCTCGCCGCGCCCGCCAGGCGGCGAAACCGCCCAAGGCCGCCGCCAGAGCCAGCAGGACCCAGCCCGTCGCCTGCTTATGCGCGATCACCCAGCGGCCGAAGATGTCGGCATAGACCAGGTTCTCGCCCCGGCCCGGCAAGCTGGGCGCACGCAGCAAGGCGTCGGCCGCCTCCAGCGCCTGAGAGCCCAGGTGCTGCACCGCGCCCTGATCCAGATTGGCGGGCGTGGCGTTTGCGGCGTGATACTGATCCGGGCGGCCGATGAAGGCCAAGTTCAGGCCGCCGATCCCCCGGTCCTTGGGCACGGTGAAGTCGGTGCCGTTGGGCATCCGCTCATACATGAAGGCGGCGATGGAGGTGGCGGTGGTCCCGCCGTCGGCCTTGGCCGCCGCACGGCGGAACAGCTGGACCGTCGGCCCGGCCTCGCGCCCGGTCTCGAACATGGCGGCGCGGCCGCCGCCGCCGCGCGCCTCAAGGTTGACCACCGCCCCGATGCGGTCGCGCAAGGGATGGCCGCCGAAGAAGACCCGCGCTCCGTCCAGACCCAGTTCCTCCGCATCGGTCAACAGGACGACCAGGTCCCGCTCGGCCGGGCCGCGCGCCTGGAGCGCCCGCACCGCCTCCAGAATGGCGGCCACCCCGGCCGAATCGTCGGCCGCGCCGGGCGAGCCGACCACGGTGTCGTAATGAGCCATCAGCATGACGGCGGGCTGGGTGCGGTCTTTTCCGGGCAGGACGCCGACCAGATTGATCGCCTGATTGTTCGCCGCGCCAGGATCGCCCCCTGCGCGCTCCAGCCGCTTGACCGAGGCGGGCGACAACGGCCCCGCCTGCTCGCTGACCTCCAGTCCCAGCTGCGTCAGCCGCGCGCTGAGATAGGCGCGGACGCGCGCGTGCTCGGGCGAGCCGACCGGGTGCGGCGCGCGGGCGATCTGCTCGACGTCGATCATCGCCCGCGCGGCCGAGAAGGCGACGGCGGGCGCGTCCGCCGGTCGGGGCGTCGGCGCCTGGGTGGTCCACACCGCCAGCAAGAAGGCGAGCGTCAGCGATCCGAACAGCAGGGCCAGCCGCATGAGAGATCCTCCCCGATCCGAGCGGCAGTAGGACCAAGCGAACGTCGGATGGCAAGAGGGCGGCGACAGGTCGCCCCGTCGCCGCCCCCCGATGCGATCCGCCTTGGCGGCTTAGAAGCGCTTGGACAGCTCCACGCCGTACATGCGCGGCTCGTTGACGAAGCCCGTCAGGTTGTTGAAGTCGATGGCGCCGATGACATTGGCCTCGTCCGTGATGTTGCGGACATAGGCGGCGGCTTCCAGGCCGCGGTTCAGGTCGCGCCAGCCCGCGCGCAGGCCGCCTTCGAAGTTGGCGTCCTGACGGAACTCGACCGCCTCATAGAGGAAGAGGTTGAAGTCCTTCTGCATCACCCAGTCGGTCGAGGCGAACAGCTCCTGATCGTCGCCGATGGGGCGGACGTAGGACAGGGTCAGGTTGGCCGAATATTCCGGCGCCTGCGGGAAGGGGTTGCCGTCGATGCTGGCGCGGTCGCTCGTTCCGACCTTCACGATCGGATCGGTGATGGTGCACAGATGGTTGCCGCAGATGGCGACCAGCAGGTCCTTGTCCTTGATCTCGGTGTGGTTCCAGGCCACGCCGCCCGCCAGGGTGAAGCCCGCGCCCAGATAGACGTCGCCGTCGATCTCCAGACCATAGCCCTGGCCCTTGTCGGCGTTGATCAGGCGGTTGGAATTGTCGATGCCGCCGATGGCGGTGAACTGCATGTCCTTGACGTCATACAGATAGGCCGTGGCGTTGAGGCGGGCGCGGCCGTCCCACAGGCGTGCCTTGAAGCCGGTCTCATAGGACATGACGGTTTCCGAATCCGCCGTGGTCAGAACCGGCAGGTTGCGGCCCTGGATCGACGGGCCGCGATAGCCGCTGGCCACCCGGGCGAACAGGTTCAGGCTGTCGTTGACTTCGTACAGGGCGCTGACGTCCCAGCTGACCTGCTCGTCGCCGACCGAGACCTGGCCTTGCGCATTGGCGGGCGTGCCGACCAGGATGCGGCCGTGATAGTCGCGGCTGTCGTCGGTATAGCGCAGGCCGCCGGTCAGCTTCAGAGCCTCGGTGACCTGATAGTTGGCCTGACCGAAGACCGACCAGGAGTCCGACTTCTGCACGATGTCGGTGACCTTGGTCGGCATGATGCCGCCGACGCCGTCGAACGTGCCCGAGACCAGGTTGATGCGCTCGTCCCAATAGAAGGCGCCGACCTGCCAGCCCAGACGGCCCGCCCCGTTCGAGGACAGGCGCAGTTCATAGGTGTTCTGCAGCAGGTCGCTGGACAGGGTGCCCGACTCGACCGGGAACGGGGTCTTGTAGCCCGCGCCCGCAGGGGCGCCGGCCGAGACGCCCCCGTCGATATCGCCGTCGCCCTGGGACCAGCCCTGGAAGGAGCCGACCACGCCGGTCAGGGTCGCCGGGCCGAAATCATAGGCGACCTGCAACGATTGCGAGGTGGTCTGCTGCTTCTGGAAGTTGTTGCGGCCGCCGTCATACCAGACCGTCTCGCGGTCGAAGTTGTCGTTCAGCTTGTTCGAGCCCTTGGTCAGGACGTTGGCGCGGTTCATCGTGCCGGTGCCCACATAGTCGCGCGCCTGCAGCGTCAGCAGCGTCGACAGACGGTCGGTCGGGGCCCAGGCGACGTGGATGCGGCCCGCCACATCGTCGAAATTGCCCAGGTCCTTGCCGTCCTTCTTGGCGAAGGGGGCGTCATAGGCGTTGTTGATATAGTCGTCGCGGTGGTTCCAAAGGGCGGCGACGCGCACCGACAGGGTGTCGGAAGCCGGCAGGGTCACAGCCGCCTCGGCCCGGGTCGAACCATAGTTGCCGTAGGTGATCGAGCCGAAGCCGGTGAAGTCATCGCCCGGCTTAACAGTGTCGATCTTGATCACGCCCGCCGGGGTGTTGCGGCCGAACAGGGTGCCCTGCGGCCCGCGCAGCACTTCCAGCTGCTTCACGTCGAACAGGGGGAAGCCCTTCAGATAGACGCTTTCCAGAACCAGTTCGTCCATCACCATCGACACCGGCTGAGACGCCGTGAAGTCGAAGTCCACATTGCCCAGACCCCGGATGTAGAAGCGCGGGGCGTAGCGGCCGTTGGAGCTTTCGACCTGCAGGCTGGGCACCCGGCCCGACAGCTGCAGGATGTCGCCGCCGCCGGCGTTCACGGCGTTCAGCGTCTCGGTGTTCATCGCGGTGACGGCGAAGGGTACGTCGCGGATGCTTTCGCTGCGGCGCTGGGCGGTGACGACGATGTCGCCGACGGCGGCGGCCTGTTCGGCCTGAGCGTCGGACGATTGGGCCAAAGCCGGCGTGGAAAGCAGCAGGGCCAGACCGCTGGCGGAGGCGGCGAGAACCGAGAGACGCGTCATCGAGATATCCCCTTCTTGATGATCTTGGGCGGGTTAATTCGCCGCAGCCCCTAGGCCCGAAGCCGAGCTGTTTCCAGCCCAGAAGCCCCGCCCCGCATGAATCTTTCGCGACAGGGACACAGGCCAAGGGAAACCGGCGTTCAATTCCTTCCCGACCCGGTTGCGACATTGAGCCCCGCGGCAGGACATGCAAAGCAGATCGGCTGCGCCCGACCCTTGCTGAACGCCGCAGGAGACGCTCATGCCCCCCGTCGCCCCCTCCCGCCGACGTTTCCTCGCAGGCGTCGCCGCCCTGCCCCTGATCGGTGCAACGCCCGCGTTCGCTGGCGATCAGTCCGCCCCGGATGTCGGCCGCGCGCGCGCCCGGGTTGTGGCCCGAGTGTTGGCCATGTCCGACCTGCATTCGGCCTATGAGCGCAGCGCCCAGGTTCTGGCCGCCCTGCGCGCCGAAGTCCGCCGCCAGTCGGTTCCGCACCTGATCGCCCTGGACGGCGACATCTTCGAGCACGGCAACGTCGTCTCGGTGCGGTCCCAAGGCGCGATCGACTGGGCGTTTCTGGCCGCCTTGCCATCCATCGCGCCCACGGTGGTCAATCTGGGCAACCACGACAATGATCTGACGCCGGACTTGCACGCCGTGGTCGCCCGGATGCAGGGCCTGGGGATCAGCGTCATCAGCAACATCATCGACGCGCGCACCGGTCAGCCCTACGCCCGGGCGGCGACCGAGATCGCCTTGGGCCAGCGGCGCCTGCGCATCATCGGCTTCGGCACGAACTCGCTGAACACCTATCCCAAGGACAGTCGCGACTGGCTGTCGATCCCCGACCCGACCGACTGGGCGCGCGCCCGCCTGCCGCCGCTGCTGGACGGCGCCGACCTGACGCTGGTGATGAGCCACGCCGGGGTGGCGGGCGACCGGGGGATGCTGTCCGCCCTGCCCGACGGCGCCCTGATGATCGGCGGACACAACCACCTGCTGTTTCAGGAGCCGCTGGGCCGCGGCCTCTACGCCCACACCGGATCGTGGAACAACGCCTATACGGCGGCCGACTATCTCAGCGACGGAAGCGTTCGGGCCCAGTCGCGCAGCGTCGCCCTGGACGGTCCCGCCGACCCGGCTCTGGCCGCCCTGATCCGCGCGACGCTGGCGCAGCATCTGAGCGCGCAGGAACGCGCCGTCCTGGGGACCAGTCCCGCCGCCCTGTCGCTGGGCGACACCGGCCGCGCCGTGGCCGCCGCCTTCGCCCGCTTCGCCGGAGCCCAGGCGGGCTTTATCGGCCATACGACGCTGGGGACGGGCCTGCCCGCCGGGCCGATAAGCCGCTACGCCTTCGACGCCGTGGTGCGGTTCGACGGCAAGCTGATGGCCGCCGAGGTTCCGGCCGCGCGTCTCAGCGAGCTGACCGCCCTGGCCAATCAGGACCGCGTCATGCCGTTCGCGCGACGCACCGGCGACTTTGTCTATGGCGCGGTCCAAGGCGACGCGAAGCGCGATACGATCCGCATCGTCACCACCGACTGGTGCGCCCTGAACCAGCAGGAGTATTTCGGCGTGGCCGATCTGGATTTCACCGAGGTCCCCGGCCCCGGCGTCAAGGCCGTCGCGGCGCAGGGCCTGCTGCAGGCCTGAGCGTCATTCCTGAACGTCAGGCCGCCCGGCGATAGGCCGAGGGCGACTTCACATAGAGGCCGCGCCGTCCCGCCACGGGCCTGAAGGCGACGCTGTCGCCGTCGGGGCGCTCGTCCGCGCCCAGGAACAGGCAACCGTCGTCGACCAGCCCCCGCTCCAGCCCGTCCAGCAGACGCGGCCGGCGCTCCGGCGTCATGTCGCTGAGCACATGGCGGCAAAAGATGATGTCGAACCGCCCTTCGTCAGCCGGCGCGTCCAACAGATTGGCGCGCTTGAAGGTGACGGCCGCGCGCAGTTCGGGCCGCGCGCGCCACTGGTCATCCACCTGTTCGAACCAGCGCAGCATGGTCCGCGCCGACAACCCCCGCTGGATCTCGAAGGAGCTGTAGACACCCGACAGGGCCTTCTCGATCGCCTGACGCGACAGGTCGGTGGCCAGCACCTCGACCCGCGCCCCGGCCTCAAGGGCGGCGATGGCCAGCGAATAGGCTTCCTGACCCGAACCGGCGCCCGCCGACCAGATTCGCACCGGCCCGCCGCGCGCCGCCGTCAGGGCGGGCAGCAGCTCGCGCTCCAGCACCTCGAAAGCCGCCCGGTCGCGCCGGAACCAGGTCTCGGCGTTCAGCAGAGCCTCGATCACCCCCCAGCCGAGCGACGCCACCGGGCGGCTCCACAGGCTGGCCAGCATGGCCTCGACGTTGTGATAGCCTTCACGACGCGCGACCGGTCCCAACCGATGCTCGGCCAGCTGCATCCGCTCTCGCGACAGGCGGTATCCCGCGCGCGAGGCCAGCAGAGCTTGAAGGCGGTCGAAATCCTCCGGCGTCATGACGGCGTCTGAATCGCTCCCACTTCGGCGAGCTTGGACTGCAGGATGTCGCCGTCGAACGGCTTCATAACATATTCGTCCGCCCCGGCGGACAAAGCTTCGGCGATGCGGTCGGCGCGCGTCTCGACCGAGCAGAACAGCACCTTGGGCTCCCGCCCGTCCGGCAGGGCGCGCAGACGGCCCAGAAAGGTCATCCCGTCCATGATCGGCATCTGCCAGTCCAGCAGCACCACGTCCGGCATGGCGCCGACGCAGGCCTCCAGCGCCTCGGCGCCGTCAGCCGCCTCCTGCACCTCGAAAGCGAGGTCTTCGAGGATGCGACGGGCCACCTTGCGGATGATCCGGCTGTCATCGACGATCAGACAGGTCTTGGCGTCCACGGGACTCATTCTCGCAAAAAGCGAATAACGACGATATTCACGCCAGAATGGTCTGACGCCGGTTAACGGAAGGTTGGCTTAGTCCGCCAGAGGCAGGCGGGCGATCAGGGCGACGCGGCCGTCCTCGACCGTCGTCTCCAGCCGCCCCCCGGCGTCGCAGGCCGTCAGCCACAGCCAGTAGGGCTGAATCCACTGCCCGGCGAGACCCTCCGTCAGACGCTCGCCCTTCAGCCCGGTCAGGGCCTCGGCCTTGAGCCGCGCCCGTGCGCCCTCGGCCGAACCGATCAGGATCAGCTGTCCGCCTTCGCGACGAACGGCGACCGTGGCCGCTCCGCCCATCGGCAGGGCGCCGACCGTCAGATAGGCCAAGTTCAATAGGGCGCGCGCCTGAAGCTTGGTGAAGACCTCCTCGCCGACGCGCCAGTCCAGCGTCGCCCGCCCGCCGTCGGTCAGGCCCGTCAGCAGACTGTGCAGTTCGGCGCCTGAAAACTGTTCGCTGGAGGTCGCCGCGCCAAAGGCCACGCGGGCGAAATGGACCAGCGCCACCATCTTGGCCGCGCTCTGGCGGATCAGCCCCAGGGCGTCGTCGCGCATGTCCTGGGCGCTGGGGTCGTCCAGAAGGTCCAGACCCGACATCACCGCGCCCGCCGGGCTGATGAAGTCATGGCACAGCTTGGCCGCGATGAAGGCGGCCAGTTCGGCGCCGTCTACAGGCAGGCTGGCGACGGGCAGGTCGGCGATGGGGGGCGATGAAGTCAGGTCGGACACGGCGTTCGGCGGCAAGGTTTGCAAATGGTTAAGGCCAAGGTGGCCTGATTTGCCGGTTCTTGAAACCGGCCGCATGGGTTATCGGGTGCGGCATGACTGTCCCCGCCTCCCCCTCCGCCTTCGCCGAACTTGAAGACGATCTCGTCTCGGGACGGCTGACCGACGCCCTGGCCGACATCGCCGAAGAGGCGGCCCAGCTGATCCTGCCCTACTGGCGCGCCGGGACGACGGCCGAGATCAAGGCCGACGACAGCCCCGTCACCGCTGCCGACCGCGCCGCCGAGGCGCTGATCCTGCAACGTCTGACCGCCCGCTGGCCCCAGGTTCAGGCCGTCGCCGAAGAGGCCGCCGCCGCCGACGGCCTGCCCCCCTCGGTCGGCCAGTGGTTCTGGCTGATCGACCCGCTGGACGGCACCAAAGGCTTCATCCAGGGACGCGAAAGCTACACCGTCAACATCGCCCTGGTGCGCGGCGACGCCGTGGTCGCCGGCGTGGTGACGGCGCCGGCTCTTGCCCTGACCTGGCGCTCGGTGGCGCCGGGCGAAGGCGCCCAACGCCGCGCGTTTGGCGAGGCCTGGAAACCGGCGCGCGTGCGCGAGCGCCCTCTGGACGCCACCGCCTTGGTCAGCCACAGCATCAGCGACGAAGACGCCGAACGCCTGGCCGGCCGCAACGGCTGCCGGCTGTGGCAAGGCATGGATTCCTCGCTGAAGTTCTGCATGATCGCCGAGGGCCGCTACGACGCCTATCCTCGCACCGGCCCGACCTGCGAATGGGATACGGCTGCGGGCCAGGCGGTGTTGGAAGCCGCCGGCGGCCGCGTCGTGGCGGAGGACGGCCGCCCACTGGCCTACGGCAAGCCGGGCTTTCTGAACGGCCCCTTCTCGGCCATCGGCGCCTGAAAGGGCGGCGTCAGACCAAGGCGTCGACGCGCGCCATCTCGATCTGGGCCGACAGACCGGCGGGCAGGTCGCGCTCCGGCGTCGCCGCCAGCGTTTCCAGCTCCGCCCGGTCGCGCGGCCGGATCAGGACGCTCGACACGCCCGGGTCGGTCAGGGCGTAGGCCAGGCAGATAGCCTCGGCGGTCCAGCCCCGGGTCTGATGCAGGAAGGCGAAGGAGCCGCGCTGCGTCTCCTCGACCGGCGCCCGCCCGCCCAGGCCGAACAGGCCGCGCTTCTTGGGGGCCCCGGCCTCGGCCGCCTTTCGTTCGGTCGACAGGCTGTCGGGGAAATAGCCGTAGACGAACAGGCTCATCTGCCGCTCCAGCGCGGCCCGCATCCGGGCGCGCACCCGCCATTCGATATTGGCGTGGAACGGGGTGAACAGGGCGTCGAAGGCGCCGGTCGAGACATAGAGGTCGCTCACCGCCTCATCGCTCGACACGCCGAGCATCCGCACATGCCCCGCCTTGCGGATCGCCTTCAGCGCGGTGAGGGCGGCTTGCGGCAGCTCATTCTCGCCGGGGCGGTCCAGCACGGCCAGATCGAACCAGCCCAGCCCAGAGGCGTGCAGTCCCTGCTCGATCTCACGCCCCAGGCTAATCGGCGAGAAATCACGCCCGACGCCCAGGCTCACGCTGGCGATGACCAGACGGCGCTCGACATGGCCCAGCGCCTCGCCCGCCGCCCGCAGCAGCGCCGGATCGGCGCTGTCGAAATGGTAGGCGTTGATGCCCGCCTCCAGCGCCGCGAAGATCATTTGGCGCACATGCGCCCCGCCGCGCCCCGCCGCATCCGCCCCCAGGCACAGGGTCAGATTGGAGACAGCCGCCCCCGAGACGCCGAAGGGGCGATAGCGCATGGGTCAGCCCGCCTCGATCGGGGTCGAGGTCTCCAGCGCCAGAGCGTGCAGTTCGCCGCCCATCTTGCCCTTCAACGCCGCATAGACGAGCTGGTGCTGGCGCACCCGGTTCAGACCGCGAAACGCCTCGGACACGATGCGGGCGCGATAGTGGTCGCCGTCGCCGGCCAGATCCTCGATGGCGATGTCCGCGTCGGGGAAGGCCTCGGTCAGATGGGCGCGAAGATCGTCGGCGGACATGGGCATGGGAAAAGCACTCCGGAAGGCGACGGGGCGGCGAACCGGCCCGAGAATGTAAAGCTTACCCGGCCCCGCCGGTCCTGTCAGCCGCCCCTCCAACCGCCTCGGTCGGCCCGCCTTTGACCCGCTCGAACAGGGTGACGACCGAGCCCTTGTAGTCGGCATGGCCATAGGGGCGGTAGCCGACCCGTTCCGCCAGACGGATGGAGGCGGCGTTGTCGGGGGAGATCATACAGACGGTGCGCGGCTCAGCCCTGTGCTTGTCCGTCCAGGCCAGCGCCGCCTGCAAGGCCTCGCGCGCCATGCTGCGCCCCTGAAAGGCCGGCGCCACGCCCCAGCCGAGCTCCGGCGCATCGAACGGCGGCGTCATGTCGCGACGATAGTCCAGCACGCCGACGCTGCCGACATAGGCGCCCGTCGCCGTCTCGCGGATCGACCAGTTGCCATAGCCCTTGACCTGCCAGTGGCCGACATCGCGCAGCAGGCGAAACCAGACCTCCTCCTCCGACAGGCCGCGCCCCATGATATGGCGGGTGAAATCGGCGTCGGCCCACAGGGCGGTCAGGTCGTCCATGTCGCCCGCGGCGACGGGCGTCAGCGTCAAACGCTCAGTCGAAAGCACAGTCACATCAGTCCCAATTGCTTGAAGCTGGCCACGCCTTCGCGGCCGACGATCAGATGGTCATGCACGGTGACGCTGAGGGCGCGCGCCGCTTCGATCACCTGCTTGGTCATGTCGATGTCCGCCCGGCTGGGCGTCGGATCGCCCGAGGGGTGGTTGTGCACGATGATCATGGCGCTGGCCGACAGCTCCAGCGCCCGGCGCACCACCTCGCGCGGATAGACGGGGGCGTGGTCGACCGTGCCCCGGTTCTGGATTTCGTCGAGGATCAGCTGGTTCTTCTTGTCGAGGTAAAGGACGCGGAACTGCTCGCGCGGTTCATGCTGCAGCGACAGGCGCACATAGGCCAGCAGCGCCGTCCACGACGAGATGACGGTGCGCCGGTTCGCCTCCTCCTTGGCCACCCGGCGCGAGACTTCATGCAAGGCGGCCAGGTCCAGCGCCGTCTCGGCGCCCACCCCCTTGGCCCGACCGCGCGAATCCTCGGCCTTGACCGTCATCAGATCCTCGACCGAGGCCGCCAGCACCGCCGCCAGCGACCCGAACCGGGTCAGCAGGGCCTTGGCCACCGGCTTGACGTCGCCCTGCGGCTGGCTGCGGAACAGGAAGAGCTCCAGCAGCTCATAGTCGGGCAGATGATGCAGGCCCGCCGTGCGCGCGCGTTCGCGCAGCCGCTCGCGATGGCCGGCGTGGTGCGGCTTGGCCTTGGGTTCCGACGATTTTTCTGGCGGTTGATCGAGCATCAGCCTCCCCCGAGGGGGAGACTAGCTCAGAATTTCGGGCGGAACAGGCCCTTGGGCGAGGCGGTGAAGATTTCCAGCCCGTCCTCGGTCACGCCGATCGAGTGTTCGCACTGCGACGACAGCGATTTGTCGCGGGTCACGGCGGTCCAGCCGTCCGACAGCACCTTCACGGCCGGCTTGCCCAGATTCACCATCGGCTCGACGGTGAAGAACATGCCCGGCTTCAACACCGCGCCCTCGCCGCGACGGCCGTAGTGCAGGACGTTGGGGCTGTCGTGGAAGACCCGGCCGATGCCGTGGCCGCAGAAGTCGCGCACTACGCTCATGCGCTGGGCCTCGACGAATTTCTGGATGGCGAACCCGATGTCGCCGAAGGTGTTGCCCGGCTTGATCTGGGCCAGGCCGAGATCCAGCGAGTCATAGGTGACGTCGATCAGCCGCTTGGCGCGGGCGTTGATCTCGCCGACCGCATACATGCGGCTCGAATCGCCATGCCAACCGTCGACGATCACGGTGTGGTCGATGTTGACGATGTCGCCTTCCTTCAGGACCTTGTCGCCGGGAATGCCGTGGCAGACGACGTGGTTGATCGAGGTGCAGACCGTCTTGGTGTAGCCCTTGTAGCCCAGGCAGGCGGGCGTGCCGCCGTTGTCCAGGGTGAACTCGCGCACCAGATCGTCCAGCTCGCCCGTGGTCACGCCCGGCTTCACATGCTCGCCGATCATGTCCAGCGCCTCGGCGACCAGGCGGCCGGCCTTGCGCATGCCCTCGAACCCTTCCGCGTCATAGATGCGGATTTCGTGGCTGCGGACGAAGACGTCGGTTTCCAGGTCGGGGGTCTCGTACATGCTTGGCTTTCGGGGAGGCGCGCTCCGCAATCAGGCGGACCGGGCGAAGAAACGGCTTTCAGGACTTCAGATGGTCAGACTAGCACAAAACCTCAAGCCCGTCAGGGTTCGCCGCTGACGCAGGGGCCTTGGTTTCCTATCTAGGGGCCATGTCCAAGCTCTCGCCCTCTCCCACCGCCGCCGTCCTGATCATCGGCGATGAAATCCTGTCAGGCCGCACCCGTGACAGCAATATGAACACCCTGGCCCGCTTCCTGGCCCCGCTGGGCGTCGATCTGATGGAGGCCCGGGTGGTCGGCGACCGTCAGGACCAGATCGTCGCGGCACTGAACGCCCTGCGCGCCGCGCACGACTATGTCTTCACCACCGGCGGCATCGGCCCGACCCACGACGACATCACCGCCGACGCCGTCGGCGCGGCCTTCGGCGTGCCGGTCAGCGAACACCCCGAGGCGCTCGCCATCCTCGAGCGCCGCTATGCGCCCGGCGAGTTCAACGCCGCCCGCCGCCGCATGGCCCGCGTGCCTGAAGGCGGCGTCCTGATCGCCAATCCGGTCAGCGGCGCGCCCGGCTTCCAGGTCGACAACGTCTTCGTCATGGCGGGCGTGCCCAAGATCATGGAGGCCATGCTCGACGACGTGGCGCCGCGCCTGAAGACCGGCTCTCCGGTGCATAGCCGCAGCCTTCGCGTCACCGGCGTGGGCGAAGGCGCGGTGGCCGACATCCTGCGCGCCGCCGCTGAGGCGCGGCCTCACCTGTCCTTCGGCTCCTACCCTTTCGGCTTCAGCGGGGACCATAAGCCCAGCGAGATCGGCACCCAGCTGGTCATCCGCGGGAGGAACCAGCCCGAAGTTGACGCGGCGGAACACGATTTATCCGCCGACCTGCGTTCGGCAGGCATCGAAATTGCCCCTACGTAACCTCACTAAGGTGTGAAATTGCGCACCTTTTGCGCCACGCTTTTGCCGGGAAGCCGTCCGACACCAGCCTTGGACGCAACGCTTTCATGACACGGACGCTGTGATGGCGGCGTGGCGGCTCTCCCCGAACAAAGGCCGTCCGCTTTCAATGGCCGGCCCTCGACATAGGTGAAGCGTAAATGACCCCCAGGAACATGGCCCGCCTCGGCGGCCTGGCTCTGACCACCGCCCTGATGACGGGCGTGGCGGCCCCGGCCCTCGCCGGCTCCTTCTATCTGCAGGAACAGTCCGTGCGCGGCGCCGGCCGCGCCTTCTCCGGCGAGGCCGCCGATCGCGGCGTCGGCTCTCTGTGGTGGAATCCCGCCTCGATCGCGCGCAGCGGTCGCGAACTTTCCGTCGGCCTGCACGCCATCAAGATCGACTCAGAGGTGCGCAACACCGGTTCCTACGTCACCTATCCGGGCGGCGTGGACGTGCCGGTGGTCAACCCGCGCAACACCGAGGTTGATCCGATCGAAAGCGGCCTGGTCCCGAACTTCGCTTTCGCCACCCCGATCGGCGACCGCCTCGCCCTGGGCGTCTCGGTGGCGGCCCCGTACAACTTCACCACCAAGTACGAGCAGGGCTCCTTCGCGCGCTATGACGCCCTGACCTCGGAGCTGCGTTCGGGCGACGCCAGCCTGACCCTGGCCTATCAGGTCAACGACTGGCTGGACGTCGGCGCCGGGTTGAACGCCCAGTACGTCAAGGCCAAGCTGACCTCGGCCATGCCGTCGGTCTCGCCCCTGCTGCCGGACGGCTCCTCCTCGCTGGAAGGCGACGGCTGGGACTTCGGCTGGAATGTCGGCGCCCAGGTCCACAAGGGCCCGTGGGACTTCGGCCTGTCCTACCGCTCCAAGATCGAGCATGAGCTGGACGGGGATATCGCCATCGCCCTGACCGGCCCCCTGGCGCCCAACAGCGTCAGCACCAGCGGCACGGCCAGCTTCAACACCCCGTGGTTCGCCTCGGCCTCGGTGCGTTACGCCGTCAACGACAAGCTGACGCTGAACGCCCAGGTCAACCGCATCGGCTGGTCCGAGTTCCAGGCCATCACCGTCGAATATCCGAACGGCGGCGACGTCATCCATCAGAACTACAAGGACGTCACCACCGGCGCCATCGGCCTGGACTACGCCCTCAGCGACAAGACCACCCTGCGCGCCGGCGTCGGCTATGACCCGACCCCGACCCGCGACAGCCTGCGCACGGCCCGCATTCCGGACGCCGACCGCTGGCTGTTCTCGGTCGGCGGGTCGACCGAGGTGACGCCGGGCGTGACCTTCGATGCAGGCCTGACCTACATCGCCTTCAGCGACTCGACGATCCGCGACGACCGCGCCTTCTACGCCGGCACCCCGGCGGCCGTGACCTCGCACCTGCGCGGCGAGGCCGAAGGTTCGGCCCTGGTAGCCTCGATCGGCGCCCGCTGGGCCTTCTGATCTTCGCCTGAGCGCGTTTGGTGGCGCCAACGCCCCTCCCCCCGCTCGAGGGGGAGGGGTTTTTTGTGTCTGGCCTTCAGTCCTCGATCACATCGTTCGAGCCGACGCCGCCCAGCCGCCAGTAGCCGGCGACCTTCATCCATTTCGGGTTGAACGGCCGGGCGGCCAGCAGCGCCGCGCGCATCGAGCGGGCGACCGAGGATTCGCAGGCGACCCAGACATAGGCGTCGGCCGGGTCGATCCGCTTCGCCGCCGCGACCGCCGCCGCCGTCAGCGCTTCGGCGCGGCCGCGCGGGCCGCCGTTGCGATGGACCCAGACGATCTCGACATCCGCCGGACTGGGCAGGTCCAGTTCGCCGGACGCATCGTTGACCTCGATGCAGGCGATGGCGCGCGCGCTTTTCGGCAGCTCCTCCAGACGGCGGGCGATGGCGGGGATCGCCGTCTCGTCGCCGACCAGCAGGTGCTCGGCGAAGCTCGTCGGGACCAGGAAGGACCCGCGCGGCCCGCCCAGGCCCAACTCGTCCCCGGGCTGCGCGTCCTCGGCCCAGGCGGTGGCCGGGCCGCCGTGGCCGACAGCGAAGTCGATGGTCAGCCGACGATTGGCGGCGTCGAAGAGGCGCGGAGTGTAGTCGCGCGCCACCGGCCGGGGGTCCGGGAACACCGGCCCGTCGGGCCCCAGCGTCGGCAGCACCAGCGGCTCGCCGCGCGGCGCGGGGAAGATCTTCACGTGGTCGTCGAAACCGGGGCTGAAGAAGCCCTCCAGTTCGTCGCCGGTCAACACGACGCGCTTGAGGACCGGGGTCAGCTGCTCGACGGCTTCGACACGGGCGCGGCGGAATTTCAGCTCATGGCGCACGCGGCGCGGTTGTCGCAACAGGGCGTTGCTCATGCCTGTCTCACCTTTTCGGCTGCGGCTTCGATCATGTCGGCCAGAGCCTCGACCTGGGCTTCGCTGAGCGGCGGCTCCTGGGTCAGGCGATCATGCGTCGCGGCGCGGAAGGCCTCGATGGCCTGGGCGATGCGCGCCGGCCGGTCGGCGCGGCCGCCCAAGGCCTTCATCTTGCGCTCGGCGTGGGCCAGGGCCTCGGCGTTTTCCACCAGCAGGCGACGGCCTTCGTCGGTGACGGCGTAGCGCTTCTTGCCGCCGTCGGCGACGGCGTTCACGGCGCCCATGTCTTCCAGCAGCGCGAGGCTGGGATAGATGACGCCGGGGCTGGGCGCATAGGCCCCGCCTACTCGCGCCTCGATGGCCCTGATCAGTTCATAACCGTGGCTGGGCTTGTCCGCGATCAGCGACAGCAGCACCCAACGCAGGGCGCCGTGTTCGAACATGCGGCCGCCGCCGCGTCGTCCGTGACCCTCGCCGCGCATCCGGCCCTCGCCCGTCCGCCGGGCTTCCGGGCGCATCGTCCGGCCGTAGCCGCCGCAACCCAAGCCGCGCTCGGGTCCGTGCTGGCCCATGCCGTGGCCGCGCCTTCCAATCCTCTTGGACCCTCTCATCTCTTCTTTTCTCTCATTTAGATATATCGAACTGGCAAACAGATATATCTGAATAAGCCAGGCGCAAGACCCCTTCCCTGAAAAAAACGGCGCCCTAGATTGCAGGGATGGACACCATCGCCGCCCGCTGGGCTCGGTTGCAGCCGCATGTGCAGATCGTCGGACCTGACGACGACCGCCCGCGCCCGACGGTCCTGCTGTTCCACGGTTGCGGCGGTCTGCGCAGCCATCTCCCGCGCTATGCCGAGGCGGCGAAAGCGGCCGGCTGGCGCGCCGCCATCATCGATTCCTATGGTCCGCGCGGCTGGGGCCGGGCGTTGACGCTGACCACGGTGTGCACCGGCGTGCTGTTCCGGGGATATGAGCGGGCCGGCGATGTCCTGGCCGCCATCCACGGCCTGTCGCAGCGGCCGGACGTGGAGGCTTCCCAACTGGCCCTGGCGGGCTGGAGCCACGGCGGATGGGCCATCATGGAGATGATGAGCGAGACGCCCGCCCCGCGCCGCCTAGGCGTCGCCGACCCGGACGCCGTCGCCCTGTCAGGGGTCAAGGCCGTGTTTCTGGCCTATGCCTATATCGGCCCGTGGGCCTTCAACCGGATGAAGCCGTGGCGCCATCACCCGCGCGTCCTGGCCCTGACGGCGGGGCGCGATCACCTGACGACGGTGCGCAACGCGGAACGGGTCAACTCCATGATCCGCGCGGGCGGGGCGCAGGTCGAAAGCTGGGTCGCAGACGGCACCCACGCCTTTGACGAACCGACCAACAACGGGCCGATGCGCCACCACCCCGACCTGACCGAGGAGGCCCTGCGCCGGTTCGGAGCCTTCCTGCAGCACCGCGGCTCAGGTCAGCGAGGCTCGATCCTGACCTCGGCGCGGATCGAGTTGGCGATGTAGCAGCTGTCGTGGGCGCGATGGTGCAGCTCGGCGAGGGCCGCCGCGTCCGGCGACGTGTCGCCTGACCAGATGACGGAGGGGCGCAGCGTCACCTCGGTGATCGACACCCTGCCGCGCTCGTCCTGGCCCAGCGTTCCCTCGGCGTCGTCGCGATAGCTGTCGACGATGAAGCCGTCCTTGCGGGCGTAGGCCAGGAAGAACAGCATGTGGCAGCTGGACAGGGCGGCGACCAGGGCTTCCTCGGGATCGACCGCCGTCTCGTCCGACAGGGGCGGCGGCAACAGGGCCGAGGGCGCGGACGAACCGCGCACCACGGCCCCGCCGTCGAAGCGCCAGTCATGGCCGCGACCGTATTTGTTGTCGCTGAACGGCTGCTCGCCTCGGCGCCATTCGACCGTCGCCCGATGCACGCTCATGTCCGCTCCTCCTGAGCCTCGCCCAGCAAGGTATAGGTCATGCGCGCCCGGGCCTGAAATCCCAGGCCGCGATAGAAGGCGATCGTCGCCTCATGCTCGGCGAAGGCGTGCAGGAAGGCCGCCTCGCCGGAGGCCAAAACCTCGCCGACCACCGCGCGCGACAGAGCCGCCGCATAGCCTTGGCCGCGATGATCCGGGTGGGTGCAGACGCCGCTCAGTTCGGTGAAACCGTCCACCCGCAGCCGCCGCCCCGCCATGGCGACCAGCTCGCCCTCGCGCTTGACGCCGATGAACGGACCCAGCTTGCGCGTCTGCGAGCGGAAGGGACCAGGCCGCGTCAGGGTCGCCAGCGCCAGCATCGCCGGCGCGTCAGCCTCGTCCAGCACCTCGATGACGTCGTCCAGCCGCGGGCCTTCCAAGCCGAGGGGCGTCAGGGCCGTCGCCGTCATCTGCACCAGGCCGACCCGCGCGGCGATCACGGCGCCGTCGGGCAGGACGTCGACCATCGGCCCGTCCTCGCGCTCGACCAGCCCCCCGCCGGGATGGCGGCGGTCCAGCTCGGTCAGCGCCCGGCGGCTGTCCGGCGTCGCGTCGGCCGCCGCCAGGAACACCCCGATCTCAGGGTCGATGCGCACGGCGGCCGCTCCGGAATCCGGCGTGGCGAAAGGCGACAGACGCGTGGTCAGGGCGTTGAACACCGCCCGATCAAGAGGATGGCTCATGCCTCGACGCTCTAGGCGCGACGGCGCGGCGACGGAAGCGAGACTCGCAACGCCGCGTCCGAAACCCGCCGCTCAGCCCAGAAGCCTCAACCCTGCCAGAAGCCGACGATCTTCTTGACCTCGGCGATGGTCGGCTCGGCCACTTCGCGCGCCTTTTCGGCGCCGGCGGCCAGGGCGCGGTCGATCTCGGCCGGGTCGGCCATCAGGCGGCGCATTTCGGCGGTGACATTGGCCATCGACGACACAGCCAGCTCGGCCAGCTTCGGCTTGAAGGCGCCGAAGCCCTGACCCGCGAACTCGGCCAGCACCGCCTCGCGCGTCGTGTCGGCCAGGGCGGCGTAGATGGCCACCAGGTTCTTGGCCTCGGGCCGGCCTTCCAGGCCCTCGACCGTTTCCGGCAGCGGCTCCATGTCGGTCTTGGCCTTGCGGACCTTGTTGGCGATGGCGTCGGCGTCGTCGGTCAGATTGATGCGCGACAGGTCCGAGGGGTCGGACTTGGACATCTTGGCCGCGCCGTCGCGCAGGGACATCACCCGCGTCGCCGGCCCCTGGATCAGCGGCTCGGGCAGGGGGAAGTAGCCGGGCGTCCCGAAGTCGTTGTTGAACTTCTGGGCGATGTCGCGGGTCAGCTCCAGATGCTGCTTCTGGTCCTCGCCGACCGGCACCTCGGTCGCCTTGTAGAGCAGGATGTCCGCCGCCTGCAGCACCGGATAGGTGTAGAGGCCGACGCTGGAGCGTTCCTTGTGCTTGCCCGACTTCTCCTTGAACTGGGTCATCCGGTCGAGCCAGCCGAGGCGGCCGACGCAGTTGAAGATCCAGGCCAGTTCGGCGTGGGCGGGCACGGCTGACTGCGGAAAGATGACGGCCTTGGCCGGGTCCAGGCCCGAGGCCAGATAGGCCGCCGCGATCTCGCGCGTCTGGGCGGCCAGCTTCTCGGGCTCCTGCCACACGGTGATGGCGTGCATGTCGGCGACGAAGACGAACAGGGGCGCGCCCGTCTCCTGAAGTTCAGTGAAGCGTTTCAGCGCGCCCAGATAGTTGCCCAGGTGCAGGGCGCCCGAGGCCTGGATGCCGGACAGGATGCGGCGCGGGCCGGTGTATTGGGCCGGGGTCTGGTCAGTCATGATAGCGAATCTCGGAAGTCGAAAGGCGAATGTCGGCGCACGGTTTCGCGTGCGAAAGGCGGGCGTGCGGACGCCCGGGGCGGCGGATCAGCCGCGCCATCGTCCGTGAGCGAGAAATCGTCCCGAAAGCGCCATGCCCTCGCGCTTATCGGTTCGGGCTGCGAAGGGCAAGCTCACCGCGACCGCCGCACCAGGCCCTTGACCTCGGCCATCGTCACGGCGCGCGTCAGGAAGGCCAGCGCGACATAGGCCAGGCCGCCCGCCGCAACGACCAGCAGCAGGGTGATCTCCTTGGCGCCGTGGCTCGAACCCGCCATCGCCAGCAGGTCGGCGACCGGCGCCTGCAGCATCGGCCGCGCCCAGGACGCCGCGCCGACCACCGCCGCCAGCCCCGCGCTGGCCAGGGCGATGCGGCCCAGACGCCAGACGGCGCGCGGGCTGGGCCGGTAGTGCTCGCGCCGCCACAGGGTTGCGCCCAGAAGCAGCACATTGGTCCAGGCCGAGGCGCTGACCGCCGCGGCGATGCCGGCCACCCCCATGCCCAGGTTGAACAGGCCGATGGCCAGCACGGCGTTCACCGCCACCGAGGTCAGGGCGAAGACCATGGGCCGGCGCGTGTCGCCCCGCGCAAAGAAGGCAGGGGCCAGAATGCGGATCAGCACGAAGGCGGGCACGCCCCAGCCGAAATGCAGCAGAGCCCGAGCGGTGTTGACGGCGTCGACCTGCAAGAAGGCGCCGCGCGTGAACAGGGCGTCGATCAGGAAGTAGGGCATGGCCATCAGGGCCGCCGCCGCCGGCAGAGTCAGGGCCATGGACAGGATCAACGCCTCGTCCATCGACGCCTGCTGCTGAGCGTGGTCCCTGGAGGCCACCGCCGACGACAGCTTGGGCAGAAGGGCGATGCCGATCGCCACCCCGACCAGACCCAGCGGCAGCTGGTACAGCCGGTCCGCCGTCGCCAGCCAGGTGCGCCCGCCGTCGACGAAGCTGGACAGGTTGCCGGAGATGAAGACGTTGATCTGGGTGGCGCTGTTGCCGATGGCGGCGGGAACGGCGGTGATGATGATGGCCTTCACCGCCGGCGTCATTTTCGGCGGGCTGAGGCGGATGTTCGCCCCCGCCCTGCGCGCCGCCCACCAGCACAGGCCCGCCTGCGCCACGCCCGCGACCAGCACGGCCCAGGAGGCGGCGTAGGCGGCCTCGATCTGATCGCCCTTCACCGGGATGACGGCGGCCAGCATGATCAGGTTCAGCAGGATCGGATAGGCGCCCGAAACGATGAACCGCCCCCTCGCGTTCAGCACCCCGCTAAGCAGGGCGGCGATGGCCATGCAGGGCAGGTAGGGCATGGTGATTTGGGTCAGGATCACCGCCAGCTTGAAGCGGGCCGGATCATCCAGGAAACCGATGTTGATGACCGTCATCAGCCACGGCATGGCCAGCTGGGCGACCAGGGTCAGGGCCACGGTGACGGCGGCCACGGCGGCCAGGGCGTCCGTCGCCACCTTGTCGGCCGCCGCCTCCCCCTCGCTCTTCAGCGTCTTGGCGTAGGCGGGCACGAAGGCGGCGGCGAAGGCCCCTTCGGCGAAGATGCGCCGGAACAGATTGGGGAAGTTCAGCGCCGTGTAATAGGCGTCGGCCGCCGGTCCGGCCGAGGCGCCCAGCGCCGCCGTGATGACCAGGTCGCGCGCGAACCCGGCCAGACGGCTGAGCAGGGTCATGGCGCTGAAGATGGCGGAAGACCGCGCCACCCCGCCCGCCTTGGGCTTGGCCGTCGCAGCGGAGGCCGGCGGCTGGACCACCGGCTCGACCGTGGCGTTTGCGGCAGAGATCGGCGCGGCCGGTTCGATGGGATCGGTGTTATCGTTCACGGCTGTTCCTGCGCTCGGTCCCGAAACGCCTTAGCGCGCCTGCGGGCCGCTGGATACGGGCGAGCGGCCCAGCGCGCCTTCCAGATCCGACACATCGCGCACGCTGGCGCGCACAGGGGTGATGCTGCGCCCGGCGGGGCCTTGCGGCGCGCGATCCAGCACCTCCAGCAGGTCCGCCTTCAAGGCCTCCAGCTTCGCCTTGTCCTTGGGTTTCCGGCCGTCGGCGTCGGTGATGTAGAAGCCGTCCACCGCCCGCTCGCCGAAGCTGGCGACGTGGGCCGAGCGGGTCGAATAGCCGTGCATCGAGATCGTCCGCGCCAGATCCGCCAGCAGGCCAGGCCGGTCGGCGCCGGACACCTCGACCACCACGGCGCTGGTCCCGGTGTCGGCGTCGATGCGCACCACCGGCCGCACATCGAAGACGGCGCGGCGGGCGCTGACGCGCGGCGCCTGCATGGCCGAGGTCCGCGCCCCTTTCAGCACCGCCCGCTCCATCGCCTTGACCAGAATGGCCAGCCGTCGCGGCTCGCGCCCGCCATAGGGTTCGCCCGCCCCGTCCTGAATCTCGAACACGTCCAGCGCCATGCCGTCCTCGGCCGTGGCCAGCCGCGCGCCCACCACGTCGGCGCCGGCCATCGACAGCGTGGCCGCCAGATCGGCGAACAGGCCGGGCCGGTCGCGCGCCGCCACGGCCACGCGGGCGGTGGATTCCAGCGGCCCCTCGGCGGGCAAGGCCTCGACCGCCGCTCCCTCTCGCCGCGCCCGTTCGACCAGGGCCGGATGGTCAGCCAGAGGGTCTTCGCGCGTCACGGCGTCGCCCCGGAACAGGGCCTCGGTGGCCTCGAACAGAGCGCGCATCAACTGCCCTTTCCAGCCGTTCCACACCCCCGGCCCGACGGCGCGGATGTCGGCCACGGTCAGCACCATCAGCATGCGCAGGCGCTCTGGATCCCCTACCGCTTCAGCGAAGGCGCGCACGGTCGAGGGATCGGACACGTCGCGCTTCTGGGCGTAGTCGCTCATCAGCAGATGATGGCGCACCAGCCAGACGACCAGCTCGATCCGGCGCGGATCGACGCCCAGCCGCTCGCAGGCCCGGCGCGCGGCGATGGCCCCGTCCTCCAACTGGCCCCGGTCGCCGCCCTTGCCCACGTCGTGCAGCAGCATGGCCAGCATCAGCGCCTCGATATCGGCGATGCGGGGCACGATGGCGGTCGAGGCCGGGTGGTCGGCCTTCAGCTTGCCGCGCGCGATGTCGTTGATGACGCCCACCGCCTGCAGGGTGTGCTCGTCCACCGTATAGGCATGGTACATGTTGAACTGGGTCTGGCCGACGATTCGTCCCCATTCGGGCAGGAAGCGTCCCAGCAACCCCGTCTCGTTCATGATCGACAGGACGCGATAGGGCCGCTGGCCATGCGCCAGCACCGTCAGGAACGCCTCGGCCGCGCGCGGGTCGCGCCGCAGGGCGGGCGTCACCAGCGTCAGCGAGCGGATCACGGCGGCGAAGGCGTCAGGATGCAGGTCCAGGTCCAGCCGGTCCGCCTCGACGAACAGCATCAGCAGCCGCGCCGGGTCCCGGGCGAAGACATTGGCGCCCGTCACGGTCAGCCGCCCCTCCTCCACCGCCAGGCCGTCAAAGGCGAGCCTGACCCGGCGGCGGCGGATCAGCCGCGACAGGCCGCGCGCCAGCCCTTCCGCCTTCTTCTGCTGGCGCGCCTCCAGCTGGGCCGAGACGGCGCGGGTCAGGGCGCCGACCTCGCGCGCGACCTGGAAATAGCGGCGCATGAAGCGCTCGACCGCCAGTTCGTCGCCGCGCCCGCGCCAGCCCATGCGCCGGGCGATCTCGGGCTGGACGTCGAAGGTCAGCTTTTCCTCAGGCCTTCCCGCGACCAGATGCAGCAGGATGCGCACCCGCCACAGGAACCCGATCGCCTCGCGGAAGCTGCGCAGCTCTCGGGCGGTCAGCAGGCCCTCCAGCGCCGCCTGCCCTCGCTCGCTGTCGGGCGCCAGGGAGCGGGCGATCCAGAACAGGGTGTTGAGGTCGCGAAGACCGCCCTTGCCGTCCTTGATATTGGGCTCAACGCGGTAGCGGACGGCGCCGGTTTTCTGCAGGCGCACGTCGCGCTCGGACATCTTGGCGGCGATGAAGGGGCGCGGGTCGGCGCGGGCGACTTCGCTACGGAACCGCTTCAGCAGGCTTTCGCCCAGGCCTGCATCCCCCGCCAGCACCCGCGCCTCCAGCAAGGTGGTGCGCACCGTCATGTCGTCGCGCGCCAGAGCCAGAGTCTCGCCGATGGAGCGGAAGGCCGAGCCGACCTTCAACCCCAGATCCCACAGGACATAGTGGACGAACTCGACCACCGCCTGGGCGCGCGGACTGATCGCCTGCCCCGGCCGCAGGAACAACAGGTCGAGGTCCGAAAACGGCGCCAGCCCCCCGCGCCCATAGCCGCCGACCGCCAGCAAGGTCAGCCGTTCGTCCGGGGCCGGATGGACCTGTTCGGTCGCGAACCGCCACAGGCTGGTGAGCAGGGCGTCGGCGGCCTCGGCGTAGAGGCGCGCCGCTTCGGCGCCGTCGGCGGCGCTTTCGGCGCGGCGGGCGGCGCGGGCGCGGTCGGCGTCCAAACTTTCACGCAAAAGCGCGGTGACGGCGGCGCGCGGGTCCGGCGCCGAGGCGGCGTCGAGAACAGCGGACGGGAGCGGGGGCGAGGCGGTCACGGAAGAAACATAGCACGCTCCCTATCTACCGCTCATCCCGGCGGACGCCGGGACCCAGTCCTTTGCTTCAAGCGCTCGCTTGGACACTGGCAGCTTCATCTCACCGATGGAGGACGAAGCTCTCACTGGGTCCCGGCGTCCGCCGGGATGAGTGGTTTTTTAGGTCTTAGCCAGCCCCTTCAGCCGATACAGCGCCTCCAGCGCCTCGCGCGGGGTCAGGTCATCAGGGTCGATGGCGGCGATGGCCTCGTCCAGCAGGGACTTCATCGGCGGCGGGGGCGGTTCGGCGGCGGCGGCGAACAGCGGCAGGTCGTCCAGACGGGCGGTCGCCGCTTTTTCATTCTCCAGCCGCTCCAGCACCTCGCGGGCGCGGCCGACGACGGCGGTTGGCACCCCCGCCAGACGCGCCACCTGCACGCCGTAAGAACGATCCGCCGCCCCGGGCGCCGCCTCGTGCAGGAAGACCAGTTCGCCGTTCCACTCCTTGGCCTTCATCGACAGGTTGCAGACGTGGTCCAGCCGCTCCTCCAGCCGCGCCAGCTCATGATAGTGGGTGGCGAACAGGGTGCGCGCGCGGTTGGTCTCGTGCAGGGCCTCGGCCGTGGCCCAGGCGATGGCCAGGCCGTCGTAGGTGGCGGTGCCGCGCCCGATCTCGTCCAGCACGACGAAGCTGCGCTCCGTCGCCTGGGTCAGGATGGCGGCCGTCTCGACCATCTCCATCATGAAGGTGGAGCGGCCGCGCGCCAGATCGTCGCCGGCCCCGACGCGACTGAACAGACGGTCGACCACGCCCAGCTTCATCGACCGCGCCGGCACGAAGGCCCCGGCCTGCGCCAGCACCACCAGCAGGGCGTTCTGGCGCAGGAAGGTCGACTTGCCCGCCATGTTCGGTCCCGTGACGATGGACAGGCGCGAGGCCCCGACGCCGTCGCCCGCCAGCTGGCAGTTGTTCGGCGTATAGGGCTGGCCCTGCGCCTTCACCGCCGCCTCGACCACCGGGTGGCGGCCCGCCTCGACGGCGAAGCACAGGCTGTCATCGACGCTGGGGCGCACGGCCCCGACCTCTTCGGCCCATTCGGCCAGGGCGGCGTGGGCGTCCAGTTCGGCCAGGGCCTCGGCTGCGCCCTGCAGCGGCCCGGCCAGACGTGCGACCTCGCGGCGCCAGCCCTCGAAGGTGTCGGCCTCGATGGCCAGGGCGCGGTGCCCGGCCTGGCTGATCTTGGCGTCCAGCTCGGACAGTTCGACCGTGGTGAAGCGCACCTGATTGGCCAGGGTCTGGCGGTGGATGAAGGGGCTGTCCGGCCCGGCGCGCAACAGGCCTTCGGCCGCCTTGGCGCTGGTCTCGAGGAAATAGCCGAGGACGGCGTTGTGGCGCACCTTGAAGGCGACGCCGCTGTCGGCGACCGCCTTGGCTTCCAGCTCGGCGATGATCTTGCGGCTGTCGTCGCGCAGGGTGCGGGCGGCGTCCAGTTCGGGCCGATGGCCGGGGTTCACATAGCCGCCATCGCGCGCCAGATGCGGCGGCTCATCCATCAAGCCGTCGGCCAGTTCGGCCAGAAGGTGCGACAGCTCGCCCTCAAGCGCTAGCCGGTCGAGGCAGGCCGTGACTCGCGCCGGCGGCCCGGTCAGCGGGTCGTTGGCGCAGGCGGCGAACAGGGCGCTCAGGCCCTGCGCCGTCGTCAACCCCGAGCGGATCGCCGCCAGATCGCGCGGCCCGCCGCGGCCCAGAGCCAGGCGCGAGGTCGCCCGCGCCACATCGGCCGAGGCGCGCAAGGCGTCGCGCAGGTCGCGTCGCAGATCGCGCCGCTCCAACAACCACTCCACGGCGTCCAGCCCGGCGTTGATCGCCGCCGGATCGCGCAAGGGCCGCGAGATGCGTTCGGCCAGCGCCCGCGCCCCGCCCGAGGTCACGGTGCGGTCGATGGCGTGCAGCAGACTGCCGTCGCGCTCGCCCCGTTGTGTGCGGTCGATCTCTAAGCTGAGGCGCGTCGCCGGATCGATAGCGAGAAAGCCGCTCTCGCCCGAGCGGCGCGGCGGGGTCAGGGCGGGAATCCTGCCCGCCTGCGTCGTCTCCAGATAGGCGGCGATCAGGCCCAGGGCCGAAATCTCGACCTCTTCGAAGGCCCCGAAACCGTCCAGCGCCGAGACGCCGTAGAGCCGCTGCACCCGGTCCTTCGCCCCGACCGGCTCGGCCAGGGCCTGGGGCATGGCCTGGACCACCCCGCCGGAACCGTCCAGCGCCCCTTTCATCGTCTCGTCCGAGAACAGGCGGTCGGGAACCAGCACCTCGGACGGCCGGAACGCCGCCAACGCCGCGCCCAGATCGTTGAGTTCGCAGGCGACCGAATCCACCACGCCCGCCGACAGCTCGACCACCGCCACGGCGGCCCTGCCCTTGCGGATCGCCACGGCCGCCAGCCGGTTGGCGCCGCGCGCGTCCAGCAGCGTGTCCTCGGTCAGTGTGCCGGGCGTCACCACCCGCACGATGTCGCGGTGGACCACGGCCTTGGAGCCGCGCTTCTTCGCCTCGGCCGGGTCTTCCAGCTGTTCGCAGACGGCGACCTTGAAGCCCTGACGGATCAGCCGCGCCAGATAGCCGTCCATGGCGTGGACCGGCACCCCGGCCATGGGGATGTCCTCGCCCTGGTGCTTGCCGCGTTTGGTCAGGGCGATGCCCAGCGCCGCCGCCGCCTTCTGCGCGTCCTCGAAGAACAGTTCGTAGAAGTCGCCCATGCGGAAGAACAGCATGGCGTCGGGCTGTGTAGCCTTGACCGACAGGTATTGGGCCATGACCGGCGTGGTTCCGGCGTCAGGCTTGAGGTCGGTTTTGGCCAAGGTCTTGGGGGGATGGGAAAGCGGCGCGTTCATCTGACCCGCAGGGTGGCGGATCGGGACGGCGGCCTCAAGCGCGGGCGGCGCCCCTCATGCACAGGCGAAGGACCGCCTGTGGACAGCTTTGTGGATCAGGCCGCGCTGACGAGGCGCAGGCGCGGGCGCGAGGCCAGGGCGGCGGGGGTCTCGTCCAGCGCCAGGGCGTCCCAGTCGATGTCGGGGCGCGGGGCGTGGGAGGCGGCGATGATGGCGCGCAGTTCGGCTGATGAGGCCACGCTGGCGATGACCGAGGCCACGCCCGGCAGGGTCAGGGCGTAGGCCAGGGCCGCCTGCATCGGATCGACCCGCGCCTCGGCCAGACGGCGGCGCGTGCGGGACAGGGCTATGCCGTGGGCGGCCAGTTCGGGCGGCAGGCTCTCGCGGTTGGCGAACAGCAGGCCCTGCGCAAAGACCGAGGCCAGATGCACTTCAATCCCTTGGCTGGCCAGAGCGGCGATGACGCCGGAACGCGCCGCGCGCTGATCCAGGATGTTGCAGGTCAGTTGCACCACGTCGGGCTGGAAGCGGCGCGCCAGCAAGGCCGGGCCGTCCTCGACCGTGGCGATGAAGCCGACCTTGCGGAAGACGCCGCGATCCTTCAGCGCCTGCAGCCGGTCCCACAGGACGCGGCCCTCGGCGCCGGCCAGATCGCCAGCGTTCTGCACCAGAACAGCGTCGCCGCGCGGCAAGCCCATACGCTCCAGCGAGCGGCGGGCGCGCGCCTCGACCCGGTCCAGACCGTCGGCCAGGGGCACGGTGCGCACGGTGACGCGGAAGGGCGAGGGGAAGGGCCAGGCCTGGCCCAGCATGCGCTCGACATCGCCTTCGGGCCGGGTGGCCACCAGGCCGATCCCGGCGTCGCCTGCGGTCTGCAGCAGATGGCGCGTCGCCTCCTCCCGCTGGCCGGGCGGCAACGGGCGAGACCGATCAGGCTCGACCACCAGGGCGATGGCGAGTTTGTCGGCCGGAGAGGGCGGAACGGCGAATCTCACGACCCCGATCATCCGTCTCAAAGCTTAAGGGAGATTGACCGAAATCAAGGTCGTTGGTGAACGAAGACGCTTAATCCGCATCCGGCTGGTTTTCCGGCAGGGCGGCGATGAAGGCGGGGTGGACTTCGGCGCGCGCCTCGATCTCCAGCAAGCGGGGGAAGGCCGCCAGATCGACGTGGAACCGCCGCGCCGAATAAAGCTGCGGGATCAGATAGCAGTCCGCCAAAGTCGGCGCCCCGCCGAAGCACCAGCCGTCGCCGTGGCGCACGACCAGGGTCTCGAGCGCCGTGAAGCCGTCGATGATCCACTGACCGGCCCAGGCGTCCACACTCGTCTGATCGGCGCCCATTCCATCGGAGGTCAGGCCTCGCACCGCCTTCAGAACCCGCAGATTGTTGAGCGGATGGATGTCGCAGCCGATCAACGCCGCCATCGCCCGCACCTGCGCCCGGCCCGCCGCGTCCGACGGCAGCAGGGGCGGCTCAGGATGGGTTTCCTCCAGCCACTCCAGGATGGCCGAGCTCTGGGTCAGCACCAGCCCGTCGTCGGTTTCCAGCGCCGGGACCAGCCCCTGCGGATTGAGCCTGAGGTAGGCGTCGGACTTCTGCGCGCCCGTGCGCAGGTCCAGCGGCGCCTGTCGATACTCCAGCTTTTTCAGATTGAGGGCGATGCGGGTGCGGTAGCTGGTGCCCGAGCGCCAGTAGCCATGCAGGATCATGATTGCACCGTGAAGCTGAGCGGGGGCAGGCCCACGATGACCGCCTCGACCCGATCGCCGGGGCTCAGGGGACCGACCCCTTCGGGCGTTCCGGTGAAGATCAGGTCGCCGGGTTTCAGCGTCCACAGTTCGGCCGCCTTGGACAGGACGCCGTCGACGTCCCAGATCATGTCCGACAGCCGACTGGACTGACGCACCGCGCCGTTGACCTTCAGCTCAATGACCGCATCCGGCGCGGGCGGCGTCAGACTTAGGGCGCCGCAGGGCGCCGACTGGTCGAAGGCCTTGCCCGCCTCCCACGGCCGCCCCTTGGCTTTCGCTTCCGCCTGAAGATCGCGCCGGGTCAGATCGACGCCGACGGCCCAGCCGATCGGCCGGGCGTCTTCGCCGAGCGCCACGACCAGTTCGACTTCGTAATGCAGGTTCTGCGTCGCCGGCGGATAGGCCGGGTCCGCCCCGTCCGCGACCAGGGCGTCGCTCGGCTTGGCGAAGAAGAAGGGGGCGGGCTTGGCCGGGTCGGCCCCCATCTCGCGGGCATGGGCGGCGTAGTTTTGGCCGACGCACAGGATGCGCCGCACGGGCAGGCGGCGCGCCTCGCCGTCGATCGGCAAGGAAGGCGTCGGAGCGGGAGGGACCAACCATTGGGTCATGGCGCTGTTCTAGAAGCGTGGCGCGCGGCGCGCCAGATGGGAAGCCGCGCTGCAGGAACCTTGATCGTCGGTGTGGCGTTCCGGGCAGGGCTTCTCTATTTAATCGTCAAGCTTACACAAGGAGCGGAGCGCGCATCATGGCCACGTCCAAGGCTCGTGAAGACATCAAGAACGACCTCAAGACCCTGAAGGAGGACCTCAAGGCCGGCGCCCGTGAGGAAACCCAGCGTCTGAAGGAAAAGGCCTCCGAGGCCGAAGCCCGCCTGCGCGAGCAGGGCGAGGAACTGCGCGAAAAGGCGCGCGGCTACTACGACGACGCCAAGGTGCGCGGTCGTGAATATTACGACGACGCCGCCGAGAAGTTCGACGAGGCCCAACGCTATGTCGTCGAACGGGTGCAGGAGCGTCCGATTCAGTCGACGGCCATCGCGCTGGGCGTCGGCGTCGTGCTGGGCTTGCTGCTGGCCGGGCGTCGGCGCTGATGATCGGCCGGGGGCTCATCAACCGCGCGGTGGCGACGTTCGTCGCCGCCGGCGCGGCCTTCGTGTCCATCGTCGCCTTGGGGGCCACGGTCTACTACCTGCTGTTGCTGGTTGTGATCCCCGTGATCGCCGCTGCCCTGACGGCGTTGCTGTTCGCCCTCATCGCGGCGATCGTCGCCCTGGTGTTCGTGCGCCGCGCCCGCGGCGACGACGATGATGAGGAAGACGCGGAGCCTGAGGGTTTGGGCGCTCGCGCCCTGCATCTGTTCCAGCAGCGTCCGGTTCTGGGCGCCGTCGCGGCCCTGGCCGGCGGCTTCATCTTCCTGCGCAATCCCGCGCTGGCGACAATGGTGGCGGCCGCCTTTACCGAAAAAAGCAGGGTTCGCCGTCGGCGCTAACGGAACAGCCAAGCCTCCGCCGCGTTGTTTCAAGCAAGCGGCGCTGACGACGGGAGTGGTCGAAAGCTCGCTCCCGTCAACATCTTAAGGAGGGTTCGCCTATGCTTCGCTGGGCTATTATTTTCTTCATCATCGCCTTGGTCGCAGCCGTTCTCGGCTTCGGCGGCATCTCGGGCATGTCGTTTGAAATCGCCAAATTCATCGCCATTATTGCGGTGATCCTGTTCGTCGTCTCCCTGGTGGTGGGCGGCATCAGGGGCCGCGGCGGACCGCGCATCTAGCGCCCGCTGCTGCTTAGAAAATCAGGGCCGCGACCTTGGCGTCGCGGCCCTTTTTCGTGGCTGGACCAGCTTCAGGACTAGAGCTTCAGGGGCTAGAACTTCAGGGACGACGACGCGGCAGGCGCCAGGTCTGATGATCGGCGAACCGCCGCCCGTCCCAGGCCACGGCCGACACCGTCACGGCCTCCTCATCCCATTCGATTCGGTTGAAGCTGGGCGGCGCCCCGCGCTCCCGATGCGACAGGGTCCCGCAGCCGACGGCGTAGGAGCAGTTGTCGCCCACGTCGACCGGCAGGGCGAACGGCACATGGACGTGGCCGGTCACGATCAGGTCGACGCCTGCGTCGGCGAAGATGCGGGCCGCCCGCTCGCCGCGCTTGACCTCGCCGGTCATCGGCGCGCCGATCATTTCAATGAGCGGGTGATGACAGGCCAGCACCCGCAGGGCGCCCGGCGACGCCTGGCGCAGGGCGTCCGCCGCTCGGCGCGTCTGGTCCAGGTCGATCACCCCCTTGGACCAGTTAAGACGGGCCTGCCAGCCACGCGCTGTGGTGACCCCGCGGACCATCAGGCGATCCGAGCGGAACTCATGATCGTGCGCAGGGTGGCCCGTCGCCTGTTCAAACGCCCGCCAGGGCCAGAACAGCCGCGCCATCACGTCCCAATAGGGCACGTCGTGATTGCCGACGGTGACGAAGACCGGCTTGGGCAGCGCCCGGATCCATTCCCCGGCCGCCGCGAACTCGGCCGGATAGCCCTTTTGCGTGATGTCGCCGGTGATCAGGGTCAGATCCGGCGCGACAGCGTGGGCGTAATCGGCGGCGGCGGCCACCGCATGTTCATGCTCGCAACCGAAATGAATGTCGGAAAACTGGAGGACGACCCCCACTAGACGCTATCCTCGGCGGCCGCAGGCTTGGGCGCCAGCGCCATGAAGGCGCGCGGCAGGAAGCGCACCGCCGCCTCGCGACCCAACAGCATGGGTTCGCCGTCGATCACCGCCGGGACGCGCGAACGGGCCTCGACCACGATGCGGCGCGCCGGGCGCGTGGTGACGTTGGGATCATGACGCCAGTCGTCGAACAGAGCATGGGCGGCCAGGCGGAAGGCCTGGGCCGCGTCCCCCGTATTCATGGCCGCAGCCTCCAGCCCGTCGTTCTTCTGCATCGCCTTGGAGATCAGCGGACTGATCAGCACCAGCGCCTCGGCCTTTTGTTTCTGGCCGCCGTCCAGGGCATAGCGCACCCGGCCGGAAAAAGCCTTCTTCAGCGCCCGCCGACCATAGGTCCAGGCCATCTTCAGCTTGCCCTCGCGAATGGCCTCGCGCGCCGGGGCCCACAGGGCGGGCGAGCCCAGGATGGCCGCGCAATAGAAGGCCTCGCCCTCGACCTCTCCGCCGGCCACAGCCAAAGGCGCCCCTTCCTCCAGCGCCAGGCGCAGCGCCTTCTTCCAGTCGCCGGTGCCGTACAGAGCCTTGGGCAGCATGTTCATCGTCCCGCCCGGCAGGGGCGCGATCAGGGGGCCGTCGGCGCCGGCTCGGGCGGCGACAGACCGCGCCGTCCCGTCGCCCGCCAGGATGAACAGCACGTCCGGCTTGGCCGCCAGCGCTTCGGCGATCTGCTCGGCGATGCGCGCGCCCTCCAGCACCACCACCTCGGCCTCGAGGGGGTATTCGGCCAGGATGGCGCCGGCTTCTTCGGCCGCCTGACCTCCAACACCGCCCGACAGCGGATTGACCAGGATGACGACCCGCTCCAGCCGGGCCTCCCCCGTCAGCGGCCGCCGCCCCTGCGCCGCATCGCCGGGCGGCGGCGCTCCGGTTTCAACCGCGTTCGGCGCAGGCGAGGCGTCGTTCTGAGCGTCAGTGTTCATGGGCGGCGAACGCCTGCGCACACGGGCGGTTCCCCTTCTGCGAACCCACGCCGCGATTCAAAGTAAAGCTTACGCCGTTCGGCCTCGGAACCGCCTTGTTCGCCCTGCGTTATCGAAGCTTCAGGGGTGCCCCCTAAGGGATGAAGGACAGAACCATGAACAAGGCGATTCTCGCCATTGCCGGCGCCGGTCTTCTGGTGACCGCCTGCGCCAGCGACCCGTATTACGGCGGCGGCGCCGGCTCGAGCCAGGCCGTTCGCCAGGGCGCCGTCGGCGCCGGTCTGGGCGCCGTGGCCGGCGCCATCATCGGCAACAACGTCGGCGGCGGCAACGCAGCGACGGGCGCGGCCATCGGCGCCCTGGCCGGCGGCGCCGCCGGCGCCATCCGCGGCTCCAGCCAGGACCGCAACAACCAGCAGCGCTACCGCGACAATCAGGGCCGCTACTACTACTGCTACGACAACCGCCAGAGCGAGTGCTACTGGGAGAACGGCCAGCGCCGTTACTGATCCCGGCGTATAGCCTCTGGCGCCCGAAGCGTTTTCGGGACAATCTTGAAAGGGCGATCCGCACGGCGCGGGTCGCCCTTTTTTGCTGAAGGCAGCGCACGCCGCACGGCGCGCGCGAGGGGGCTGAGATGAAGCGTGTTTCCGCAGTCGTTATGATGGCCCTGGGCCTGACCGCCGCCGGTTGCGCCGCCACCAGCGGTTATAAGCAGCGCAGCGATCTGGTCAGCGACCCGTCGGCCTGCGCCGACAAACGGTTCGAAGTCTATTTCGTCCCCGATCAAGCCACCCTGACCGACGCCGCCCGCATGGCCATCGGCATGACCGCGACCCAGCTTCAGGGCTGCCAGATCAAGCACGTCAAGGTGACCGGCCTGGCCGACGCCCGCAGCGGCACGGCGGCCGCCAATCAGAGCATTTCCGAACGGCGCGCCCGCGCCGTCGCCGAGGCCCTGGCCGGCGCCGGCCTGCCCGCCCCCGCCTTCGACATTGAGGCCGCCGGGGCGGACGGCGCGGTCGTGGGCGGGGTCAACGACCCCTTGCGCCGCCGCACCGAGGTGCTGATCGAGGTCGTCGCCCCGCGATGAGGCCTTGGGCCGTCCGCTGCGGCCCGCCGTCGCGGGTCGTGGCTAGGCGGGGCTCAAGGGTCTAAGCTCGCGCCTTTCCTTTGATCCTGTTTCTGGCCTCGCCCTTGCGCATCCTGTTTCTGCTCCTGACCTGGCTCGCCCTTGGCCTGACCTCGGCCCTTCCGGCGGCGGCGAGCGTGCCGGCGTCCGAGGCCGCCTTGCGCGACGCCCTGGCGGCCGGGGCCGCGCCAGTCGCCAGGGCCTCCGCTGCGCCGGGCCCGCAGCGCACCGAGCGGATCGAGGCGGAACTGGTCCCCATGAGCGCCTGGGCCGTCCCCGGCTCGACCGCCGTCGTCGCCATCCGCCAACAGATCAAGCCCGGCTGGCACACCTATTGGCGCAATCAGGGCGATTCCGGCGGACCGACGACCCTGAGCTGGTCCCTGCCTGCGGGCGTCGCGCCAGGCGACATCCTGTGGCCCCTGCCCGAGCGTCAGCGGCTGCAGAGCCTGATGAACTACGGCTATTCCGGCGCCGTCTTCCTGCCCGTCCCGATCGAGATTCCGGCCGACGCCGCGCCGGGCCGCAGCCTGCCCTTGCGCGTCACCGCCCACTTCTACGTCTGCAGCGACGAGATGTGCGTGCCCGAAGACCTTGATTTGGCGCTGGACCTGCCGGTGCGCGAGGGCGCCGCGCCGCTGGACCCGCGCTTCGGTCAGGCGATCCAGGATGTCGTCGCCGCCGCTCCGCGTCCCGCCGGGATCGAGGCGCGCGTCGCCCTGGCCGACGGCCGTCTGGTGCTGACGGCCAGCGGCGGCCCGTTGGCGGGCGCCGCGCCCAAGTGGGCCTATTTCCATCCCTTCGAGGGCGGGGTGATCGACCACGCCGCCGCCCAGTCAGGCGAGCGCGGGCCGCAGGGCCTGACCGTCACCGTCGCCGCTGGGCGCGGCCTGGCGTCCAATGGATTGAAGGGGCCGATCAGCGGCGTCCTGTCCACCGATCTGGGCGCCTGGGAGATCACGGCCGAGCCGGGCGCCGCCCTGACCGGCGTTACAGGCGACGGCGCGATCGGCGACGGCGAGGGCGCGCAGACAGCCGCCGTCGCTCCCGCCCTGCCCGACTTCGCCAAGGCGGCCCTGTTCGCCCTGCTGGGGGGGCTGATCCTGAACCTGATGCCCTGCGTCTTCCCCATACTGGCGATGAAGGCGGCCTCGCTCAGCCGCGCCGCCCATCAGCCGGCTGAGGCGCGCCGCGACGGCCTGGCCTTCCTGGCCGGCGTGCTGGCGACCTTCCTGGCGCTGGCGGGCGCCCTGCTGGCCCTGCGCGCGGGCGGTCAGGCCCTGGGCTGGGGCTTTCAGCTGCAGTCGCCGGGCGTGGTGGCCGCGCTGGCCCTGCTGATGCTGGCGGTGGCGCTCAACCTGTCGGGCGTCTTCCACATCGGCGCCGGGCTGCAGGGCGCCGGGCACGGCCCGCTGTCGCGCCTGCCCGGCGTCGCGGGCGCCTTCTTCACCGGCGTGTTGGCCGTGGTCGTGGCCGCCCCCTGCACCGCTCCCTTCATGGCCTTTGCCCTAGGCGCCGCCCTGTTCATGCCCTGGCCGATGGCGCTGGCGGTCTTCCTGATGCTGGGGCTGGGGCTGGCTCTGCCCTATGTGCTGATCAGCCTCAATCCGCGCCTGCTGGCCCGCCTGCCCAAGCCGGGGCCGTGGATGGAGACCCTGCGCAACCTGCTGGCCTTCCCCATGTACGGCGCCGCCCTGTGGCTGGCCTGGGTCTATGGCCGCCAGACCGCCGACGCGCTCGCCGTGCTTTTCGGCGCGGGCCTGATGCTGGCGCTGGCGCTGTGGCTCTATGGCCGGGCGCAGGCCGCATCGGGCAAGGCCCGAACGGCCGCTATCGGCGCTCTTCTGGCCGCGATCGCGGCGCTGGGCCTGGGCGTGCTGGCGGGCAAGGCCCCCGCCGCTTCCTCTGAGAGCGCCGCCGCCGCCTCCCGCCTGTCGTCTCAGCCCTGGTCCGAGCAGGCGGTTCAGGCCGCCCTCGCCGAAGGGCGTCCGGTTCTGGTCAACTTCACCGCCGACTGGTGCGTGACCTGCAAGGTCAATGAGAGCACGGCCCTGTCCTCGGCCCGCACGGCCCAGGCGCTGGAACAGGCCAACGCCGTCTATCTGGTCGGCGACTGGACGCGGCGCGACGACGCCATCACCGCCGAACTGCAGCGCCACGGCCGCTCGGGCGTGCCGCTCTATTTGGTTTATGCGCCGGGCCGGGCCGAGCCGCGCATCCTGCCGCAACTTCTGACCGAAGGCGTCGTCATCGACGCGCTGAAGGACGCCATCGACTGAACTTCATCTCTGGGGAGACCGCCATGTTCCGCCTGCTGACCGCCGCTTCCGCCTCGCTTTTGTTGCTGGCCGCCTGCCAGCAGCCGCCTGCCGCATCGCCCGAGCGCACTGAGAACGCCGCCGTGGCGCCGGAAGCGACCGAGGCGCCGGGCCCCGGCGAAATGGCCCCCGCCTTCACCCTGGTCGACGCGCAGGGGCAGCAGCGGTCCCTGGCCGACTTCCGCGGCAAGACGGTCGTTCTGGAGTGGACCAACGAAGGCTGTCCCTTCGTGAAGAAGCATTACACCGGCGCCATGCAGGCCCTGCAGCGCGAGGCGACGGCCGACGGGGTGGTCTGGCTGACCATCATCTCCTCGGCGCCGGGCACGCAGGGCTTCGTCGAGGGCGAGGAGGCGCAAGCCTGGAAGGCCAAGCACAAGGCCGCCTTCACCCACCTGCTGCTCGATCCGACCGGCGAGGTCGGCAAGCGCTATGACGCCAAGACCACGCCCGACATGCGCATCATCGACCCGGAAGGGCGGCTGATCTACGTCGGCGGCATCGACGACCGGCCGACCAACAAGGTCGAGGACCTGAACGGCGCCAACAACTTCGTCCGCGCCGCCTTGGCCGAGGCCAAGGCCGGACGCCCGGTCCAGACCGCCTACGCCGCGCCCTACGGCTGCGCCATCAAATACCCGGAGACAGTCGAGGGGTGATCGCCCCTCTCCAACTTGGCCTCAAGCAACGCGACGCGCGGTAGGCCCAAAAACCGGCCTCAAGCAGCGCGAAGCGCGGTAGGCCCAAACATCAAGCCTCGGGCTGTGGCGGCGAAGTGATGACCTCGACGTTGTCGTTCAGCAGGTAGGACAGCTCGTCCAGCGCCAGCTTGCGGGCCGAAGCGTCGGCGGCGCTCTCCAGCGCGGCGACCTTCAGCGGAATGTCTTCTGAGATGCCGCGCAGGATGCATTTCAGGTCGTTGTCCGTGCCGCGTTCCTTGAGGATCAGATGACCCTGCATGTCGCGCTGGGCCAGGTCCGCCGCCTGCCCCTTGAACGCCGCCCAGGCCGCGCCGGTGAAGAAGCCCGAGCGGTCCGCCTCGCCCGAGGCCATCCAGCCGTCGACGATCGACTTCAGCGCGCCCGAACGGGCGACCAGATCGGCGAACAGAGGCTCCTGCGCCACCGACACCGGAGCCGCGGGGGCGACGGGCGGCAGGGCGGCGGCTTCGGCGACGGCGGGATCGGCCAGCATCAGGGCGACCGCGAGGGCTATTCCGCAGGACATGGCGTGCCTTTCACAAAGGACTGGGGGACAATCGGCTTCCGGCTGGAAATCCAGCTTGACCCCATCTCGGATTGAACTCTTCTCGGCCTGAGCCGTAAACCAGAGCCTGCAAACCCCGGGCCAGAGCGCGGATCGCTTCCGAGCACGGCCCCCTATGGGAGACCAAGATGCCGCATGTCGCCTGGACTGAACTGGAGGCCGCCGCCCGTCAGGACGCGCAGTCCCGCATCCAGGACCAGTTCGCCGCCGACCCCGACCGGCTATCGCGGATGACGCTGGACGCGGCAGGCCTGCACCTGGACCTGTCCAAGCAGAGCTGGTCCCGGGCCGGGTTCGAGGCCGCCCTGGCGCAGGCGCGGGCCTGCGACGTCGAGGGCCGCCGCGCCGCCCTGTTCGCGGGCGAGGCCGTGAACCTGACCGAAGGGCGGGCGGTGTTGCATCCGGCCCTGCGGGCGCCGGACGGCGCGTCATTCCATGCGCTGGGCGAGCCGGTGTCGGCCGAGGTCGAGGCGGTGCGCGCCGAAATGAAGACCTACGCCCAAGCTTTGCGGTGCGGAAATGAGACAGGCGCCACGGGACGCCGGTTCGAGGCGGTGCTTCATATCGGCATCGGCGGCTCGGACCTGGGGCCGCGCCTGATCTGGGACGCCCTGCGTCCGCTGGACCCGGACATCGACCTGCGCTTCGTCGCCAACATCGACCCGCGCGACATGGCCGAGGCCCTGGTCGGGCTGGACCCAGAAACCACCCTCGTCGTCGTAGTCTCCAAGACCTTCAGCACCCAAGAAACCTTGACCAACGCCGAGGCCGCCAAGGCGTGGCTGGCGGCCTCCCTGCCGGGTGAGGGGCTGGCCAAACACTTCATCGGCGTCACCGCCGCGCCGGAAAAGGCGCAGGCCTTCGGCTGCGGCCGCACCTTCGCGTTCCGAGACTGGGTCGGCGGTCGCTATTCCCTGTGGTCGGCGGTCAGCCTGTCGTGCGTCCTCGCCCTGGGGTGGGAGGTGTTTCAGGCGTTTCTGGACGGCGCCGCCGAAATGGACCGCCACTTCCTCGAGGCCCCGCTAGAGAAGAATGCGCCGGTGCTGCTGGCGCTGGCCGAGATCTACAATGTCGACGGCCTGCATCGCGGGGCCCGCAGCGTCGCGCCCTACGCCCACGCCCTGCGCCGCCTGCCCGCCTTCCTGCAGCAGTTGGAGATGGAGTCGAACGGAAAACAGGTGCGCCGCGACGGATCGGCCGCCGGGCGCCAGACCTGTCCCGTCGTTTTCGGCGAACCCGGCTCCAACGGCCAGCACGCCTTCTTCCAGCAGTTGCATCAGGGACCGCAGGTCGTTCCTATCGACTTCATCGTCGTCCGTCGCACCTGCGAGAAAGCATCGGCGACCGCCCTGTGGGCCAACGCCCTGGCCCAGGCCCAGGCCCTGATGCTGGGCAAGAGCGAGGCTGAGGCGCATGCTGAACTGATCGCCTCGGGCGCCTCGGAAGCAGAGGCCGACCGCCTGGCGCCGCACAAGACCTTTCCCGGAAACCGCCCGTCGACGACAGTTGTGATGGAGCGGCTGACGCCGCAGGCCCTGGGGGCCCTGATCGCCCTTTATGAGCACAAGACCTTCGTCGAGGGCGTGATCTGGGACATCAACAGTTTCGATCAGTGGGGCGTGGAACTGGGCAAGGTTCTGGCCAAGGCCCTGTTGAAGGACGTCGCCAGCGGCGCGCCGTCGGCTGATCTGGACCCGTCCACGGCCGCCCTGCTGAGCCGGCTGGCGCCTGCGCGCTGACCGCGCACAGGCCCAAGGACTGCGTCTCCCAACGAAAAAAGGCCCGGTCGCGAGACCGGGCCTTTCCTTAGCGCGCCGTCCGCTTACCAGCGGCGGTCGTAGCGGTAGTCGCGATCGCGGCGGTTCTGGTAGCTGCGCCACTCGCCGTGGTTCCTCCAGTAGCGGCCATCGCGGTAATAGCGCCCGTTGTTGCGCTCATAGCGACCGTTATTGCGTTCATAGCGATCGTTATAATAGCCGTCGCGGCTATTGATGCCGTGCTCACGCTCCCAATGGCCCTGGTTCCGGTAGCAGCGGCCGCCGCGGTAATATTCACAGCCGTCGCCGCGGTTCGAGGCCGCGCCCAGGGCCGCGCCGGCTAGCGCGCCCCCCGCGACATAGCGTCCATCGCCCTGGCCGATCAGCGCGCCGGCGACGCCGCCGACCACGGCGCCCAGAACGGCGTCACGGCCGGTGTTGTCGCGATCGCGGTCACGATAATTCTGCGCGGCGGCCGGGGTCGTGGCCAGCATCGTCACAACCAGAGCAGGGGCGATAGCGCCGGCGCCGATCTTGAACAGGGTCTTCATGGCGGGCTCCTTTCGAAAGCCGGTTGATCCGTTGTCCCCCTTTTAGCGAAGCCTGTCTGAACGACCCCAGGGGCCTCTGTTCATTTTCGCTTCATCCAGGCGCCTAATTTGGCGCCGCCTCGCCCTTGACGCCTGCGGCTCCCCTGCCTAACTCCCGGGTCGTTAGCACTCGGGGAGGGCGACTGCCAAAAGTCGCGGGCTCCGAGGGCTGAAACCAACATCCTAACGGGAGTTACTCAGATGGCGTTTCGTCCGCTCGGCGACCGCGTGCTGGTCAAGCGCGTTGAAGAAGAATCCAAGACCAAGGGCGGGATCATCATCCCCGACACCGCCAAGGAAAAGCCCCAGGAAGGCGAAGTCGTCGCCGTGGGCCCCGGCGTCCGTGACGAAGACGGCAAGTTCGTCGCCCTGGAGCTGAAGGCCGGCGACCGCGTCCTGTTCGGCAAGTGGTCGGGCAGCGAAGTGAAGATCGACGGCGAAGACCTGATCATCATGAAGGAAACCGACGTCCTGGGCGTGCTGTCGTAAGACGCGTCCTGGTTTCCGGTTTCTCGCGTAAAAACATCTAGATAGGAGCAGCCCGCATGGCCGCTAAAATCGTAAAGTTCAACACCGACGCCCGCGACAAGATGCTCAAGGGCGTCAACATCCTGGCTGACGCCGTCAAGGTGACCCTGGGGCCGAAGGGCCGCCACGTCGTGATCCAGAAGTCCTTCGGCGCCCCGCGCTCGACCAAGGACGGCGTCTCGGTGGCCAAGGAAATCGAGCTGGAAGACGCCTTCGAGAACATGGGCGCCCAGATGATCCGCGAAGTCGCCTCCAAGGCGAACGACAAGGCGGGCGACGGCACCACCACCGCCACCGTCCTGGCCCAGGCCATCGTCCAGGAAGGCCTGAAGGCCGTGGCCGCCGGCATGAACCCGATGGATCTGAAGCGCGGCATCGACAAGGCTGTCGAAGCGGTGCTGGAAGAGGTCAAGTCGAACTCCAAGCCGGTCTCCAACAACTCGGAAATCGCCCAGGTCGGCACCATCTCGGCCAACGGCGACGCTGAAATCGGCGACCTGATCGCCCAGGCCATGGCCAAGGTCGGCAACGAAGGCGTCATCACCGTCGAAGAAGCCAAGACCGCCGAAACCACCGTCGACATCGTCGAGGGCATGCAGTTCGACCGCGGCTACCTGTCGCCCTACTTCATCACCAACCCGGACAAGATGGAGGCCGTCCTCGAGGAGCCGCTCATCCTGCTCCACGAGAAGAAGCTGACCTCGCTGCAGCCGATGCTGCCGGTGCTGGAAGCCGTGGTTCAGTCGGGTCGTCCCCTGCTGATCATCGCCGAGGACATCGAAGGCGAAGCCCTGGCGACCCTGGTCGTCAACAAGCTGCGCGGCGGCCTGCGCGTCGCCGCCGTCAAGGCTCCGGGCTTCGGCGACCGCCGCAAGGCCATGCTGGAAGACATCGCCATCCTGACGGGCGGCCAGGTCATCTCGGAAGACCTCGGCATCAAGCTGGAAACGGTCACGCTCGACATGCTGGGCAAGGCCAAGAAGGTCCAGATCACCAAGGACGACACCACCATCGTCGAAGGCGCTGGCGAGAAGGACGGCATCGAAGCCCGCGTCGGCCAGATCAAGCGTCAGATCGAGGACACCACCTCGGACTACGACCGTGAGAAGCTGCAAGAGCGCCTGGCCAAGCTGGCCGGCGGCGTCGCCGTCCTGCGCGTCGGCGGCTCGACCGAGGTCGAGGTCAAGGAGAAGAAGGACCGCGTCGACGACGCCCTGAACGCAACCCGCGCCGCTGCCGACGAAGGCATCGTCCCGGGCGGCGGCGTGGCCCTGCTGAAGGCCTCCAAGGTGCTGGCCGCGCTGAAGGTGGACAACGCCGACCAGACGGCCGGCGTCAACATCGTCCGTCGCGCCCTGCAGGCTCCGATCCGTCAGATCTCGGAAAACTCGGGCGTCGAAGGCTCGATCGTGGTCGGCAAGGTGCTGGAGTCGGACAAGGCCAACTTCGGCTTCAACGCCCAGACCGAGGAGTACGGCGACCTGGTGGAGATGGGCGTCATCGACCCGGCCAAGGTCGTCCGCTCGGCCCTGGCCTCGGCCGGCTCGGTCGCGGGCATCATGATCACGACCGAAGCCGCCATCGCCGACGCGCCCAAGAAGGCCTCGGCCGGCGCCCCCGACATGGGCGGCATGGGCGGTATGGGCGGCATGGACTTCTAAGGAAGTCCATCGTGACGCCCATCACTCAAAGTGGCTGGACCGACTGACGTCGGTCCAGCGGGCGGCATGGACTTCTAAAGAGGTCCGGCTTCTTAAAGCTCAGACGACGGAAGGGCGGGATCGAAAGGTCCCGCCCTTTCTCTTTGGGCTGCGCCTTCCCGATCGCGCGGACCCGGCGCGACAAGGCGTCGCGCCCTTCCGTCAGCGGAGCGGTTGCTCCCACGCGACGGTCCCGCCCATAAAGGCGCCTTCATCGTCACAGAGGGGGCCCTGATCGATGCGCCGCACCACCCGTATTCCGTCCTTCGCCGCAGCCGCGCTGATCGCCGCCGCCGGTCTGAGCGTCGCCGTCCCGGCCGAGGCGCAATCGCGCCGCGCCGCGCCCGCCGCCGAGCGTTCCGATTGGCCCGCCCGCGCCGCCCCGGCTCAGGCGCGCGCCGTGACCTTCGCCGCCGCTGCTGCGCCGTCTGGCTCTCTGGTCCTGCCTCTGGCGTCGGAGGCTGAGCTCAACGCGCGCGGCGCGTCCCTGGACGCCGCCACGCGTCAGGCCATCGCCTCGGCCATCAGCGCCGCCCGCTTCGACTATAAGCCCCGCCAGACCCTGAACCTGCACGGCGTCGGCGGCTGGGATCGCATCCTGATCGTGGGTCTCGGCGAAGCGCCAAAAGCCGCCGACATCCAGACCGCCGGCATCGTCGCCGGCCGCGCCCTGAACAGCCAGCCCGGCGCCCTGACGGCCCTGGCGACCGGCCTGACGGCGGATATGGCGTCGGAGCTGGCGACGGGGCTGGGCATCGGCCACTACCGATCGGACCTCTATGTCACCACCGGCCGCGACCGCCCGGCGCCCGGCGCCCTGACCGTGGTGGCCGACGACGTTGGCAATGCTCAAGCGCACTATCGTCGCGGCGCGGCTCTGGTCGAGGCCATGGCCTGGACCCGCGACGTGTCCAATGAACCGGCCAACGTCATCTATCCCGAGACCTTCGTCGAGCGCGCCCGCGCCGCCTTCGCCGGCGTGCCGGGGGTCGAGATCACCGTGCTGGACGTGCCGGCGATGCAGCGGCTGGGCATGGGCGCCATCCTCGGCTCGGGTCAGGGATCGGCCCGTCCGCCGCGTATGCTGGCCGTGCATTATCGCGGTCAGGGCGCGCCGTCGGCGGGGCCGGTGGCCCTGTTGGGCAAGGGCATCACCTTCGATTCCGGCGGCATCTCGCTGAAGCCCGGTTCGGGCATGGGCAATATGAAGATGGACATGTCCGGCGCCGCCAGCGTCGTCGGCGCCGTCCTGGCCCTGGCCAAGGGCGGAGCGCCGGTGGATGTGGTCGCCGTCGCGGCCCTGTCGGAAAACATGCCGGGCGGCAACGCCATCCGCCCCGCAGACGTCCTGACCGCCATGAACGGCAAGACCATCGAGATCGTTTCGACCGACGCCGAGGGCCGCCTGGTGCTGGCCGACGCCGTGGTCTGGGCCGACACGACGATGAACCCGGCCGCCATCGTCGACGTGGCCACCCTGACCGGCTCGGTCGGCGGCGCACTAGGGGGCGACTATGCGGGCCTGTTCAGCCGTCACGACGCCCTGGCCGATCAGCTGAAGACGGCGGGCGAGGCGACGGGCGAAACCCTGTGGCAGTTGCCGCTGCACCCGTCCTATGTGCGGGCCACGTCCTCGACCATCGCCGACATCAAGAACTCGGGCGACGGCGGGGCGGGCGCGGGCACCGGCGCCCACTTCATCGGCTACTTCGCCCGGCCCGAGACGCCCTGGGCGCACCTGGACATCGCCAACATGGCCTTCGGCGGCGCCAATGACGTCAAGCCGGCCGGTTCGGCGGGCTACAGCGTCCGTCTGCTGGAGCGCTTCGTGCGCGACTTCCAGCCGGTGGCCAAGGAGAAGGGCACGGGCGGCTACTAAAGCCGCCCCCAGCCTCAGCCTTCCTTGATGGCGACGATCTCGACCGCCTGGCCCGCGACCGTCGCCTCATCCCCCTCGCGCCGGCCCATCAGGGCCTGGGCCAGGGGCGAGACGTGGCTGACGCTGCCCTGGGCCGGATCGGCCTCGTCCTCGCCGACGATGCGCCAGGTCTGGGTGCGGCCGTCCTCGCGCACGATCGTCACCGTATCGCCGAAGCGGACCTGGCCGTCCGGCGGCGCCTCGACCAGCTGGGCCGTGCTGCGCCGCGCCGACCAGTAGCGCAGGTCGCGCGTCGCCCTCGCCATGGCGGTGCGGTCGGCCTCGATGGAGCCTGCCGCCTGCGCCGCCGTATAGGCCGCCCGCGCGGCCGCCAACTCGGCCTCGATCTGGGCCAGCCCTTGCGGGGTGACCAGGTTGGGATGCGGCGAAATCGGCCGGTCCGGCAGGTCCGCCGCCGTGGCTTCCAGATCTTCTTCTCGGGTAAAGGCGACGCTCATGACCATCAACATAGGCCCCGGCGCCCATTCCCGCTAGGAAGACGGCGATGACGCCCTCCCCTTCCACAGTCGCCGTGATCGGCGCCGGTCCCGCCGGGCTGATGGCCGCCGAACGCCTGGCGCAGGCGGGCCTGCGCGTGGTCGTGCACGAGCGCATGCCCTCGGTCGCCCGCAAGCTGCTGATGGCCGGGCGCGGCGGGTTGAACCTGACCCATTCGGAACCGCTCGCGCCCTTCCTGAACCGCTACGACTCCGCCGCGCAGGCCCGCACCAAGGGCTGGCTGGACGCCTTTTCGCCCGCCGACCTGATCGAATGGGTCGAGGGGCTGGGCCAGCCCACCTTCATCGGTTCGTCCGGCCGCGTATTTCCAAGGGCGATGAAGGCCTCGCCCCTGCTGCGCGCCTGGTTGGCGCGGCTGGAGGGTCTGGGCGTCGAGATCCGCACACGCTCGCGCTGGACCGGCTGGCAGGGCGAGGCCCTGACCTTTGACACGCCCGATGGCGAGCGGATCGAGCGCCCGGATGCCGTGATCCTCGCCCTCGGCGGCGCCAGCTGGGCGAAGCTGGGGTCCGACGCCGCATGGGTTCCGACGCTGGAGAACGCGGGCGCTGAGGTGGCCGCCTTCCGTCCCGCCAACGTCGGCTTCGACGTCGCCTGGTCGCCGAACTTCCGCGACCGCTTCGCCGGAACGCCGCTGAAAGGGGTCTCCCTGACGCACGGCGTCCGCACCGTGCGCGGCGAGGCCATGATCGCCGCCTATGGGATCGAAGGCGGCGGAATCTACGCCTTGTCCGCCGGTCTGCGCGAAGCGGTGGAGCGCGACGGATCAAGCGTGCTGACGCTCGACCTGCGGCCCGATCTGAGCGTCGAAGCCCTCGCTCAGCGTCTGTCGAAACCGCGCGGCAAGGACAGCCTGTCGAACTGGCTGCGCAAGGCCGCGCGGCTGGACGCCGCTTCTGTCGCCCTGCTGCGTGAAGGCGGTCCGCTGCCCGCAGACCCGGCCGAACTGGCCGCACGGATCAAGGGCGTCGCCCTGACCTTGACCGGGGTGCAGGGTCTGAGCCGCGCCATCTCGTCGGCCGGGGGCGTGGCGCTGGACGCCGTGGACGACCGGCTGATGCTGAAGGCGCGGCCCGGCGTGTTTCTGGCCGGCGAAATGCTAGACTGGGAGGCGCCGACCGGCGGCTATCTGCTCCAGGCCTCCTTCGCCTCAGGCGTCGTCGCGGCGGACGGCGTGCGCGCCTGGCTGAACGGGCGCTGAGGCCTTTCAGGGTCGACAGCGGCGCCCTCAGGGGGCAGCGTGGCGCAAATCGTTCAAGAGCCGAGCCCGCCCATGACCCTCGCCCGTTCCGCCGCCGTCGGCCTGATCGCCGCCCTGATGTGTGCGACCTCTGCGCTGGCTCAAGCCGGCGCCCCGTCCGGCCGCATCGACCCGGCCCGACTGAACGAAGCGACCCGCGTGCTGGCTTCCGACGCGTTCGAGGGCCGCGCCCCGGTCACGCCCGGCGAGGACCGCACCATCGAATGGCTGAGCCAGCAGTTCCAGGCGCTCGGTCTCGAGCCCGGCGGCCCGAACGGCTCGTGGGTTCAGGTCGCCCAGGTCAGCCGCACCAGCCAGGACGGCCCCGCCGCCATCAGCGTGTCCGCCAAGGGCCGCACGACCGAGCTTCAGCGCGCCAAGGACGTGATCGTCTCGTCCGACCGGCCGGTGGAGCGCATCAGCCTGACCGATGCGCCGCTGGTCTTCGTCGGCTATGGCGTAGATGCGCCCGAGCGCGGCTGGGACGACTACAAGGGCGTCGATCTGACCGGCAAGATCATGCTGGTCCTGGTCAACGACCCGGACTTCGGCGCGCCCGAAGGCCATCCGGTCGCGGGCAAGTTCGACGGTCAGGCCATGACCTTCTATGGCCGCTGGACCTATAAGTTCCAGGTCGCGGCGGCGCATGGGGCGGCGGGCGTCCTGGTCATCCACGACACGCCGGGCGCGGGCTATCCCTGGTCGACGCTGGAGAATTCCTCGACCGCGCCCAAGTTCGACATCGTCCGCGCCGACCCGGACAAGGAGCGCGTGGCGGCTCAAGGGTGGATTCAGGGCGCCGTCGCCGAACAGCTGTTCAAGGACGCCGGGCTGGACTTCGCCGCCCTGAAGGATCAGGCGCGCACGCCGGACTTCCGCCCCGTGGCGCTGGACGGGGTGACCATGTCCATCGACTTCGGCCAGAAGGCCGATCGGGTCGAGACGCGCAACGTCATCGGCCGTCTGCCCGGAACGAAATACCCCGACGAGACGGTCATGTTCGGCGCCCACTGGGACGCCTATGGCCGCGCGACGCCCAAGAACGGCGACGACATCTATAACGGCGCCGTGGACAATGCGACGGGCGTGGCCGGGATCATGGAGATCGCCCGCCTGTTCGCCGAGGGGCCGCGCCCCGAGCGCTCGACCGTCTTCATCAGCTGGGCGGCGGAAGAAACCGGTCTGCTTGGCGCCGAATACTACGCCGCCAATCCGGTCTGGCCGCTGGAGACGACGGTCGCCAACATCAACATGGACAGCCTGCTGCCCGGGACCGAGATCGACCCCAACATCGTCGTCATCGGCGCGGGCAAGAATGATCTGGACGACCGGCTGGCGGTTCTGGCCGCGCGCGAGGGACGCCGCCTGATCCCCGACCCAGCGCCGCACGCGGGGGCCTTCTATCGCTCTGACCACTTCCCGCTGGCGAGGAAGGGCGTGCCCGCGCTGTTCGCCGCCGCCGGCTTCACAGGCCACAACGAAGCCAGCCGCGATTACGTCGCCAACCGCTATCATCAGCCGACGGACGAATGGACGCCGGACTGGAAGATGGACGCCGCCGCCGCCGATGTTCAGCTGCTGTACGAAGTCGGCCGCGACCTGGCCAACTCGCGCGACTGGCCCGCGTGGAAGCCGGGCGACGAGTTCGAAGGCGCCCGCAACGCCTCGGCGTCGTCTCGGAAGTGACCCGCAGCCGCCAAAGCGCTAGACCGCACCCATGACCAGCCTCCCCGACCTCCACGGCGTCTGCCCGCCGCGTTTCAATGCGGTGAAGGACGCCTTCGCCGCCAACTTCACCGACGCGCCCGAAGGGCTGAACGAACTGGCCGCGCGTTTCAGCGTGACCATCGACGGCGAGGTGGCGGTGGACCTGTGGGCCGGGTCGGCCGATCTGGCGGGGACCAGGCCGTTCGCCGCGGACACGCTGGTCCCGGTCTTTTCGACCGGCAAGGCGGTGATGGCCTTGATGATCGCGCGCTGCGTCGACAGGGGGCTGTTGTCCTATGAGGACCGGGTCGCCGACCACTGGCCGGCCTTCGGCGCGGCAGGCAAGGACCAGCTGACCGTCGGCCAGTTGATGAGCCACCAGTCCGGCCTGCCGGGCTTTTCCGACGGCGTGGAGCCGGCCATCTGGTTCGACCGTCAGGCGGTGCTCGACAGACTGGCGGCCCAGACGCCGCTGTGGGCGCCGGGCGCGGCGTCCGGCTATCACCCGATCACCATCGGCTATCTGGCGGGCGAGCTGTTCCGCATCGTCGACGGCCGGACCATGGGGACGGCCCTGCGCGAAGATTTCGCCCAGCCGTTCGATCTGGACCTTTGGATCGGCTTGCCCGAGGCCGAGCACGGCCGCGTGGCCCAACTGCGCAAGCCCGCCGCGGCGCCGGACCTCGGCGCCATCGACGCGGTCAAGAAGGCCGCCTTCCTGGATCGCGGCTCGGCGCCCGGCGGGCGCGGCTCGACCGAGTGGCGGATGGCGGAGATTCCGTCGGCCAATCTGCACGCCACGGCCAAGGATCTGGCGCGCATGATGTCCGTCGTCGCCACCGGCGGCGCGCTCGACCATCGGGCGGTGCTGTCGGAGGCAACGCTCGTCCAGGCCACGCGCGAGCGCATCCACGGACCGGACAAGGTGCTGCCCTTCGACATGAGCTGGGCGGCGGGCTTCACCCGCAATCAGGGCCTGAACATCTTCGGCCCCAACCCCGAAGCGGTCGGCCACTGCGGCTGGGGCGGGTCGATGGCGTTTGCGGATCAGGCGGCGGGCGTCTCGGCCGCCTATGTCATGACGCGCCAGTCGCCGCATCTGATCGGCGACCCGCGCGCGCTGAGGCTGATCGAGGCTCTTTACGGCGCGCTCTGAATCTTGATCCGCTCATCCCGGCGGACGCCGGGATCCAGTGAGAGCCACAGACACACGCTTCCGCATTATCCGGGCGCGCCAAACGCTCTCGGTCGAGAAAGAAGCCAAAGGACTGGATCCCGGCGTCCGCCGGGATGAGCGGGGTATAGGCGCGGCCCTCTAGGCCTCCGGCCCCCACGCCAGCTGGTCGTGCACGATCAGCCAGCCGTCGACCGTGCGGCGCAGGATGCGGGTGAACAGGCCGCGATGGGTCTTGCCGCCGCGCGTCATCACCGCCCGACCTGAAACCACCGCCGTATTGACGTCGAACTGCATGGTCTCGAACCACTCATAGGACAGCGTCCCCAGCCCGCCGGGCTCGGCGGCGCGGGCGTCCAGCGCCGCGCGCACGCTGTCGGGCCCCTTCAGCGGGGTGTCGCCCAGGAAGACCAGCAGCGGCTCGTCGTGGACATAGGTGGCCATGACCGCGTCGACCTGCCCCGAGGTCCAGGCGGCGGCGGCCGCGTCCAGGGCGTCGCTGACAGCATCGAAGGTTTCGGCCGTGGTCGGCGGCGCGGCGACGGTCGCCGGGGCGCCGGGCACGGCGGGCGGGGCGGCCTCGCGGGCGACCCCCGCGCGGGCGGTGCGGATCACGTCGTCGCCGCCGCCAAGGGCGCCGCTGCTTTGAGCGCAGGCGGAGGTCCCCCCGGCGATCAGCACGGACACGGCGAGGGCGGAGAGCAGGCGGGAGCGGATCATCATCCCCCTCTCTTTAGGACGGGACGACGCCAGACCTCAACGCGCGGGCGGCGGATTCTCGCCGATGGCGTCCATCCGGTCCTCGGCCGGGTCGTCCAGCAGACCGGGTTCAGGCGCGACGATGGTCTCGGCCGTGACGGAGGCGCGGCGCACCTTCAGCACGGCGCCGACCGCGAAGACGGCCACGGCGATCCAGATGAAGACGAAGGAGGCGATGCGCAGCGGCCCCAGAGCCTCGCCCTGAAGCGCGCCGATGATGAAGACGATGGTCGGCGCCAAAAACTGGAGGAAGCCCATGCTGGACAGGGGCATCCGCCGCGCGGCCCAGGCGAACAGGGCCAGGGGAATGACCGTCGCCGGTCCAGCGAACAGCAGCCAGAAGACCGAACCGGCCGACTGGGTGAAGTGGCCTGCGCCGCTCGTTTCGATATGGATCAGCCAGATCAGCCCCGGCAGGGCCAGCAGCAGGCATTCCAGGAAGAGGCCCGTCTGGGCGTCGACCGAGACGCGTTTGCGGATGACGCCATAGGCCGCGAACGTCAGCGCGAGGATGATCGACACCCACGGCGCATGACCCAGGGCGATGGTCTGCAGCAGCACCCCGACCGCCGCCAGGGCCATGGCGATCTTTCCGGCCCAGTCGATCTTCTCGCGGAACAGCCAGGCGCCCGCCGCCATGTTCAGCAGCGGGTTCAGATAATAGCCGAGCGAGGCGTCCAGCGTCCGCCCGTTGTTCACGGCGATGATGTAGGTGGTCCAGTTGCCGGCGATCAGCACAGCGGACAGGGCCAGCCATCCCAGCACCTTCGGCTGGCGCAGCACGGCCATGACCTGCGTCCACTGGCGCGACAGCATGACCAGCAGCGCGGCCCAGACCAGACCCCAGACGGCCCGGTGCCCCATGATCTCCCAGGCGTCCGCCCCCTGCTGGCCCATCTGCTGGAAGACCAGGGGCACGAACCCCCAGATCAGGTAGCAGAATACGCCCGCCCCCAGGGCGGCGCGGGCTTCGGACGCAGGAGGAGCAGACGACGCGCTCACGCTGGAAACCTTTCGATCCCCGCCGCATCGCCGAGGCGGCGGGGTCATGGAGTGCTCAAACCGCCCTCAAGCAGCCTCGCGCCGCGCGCAAGGCGTTAGGGCTTCTTAGACCGTCAAAGTGCGATAGCCGCTCGACGGGGTGATGACGCCGGTCTCGTCCAGCAGCTGGGCGATCTGCACGGCGTTCAGGGCCGCGCCCTTGCGCAGGTTGTCGGACACCACCCAGAACGACAGGCCGTGCTCGACGGTCGGGTCCTTGCGGATGCGCGACACATAGACGGCGTGCTCGCCCGCCGCGTCGACCGGGGTGATGTAGCCGTCGTGTTCCTGCTTATCGATGACCTGGACGCCGGGCGCCTCGCGCAGGATTTCGCGCGCCTCGTCCGGCGCGATCGGACGGTCGAACTCGACCGTCACCGCTTCGGAGTGCCCGACGAAGACCGGCACGCGCACGCAGGTGACGGTCAGCTTGATCGAGGGATCGAGCATCTTGTGCGTCTCCTCCCACATCTTGGCCTCTTCGTCGGTATAGCCGTCGTCGCGGAACGAGCCGATGTAGGGGATGACGTTGAAGGCGATCTGCTTGGGGAACTTCTTGGGCGTGGCGTCGCCCAGGCCGTAGATGGCCTTGGTCTGGTTCCACAGCTCGTCCATGCCTTCCTTACCGGCGCCCGACACGGACTGGTAGGTCGAGACGACGACGCGCTTGATCTTGGCCGCGTCGTGCAGCGGCTTGAGCGCCACCACCAGTTGGGCGGTCGAGCAGTTGGGGTTGGCGACGATGTTCTTCTTGCGCGCCAGCTTGGCGTCGTCCGGGTTCACTTCCGGCACGATCAGCGGCACGTCCGGGTCCTGGCGGAAGGCCGAGGAGTTGTCGATGACGATGGGGCCGGCCTTGCCGATCTTCTCGGACCACTCGCGCGACACCGCGCCGCCGGCGCTCATCAGCACCAGGTCGACGCTGGAGAAGTCGAACTGTTCGATGTCCTCGCACTTGATGGTGCGATCGCCGAAGGAGACCTCGACGCCCTTGGATTTTCGGGAGGCGATCGCGTGCATTTTCTCGACGGGAAAGTTCAGTTCTTCGAGAATGGCCAGAATTTCCCGGCCGACATTGCCGGTGGCGCCTACGACGGCGACGCGATAGCCCATGATGAAATCATCCTTTGTACGGGGGCGTTTGGGAGAAACGCTTCTGCATTTGGGTCCTTCGCAGCCGTGAAGCAACCGGAATCCTCCAAATCGACGCCGGAAACGGCGACCGCCTTTCCCCGGCCCTGTCGGGGGGCTATCTGCTGGGCATGACCTCCCGCATCCGCAACGCCTACGACATCCGCGTGGAAGAAGGCGTGATCACGCCCGAGCCGGCCCAGGCCGCCCTGATCGGCGCGCTTGAACGGCTGGAGACCGACCTGTCGAAGAAGGGGCTGTTCGGCGCCCAGCCGGCCGTGCGCGGCATCTACATCTGGGGCCCGCCCGGACGCGGCAAGTCCATGCTGATGGACCTCTTCTATTCCTCGACGCCCGAGCAGAAGAAGGTGCGGGCCCACTTCCACGCCTTCATGGCGCGCATCCACGACCTGGTGAAACAGTGGCGCGACGGCACGGCGCGCAGCCGCAAGGAGGTGTTTGGGACCAGCCGGGGCGACGACCCCATTCCGCCGATCGCCGCCCTGATCGCCTCCGAGGCGCGGCTGCTGTGCTTCGACGAGTTGCAGGTCACGGACATCGCCGACGCCATGATCCTGGGCCGTCTGTTCGAGGCCCTGTTCGAGAAGAAGGTGGTGCTGGCCGTCACCTCGAACCGCGCGCCCGAAGACCTCTACAAGAACGGCATCAACCGCCAGCTCTTCCTGCCCTTCATCGACATCCTCCGTCAGCGCTGCGACGTGGTCGAGACGGCCGGCGCCCGCGACTTCCGCCTGGACCGCATGAGCGGGGCCAAGGTCTGGTTCTCGCCGCTGGACGCCGAGGCGCGGCAGGGCTTCGAGACCCTGTGGTCGGACCTGAAGGGCGGCGAGACGGAGGAGCCCATCGCCCTGCCGGTGCTGGGCCGCGAGGTGAAGCTGGAGCGCACGGTCGGCGCCATGGCGCGCGCGACCTTTGACGAGCTATGCGGCCGCCCGCTGGGGCCGCAGGACTATCTGGCCGTCGCCCGGCGCTTCCACACCCTGTTCCTGGCTGACGTGCCCCTGCTCAGCCCGGCCAACCACCACGAGGCGCGCCGTCTGGTGACGTTGGTGGACGCGCTGTACGAGGCCAAGACCCGGCTTGTGGTTCTGGCCCAGGCCGCGCCGGAGGCCCTCTATGTCGAAGGCGTCGGCGCCTTCGAGTTCGAACGCACGGTGTCGCGCTTCAACGAGATGCAGAGCGAGGACTGGCTGGAGCAGCGCGAAGAGGCTGAGGCTGCCTGAGCCTCCACCTTCCGCTCATCCCGGCGTCCGCCGGGATGAGCGGTTTCTAGGGATCACGCACGAAAAAGGGCCGCACTCGAAAATGCGGCCCTTTCCAATTTAGACGCCTAAGCGCTCAAGCAGCGAGCCGCCGCGCGACTCGCGTTAGCGCCCTCAAGCCAAGGAAGGCTCGATGTCCTTACAGGCCTGGATCAGGCCCTGGACCGAGGCGACCGACTTGGCGAACATCGCCTTTTCGTCGTCGTTGGTGGTGAACTCGACGATCTTCTCGACGCCGTTCGCGCCGATCATCGCCGGGACGCCGACGTAGAGGTCCGACAGGCCGTATTCCCCGCTGAGCCACACGGCGCACGGCAGGACGCGCTTCTGGTCCAGCAGGTAGGACTTGGCCATGGCAATCGCGCTCTCGGCCGGGGCGTAGAAGGCCGAGCCGGTCTTCAGCAGGGCGACGATCTCGCCGCCGCCCTTGCGCGTGCGCTCGACGATGGCGTCCAGGTCGGCCTGGCTCAGGAAGCCGGCGGCGACGGCGTCGGGCAGCGGCAGGCCGCCCACGGTCGAGTGGCGCACCATCGGCACCATGTCGTCGCCGTGACCGCCCAGGGTCCAGGCGTGGATGTCCTGCACCGACACGCCGGTCTTTTCAGCCAGGAAGTAGGCGAAACGCGCCGAGTCCAGCACGCCGGCCATGCCGATGACCTTCTCCTTGGGCAGGCCCGAGAACTTCTGCAGGGCCCAGACCATGGCGTCGAGCGGGTTGGTGATGCAGATGACGAAGGCGTTGGGCGCGTGCTGCTTGATGCCCTCGCCGACGGCCTTCATCACTTTCAGATTGATGCCGATCAGATCGTCGCGGCTCATGCCCGGCTTGCGCGGCACGCCGGCGGTGACGATGCAGACGTCGGCGCCCGCGATGTCGGCGTAGTCGTTGGCGCCCTTCAGGGCCACGTCCTGACCGAAGACGGCCGAGGCTTCAGCGATGTCGAGGGCTTTGCCTTGCGGCGTGCCTTCGGCGATGTCGAACAGGATGACGTCGCCCAGCGCTTCGCGCGCGGCCACATGGGCCAGGGTTCCGCCGATCATTCCGGCGCCGATGAGGGCGATCTTCGCGCGAGCCATTCAGGTCTCTCCAGTCGATATTGCGTGTGCGAAACGGTAGTCGCTGGAACGGCGGTCTAGACCTGTCGGCGGGTCGCGGCAAGCGTTCGGGGATACGGCTTTCGTCGTTGCGCCCCCCGCCGGCGGCTGTCACGGTTCCACATGATCTCGCCTTTAGACTTCCGCGCCGATCCCGCCTTTGAGGCGGCCTCCGTCTTCGCCGCCGACTGGCCGCTGTGCCAGATCCGCTTTCAGGACGACGCCCGTTTCCCGTGGTTGATCCTGCTGCCCCGCGTGGCCGGGGCGGTGGAATTTGAGGATCTGTCGCCGGACCAGCGCGCCCTGCTCACCGAAGAAATCGTGCGGGCCGGGGCCTTGGTGCGCGAACTGGGCGCTCTGCGCGATCAACCGGCGGACAAGCTGAACGTCGCCGCCCTGGGCAATGTCACCGCCCAGCTTCACATTCACGTGGTCGGGCGTCGCCGGGACGATCCGCTGTGGCCTGACCCGGTCTGGGGGCGGCCGGGGGCGGTTCCGTGCACGACGGCGACGCGCCAAACGGCGCTGTCGCATATCGCAGCCTTTTGATTGGCGTTCGCAGGCAGAACTTGACGGGAATCGGCCCGCTTCGTTGACACCCCCCCGTCCGCGTCACTAAAGCCTGTTGCACTGCAATCCGGCCCTGAAATTCCTCGGGTTTTTTGAGAATCATTCGCATGTCGAACACTCCCCCGGCTGCGGGCGAAACTGGCGACCGGACGGGCCGCTACGTCCGTCACCCCAACGGGCACGTCGCACCGATGTCGCCCTTCACCGATATCTGGCGCTGGCACATGACCATGGTCGCGTCGATCCTGTTCCGCGTCACCATCGGCGCGGCCAGCGTGGGCGCGGTCCTGCTGCTGGTCTGGGTCGCCGCCGCCGCCTCGGGGCCGGACGCCTTCGCCTCGGTCGCCGCCGTCTCGGGCTCGCCGTTCGGCCTGTTCATCTGGTTCGGCCTGACGTGGGTGCTGTTCTCCTTCCTGCTGAACGGCGCCCGCCACCTGATCAACGACGCGGGTCGCGGCCTGACCATCAAGTCGGCCAACCTGCTGGCTCAGATCGCCGTCTGGGGCCCGATCGTCCTGGCCGTCCTGTTCTGGGTCGTGCTGTTCGCTGCTGGAAAGGTTTCGCTGTGAGCGCCGCCCCCAAGTTCAAGAACAATGTGAAAATCTCCGAACGCCACGGCGCGTCGGAATGGAAAGTCGAGAAGCTGGCGCTGCTGGCCCTGATGCCGCTGGGCCTGTGGGTCCTGTCGTCGGGCTTCACCCTGGCCGGCGCCGATTACGGCGCGGTCGTCGCCTGGTTCGACAGCACGCTGAACGCCGGGCTTGCGGCCGTGACGGCGGCGGTCTTCTGCCTGTTCGCCAGCCTGGCCTGGAAGGTGATCATCGAGGACTACGTCCCCGCCGGTTCCCGCTCCGGCCTGATCCTGGTTTCGAACCTGGTCTTCCTCGTGCTGGCGGCCGCCAGCATCTTCTTCATCGTGCGTCTGGCGCTGGGCTCGGCCCCGCTGCCGGCCGGAGTCTGATCCGCCATGGCTGCTTACGAGCTTATTGATCACGAATACGACGTCGTCGTCGTCGGCGCCGGCGGCTCGGGCCTGCGCGCGGCCCTCGGCGCCGCCCAGCAGGGCCTGAAGGTCGCCTGCGTCACCAAGGTCTTCCCGACCCGCTCCCACACCGTGGCGGCGCAAGGCGGCATCTCCGCCTCGCTCGGCAACATGGGCGAGGACAGCTGGCAGTGGCACATGTACGACACCGTCAAGGGGTCGGACTGGCTGGGCGACCAGGACGCCATCGAATACCTGGTCCGCAACGCGCCCCAGGCCGTCTATGAGCTGGAACACTGGGGCGTGCCCTTCAGCCGCACCGACGAAGGCAAGATCTATCAGCGCGCCTTCGGCGGCATGACCCGCAACTTCGGCGAAGGCCCGGTGCAGCGCACCTGCGCCGCCGCCGACCGCACCGGCCACGCCATCCTGCACACCCTGTACGGCCAGTCGGTCCGCCGGGAAGTGAAGTTCTTCGTCGAATACTTCGCCCTGGACCTGATCATGCAAGACGGCGCCTGCACCGGCGTCACCGCGCTTCAGCTCGACACCGGCCAGCTGCACCAGTTCCGCGCCAAGATGGTGGTGCTGGCGACCGGCGGTTACGGCCGCGCCTATTTCTCGGCTACCTCGGCCCACACCTGCACCGGCGACGGCAACGCCATGGTGCTGCGCGCCGGTCTGCCGCTGCAGGACATGGAGTTCGTGCAGTTCCACCCGACCGGCATCTACGGCGCGGGCTGCCTGATCACCGAAGGCGCACGCGGCGAGGGCGGCTACCTGACCAACTCTGAAGGCGAGCGCTTCATGGAGCGCTATGCGCCGACCGTGAAGGATCTGGCCCCGCGCGACATGGTCAGTCGCTCCATGACCATCGAGATCCGCGAAGGCCGCGGCGTGGGCCCGAACAAGGACCACATCTTCCTGCACCTGGATCACCTTGATCCGGCCGTGCTGCACGCCCGCCTGCCGGGCATCTCGGAATCGGCCAAGATCTTCGCCGGCGTGGATGTGACCAAGGAGCCGATCCCGGTCATTCCGACCGTCCACTACAACATGGGCGGCATCCCGACGAACTATCACGGCGAGGTGCTGACGCTGCGCGACGGCAACCCCGACAGCGTGGTGCCGGGCCTGATGGCCGTGGGCGAGGCGGGCTGCGTCTCGGTGCACGGCGCCAACCGCCTGGGCTCCAACTCCCTGACCGACCTGGTGGTGTTCGGCCGCGCCGTCGGCCTGCGCTGCGGCGAGGTCGTGGACAAGAACTCGGCCGTGCCGTCGGCCTCCAAGGCCCAGACCGACCAGCACATCGCGCGCCTGGACCGCTTCCGCAACGCCTCGGGTTCGACCCCGACCGCTCACCTGCGTCTAGACATGCAGCGCGCCATGCAGGCCGACGCGGCCGTGTTCCGCACCGGCAAGACCCTTGAAGAAGGCGTGGCCAAGCTGCGCTCGATCGAGGCCGCCGGCGCCGACATCAAGACCACGGATCGCGGCCTGATCTGGAACACCGACCTAGTCGAGACGCTGGAATACGACAACCTGATCTCGCAGGCGCTGGTGACCATCGAAGGCGCGCTGAACCGCACTGAATCGCGCGGCGCCCACGCCCGCGAGGACTTCCCCGACCGCGACGACGAGAACTGGATGAAGCACACCCTGGCGTGGAAGCGTCCGGGCGAGGGCGTCCAGATCGATTATCGCCCGGTGCACAAATACACGATGACCGACGAGGTCTCTTACATCGAGCCCCGGGCTCGGGTGTACTAAGGAGGATTGCAGATGGTTCAGCTCAACCTCCCGCGGGGCTCCAAGCCCACAACCGGCAAGGTCCACAAGGCCCCGGCCGGCGCAAAGAACGTCAAGACCTACAAGGTCTATCGCTACGACCCGGAAACGGACGCCGATCCGCGCTGGGACGTCTATGAGGTCTCGGCCGATGATCACGGCCCGATGCTTCTGGACGCCCTGATCCACATCAAGAACGAGATCGACCCCACCCTGTCGTTCCGCCGTTCGTGCCGTGAAGGCATCTGCGGCTCGTGCTCGATGAATGTCGACGGCCGCAACGCCCTGGCCTGCACCAAGGGCTGGGCCGAGTGCTCGTCGCACAACATCACCATCGCCCCCCTGCCCCACCAGCCGGTGGTGAAGGACCTGGTGACGGACCTGTCGCTGTTCTACGCCCAGTACGACTCCATCCAGCCCTACCTGCAGTCCGACCTTCCGGACCCGGAGAAGGAGCGCCTGCAATCGCCGGAAGACCGCGAAAAGCTGGACGGCCTTTACGAGTGCATCCTGTGCGCCTGCTGCTCGACCTCGTGCCCGAGCTACTGGTGGAACCAGGAAGAGTATCTCGGCCCGGCGGCCCTGCTGCAGTCCTATCGCTGGATCGCCGACAGCCGCGATGACGCCACCCAGAAGCGCCTCGACGACCTCGAGGACCCCTTCAAGCTGTATCGCTGCCACACGATCATGAACTGCGCCCAGGTCTGCCCCAAGGGGCTGAACCCGGCCAAGGCGATCGCCGAGACCAAGAAGCTGATGGTCTCGCCGTCGCGCAAGAAGACCGCCGCCTGATCTTTTCCTCCCCACTTCGTGGGGAGGGGGACCACGTAGTGGTGGAGGGGCTTCGCGACGGCGGAAGCAGATCGCCCCTCCGTCACGTCGGCTGCGCCTCCGCGCCACCTCCCCACTTGCGTGGGGAGGAGAAGGCTTGCCAAGCCTGCATCCAGGGTTAAGACCGCTTCCATGCCCAAGATCACCTACATTGAACACGACGGGACCGAGCATACGGTCGAGGTCAAGAAGGGCCTGTCCGTCATGGAAGGCGCGATCCGCAACAATGTGCCGGGCATCGACGCCGATTGCGGCGGGGCCTGCGCCTGCGCCACCTGCCACGTCTACGTCGACCCCGACTTCGCCGCCGAGACGGGCCGTCCCTCGGCGATGGAGGAGTCCATGCTGGACTTCGCCGAGAACGTCGAGCCGAACAGCCGCCTGTCCTGCCAGATCCGCGTCACCGACGATCTGGACGGCCTGATCGTCCGCCTGCCGCAAAGCCAGCACTGACATGATCGACGCCCGGCTGCTGGACGCGGTCGGGTCTCTGGTCGCGGCCCACGCGCGGCCGGACCACATCCCCCTGATCGGCATCGCGGGGGCGCAGGGCTCCGGCAAGACGACCTTGGCGCGCGCGGCGGCGGAAGGCTTCGGCGCCGCCCATCTGTCGCTGGACGACGTCTATCTGACGAAAACGGAACGCCAGACCCTCGCTCGGGAGGTCCATCCCCTGTTCGCCGTGCGCGGCCCGCCAGGAACGCATGATCTGGCCTTGCTGGACGCCACGGCCGCCGCCCTGCGCGCCGCGAGGCCTGACAGCCGCACGCCCCTGCCCGCCTTCGACAAGCTGACGGACGACCGGGCGCCGGAAGCATCGTGGCCTGTGTTTGCGGGCCGGCCGTCGGCGGTGCTGATCGACGGCTGGTGTCTGGGCGCGACGCCGCAGGCTGAGACCGAGCTGGACCCGCCGATCAATGCTCTGGAAATCGAACGCGATGGCGACGGGACGTGGCGGCGCGCCGTCAACGCCGCCTTGGCCGGCCCCTACGCCGAAACCTTCGCCCGCTTCGACGCCATCCTGTTCCTGAAGGCGCCGTCGTTCGACGCCGTGCTCGACTGGCGCTGCGAACAGGAGGCGGGCCTGATGGGCCTGCCCCCCGCTGAGCTGCCGCCTGCGCGGCGCGCCGACCTGGCCGTCTTCATCCAGCATTTCGAGCGCATCACCCGCCACATGCTGGCGGGCGGGGTGCGGGCGGATGTGACGGTTGCGCTGGATAGGCAGCGTCGTCGCTTCTCCCCTTGAGGGAGAAGGCGGGCGCCGGAGGCGCTCGGATGAGGGGTGTCGGCGCCTAGACGAGCCGTTGAAGCCCGGCAAAAGACCAAACTTCCAGGCCGGGCGCTCACCCCCCTCATCCGTCAGGCTCCGCCTGCCACCTTCTCCCACAAGGGGAGAAGGAAAGAGTCAATCCGCCGGCATGCGGCCGTAGTTGACCGCCATGCGGCCGATCAGGCCCTTGACGATCAGGTCGACCGGCGAGCCTTCGCGATAGTCGCCCGCCGCGACGAAGTTGACACGGTCCTCCGAGATCAGGCGATGGATCTTGTCGTGGTCGCGCGGCGTGCTGTCGGGGTCATAGACGGCGATGGAGAAGCCGCCCTTGGTGTGCATCATCTTCATGGTCGGCACGTCGGTGTCGCCGTCGCCCAGGAAGATCATCCGGTCGAACGGAATGGGGCGCTCCTCGTCGGGGATGAAGCGGTTGATGCGCTCGTCGTCCCAGTGGTTGTGCACGCCCTTGTTGATGCGGAACAGATACTGGGTCTTGGTCGTGTAGTTGACGCCCACGGCGGGCCACACCGCCACGTCGTCCGCGTCATAGGCGTATTTCGAAGCGAACACGTGGGTGAAGGCCTCGGCGATGGGACAGCCCTCGATCATCTCGGTCAGGCCCGCCGAGATGATGTAGTGCTCGATCTCCAGCCCGTACTGGGCCCCGAAGGCGTTCATGCGGTCGAACCAGCTGCGGTCGCGCAGCCCTTCAAACAGCGCCACGTCCCGGCCATGGTCTCGCAGGGCCTGGCGCGTCACCGGCGTGCCCTGTTCGCGCGCCGTCTGCAGCATCATCTGCATATACATCAGAATGCCGTCGCCATCGGCGGCGATGGTCCGGGGACGGACGGTCTCGTTCCAGAACTGGGCCGGCGTCATTCCGATCGAAGGGATGAAGCTGACCTCCTGCATGTTCCCCCGGGCCAGCGTCCCGTCGAAATCATAGATGATGGCGGTCTTGAGCAGGGGGCGGGGCGTGTCGGCCATGGGTTTCCCAAGTGGCGAGTGGCGAGTGGCGAGTGGTTAGTGACAGGAAGGGGACGTGTCAAAAAGGCAGCCTGCAGCCATAGCGTCTCCGCTGTCCAAAACGGTGCCGCCACTCGTCACTCGTCACTGCTCAAGCAGCAGCTCCGGCGCCGCCGTCGGCGCCTCGGCCTCGATCGGCAGGTGCAGGATGAAGGCCGCGCCCTTGCCCGGTTCGGACTGGACCTCGGCCCAGCCGCCGTGCAGTTCGACCAGGGCCTTGACCAGAGCCAGGGCCACGCCCGGCCCGCCGCGCTCGCGCCGCACGAAGCGGTCGAAGACGTGCGCCTGCAGGTGATAGGGGATGCCCCGGCCGGTGTCCTCGACGCGGATGCGCACCTCGTTCGGCCCGGCCTCCGCGCTCAGGCTGACGGCGCCGCCTTCGGACACCGCCCGGCAGGCGTGCTCCAGCAGGTGATCGACCGCCTGGGCGATGCGGCGGGCGTCGGCGCGGATCGGCCGAAGCCCCGCCGGGCAGGCCAGATTCAGCGTCGCCCCGCGCCCCTCGACCTTGGGCCGGATCCGCTCGGCCGCCTCGTCCAGCAGGTCGCAGACCCGCACGTCGCCCAGCGTCAGCTCCATCTCGCCCGCGTCGATCTGGGCCATGTCCAGCACGTCGTCGATGGAGCGGGCCAGATGGCTGGCCGCCACGCGGATGGCCCCGGCGTGCTGGCGGCTGCGCTCGGGCAGGTCGCCCATCGCCTCCAGCAGTTCGGAATAGCCGACGATGGTCGTCAGCGGGGTGCGCAGCTCATAGGAAACGCTGCCCACGAACTCGCGTTTCAGCGCCTGGCTCTCGGCCAGAGCGGCTTCCTTGGCCGCCAGCGCCTGCTCCAGCCCGCGCCGGGCCGTCACGTCCGAGAAGGCGACCAGGGTCGCGCCGTCCGGCAGGGGACGGGTCTGCCAGGCGGCGCTGCGGCCGTCCTCGGTGCGCCCCTCGCCCGCGATCGGCACCCGGCTTTCGGGATCCGGGTCGGCGACCCGCGCCTTCAGCCCCAGCCACAGGGCCGCGTCGGGCAGGACCGGGCGGCACAGAGCGGCCACGGCGTCGAAGTCGCCTGCCTCGTTCAGCCGTTCGCCCGACACCCCCCAGAAGATCTCGAACGCCTCGTTGTGCAGCCGCAGCCGCCCGTCCGAACCGAACACGGCCACGGCGTCGTTCAGCTTGTCCAGCGTCGCGCGCTGGACCTGGATCTGGGCGTTGTAGCGGCTGCGCAGCTGCAGCTCGCCGGTGATGTCCGAAAAGATCAGCAGGATGCCGCCCAGCGGGTGCGGCTGGCGCACCACCCGCAGCGTCCGCCCGTCGGGCAGGGACCAGCTGTCGTCCGGCGAGGCCTGGGCGGCGCCGTAGAAATCCAGCTCATCCGCCTTCCAGCGGGCGTAGTCGACGACCTCGGGCAGCAGCCGCTTCTGGCGCAGCCGGTCCAGCAGCTCGGCGTGGGTCGGCCGCTCGTCCAGCCAGGCCGGATCGACCCCGAACAGCGACTGGAAGGCGGTGTTGTGAAAGGCCAGCCGCTTGGACGGGCCGAAGATGGCCACGGCGTCGGCCAGGTGGTTCAGCGTCTCGTCATGGGCCTCGACGTGGCGGCGCAGGGTGTCCCGCGTCTCCTCGGCCTCGGTCATCTCGATGGCGAAAGCGATCACGGCGCCGCGCCCGCCCGCCAGCGGCTCGGCCAGGATCTTCCACGCCCGGCGCCGTCCGCCCGCCGTGGTCCAGCGAAAGCCGTCCTGACGCGCGTTCAGGCGCAGGGCCTCGGCCACCACCCCGTCGGCGCCGCGGTCGAAACTGAGCCCCCGCTCGCGCGCCTCGGCCAGGGTCTCAGCCCCCGTCTCGGCCAGCCAGGCGCTGTTGGCCCAGACCAGCCGCCCGGCCCCGTCCACGACCCAGGTCGGCGCCGGAGACTGTTCGGCCAGAACCCCCGCCCCCACGGCGCCGTCCAGTCCGCCCTCGCCGCCGACCCCGGTCAGGCGCGACAGCCGCAGCCAGGCCGACCCCCCATGTGGCCGCCCCTCGACCGCCCAGGCGCCCTGCGGCGTCTCCATCAGGGTCTCGAACGCCTCCCCGGCCTGAACCAGCGCCTCCATGCGCCCGGTGTGCAGACCGGTCAGGACCTCGACCACGCCTTGCGCCGCCGCCAGCCCCTCAAGGCCGGGCGCCAGCGCCGACAGGGCCTCGGCCGAACCGAACACCGCCTGCGCCTCGCCCTTCGGGCTCAGGGCCAGCCGCACGTCGTCGAACGCCGTCAGGGCCCCTTCGCTGGCCGCCGCCGAGGCCTGGGCGCCGCCCAGCCAGCGCTCGATCTCGACCTCGCGCGCGCCCAGCCGCGCGCGCAACCGCCAGGTCCAGGCGCTGATCGCCAGCGCCAGACCGGCCGCCCCTGCGGTGGCTGCATAAGCGATGTCGGCCTCGGCCATAGGTCCCCGGATGATGCGTCGCTGCGGCGGCCGCCGAGCGTCAGCGCGCCGACCGATTCGCGTTTACCATAACCCGATTGCGCGATTTGCGATGCGGCGTCGCCGCCGATTGCGGGACCGGCCGCGCCGGGCGATATCCTTAGCCATGAGCCAGACCTGGACCGATCAGACCGCCCCCTCCCTGGACGACTTCGCCCGCCTGGCGGAAGAGGCCTTCGCCGCCCTGCCCGACCTGTTCCGCCAGGCGGCCGGGGACGTCGTCATCCGCATCGACGACTTCGCCGACGAAGAAACCCTGCGCGACCTGGAGATCGAGGACCCGTTCGAACTGACCGGCCTTTATTCCGGCGTCCACATCGGTGAGCGGGACAGCATGGGCCCGGCGCCCGAGCCGTCGCGCGTCTTCCTGTATCGCCGGCCGATCCTCGATGAATGGTGCGAACGCGGCGACGTCGGCCTGGCCGAGATCATCGCCCATGTCCTGATCCACGAGATCGGCCACCACCTGGGCCTGGACGATGATCAGATCCACGCCATCGAAGATGATGATGACTGAGGCGGGGGCGGGACCGCTGATGCAGAGCGGCGGCTGAGCTAGGCGCGGCGGGCTTCGAAGGTGATGACGTCGTCATCGCGACGGGGCGGCCGTCCATGCTCGTAACCGCCCGAGATGATAATGCCGACGAACCCCGTCGCAGCCAAAGCCAGCCGCATTTCCTCGACGCCCCACCAGCGCAGGCCGAACAGCTCCAGCTCCGACGCAGTCAGACGACCATCCGACCATTGATCATAGCGCAGATGCGAGACGACCGTCTGGTTCAGCAGATCGGAATCGACGCGCTCTTCGGTCAGGGTCAAAACGTCGCCGTTCCTGTCGGTCCACCGCCGGGTCGACCCCGGCGGCGCCAGGACGGCGCTGACCGGATCAAGGTCGAGGATCAGACGCCCGCCCGGCGCCAGATGATCGTGAAGACGCTTCAGCACCGCCAGACCTTCCTGCGCCGTGGCGATCAGCTGGAACGATCCGGCAGGCAGGATGGCGGCGCCGAACCGCGTCGCATAGGCGAAGTCGTCAAAACGGGCGACGGACAGGTCCGCCTTCAGGCCGCGTCTGGCGCACGCCGCCCGGCACAGCTCCAGCATGGCTTCGGAAGCGTCAAAGCCGACGACGTCCAACCCGGCTTCCAGCAGGGGAACCAGCACGCGGCCCGCCCCGACGGCGGGCTCCAGCACGGGTCCCTCGCATCCTTTCAGCTGCGCGGCGTAGAACTCCACATCGCCGAAAGATCGGCCGACCGGCTTGTCCAGTTCATAGACCCGGGCGGCCAGACCGGCGTAGCGATTGCTCAGGACGTCCGCCATCGACCTCAGCCTGCGATCCGCTCCAGCTTGGCCGCGAAGAAGCCGTCCAGCCCCCCCTTTTCCGCCCATTGCGACGGCAGGATGCGCAGCCAGCCTTCGGGCGTCAGGGCCTCGTCCGGGGCGCCGACCTCGGCGGGAACGGCGGCGACGGTGCGGAAGGCCGGGTTGCGGCGCAGGAAGGCGATCACCTGGGTCTCGCCCTCTTCGCGCTCCAGCGAGCAGACGCAATAGACCAGACGGCCGCCCGGCTTGACCTTCGCGGCGGCGGCGTCGAGCAGGCGATGCTGCACATCGGCCAGCTTGGCCACGTCGGCGGGGCGGGTGGCGCGCAGGACCTCAGGGTTGCGGCGATAGGTGCCGGTCGCCGTGCACGGCGCGTCCAGCAGGACGGCGTCGAACGTCCGCTCGTCCTCCCAGTCCTCGGCCGGGACGGCGACGACCTCGGCCGTGAGGTTCATGCGCTCGAAATTCTGGCGCAGACGTTTCAGACGCGCCTCGGAACGGTCCAGCGCCACGACTTCAGCCCCGGCGGCGGCCAGTTGCAGCGTCTTGCCGCCCGGCGCGGCGCACAGGTCCAGCGCCGTCTCGCCCGGCTTGACGGCCAGCAGGCGCGCGGGCACGGCGGCGGCGGCATCCTGCACCCACCAGTCGCCCGCCTCGAAACCGGGCCAGGAGGCGACATCGCCGCGCTTGCCGGTGCGGACCGTGCCGCCGGGCAACACCTCGCCCTCGACAGAGGCCGCCAGTTCGGCCGGGTCGACGCCCGGCTTGGCCGTCAGGTCGGTCGCCGGCTCTTCCCGCGTAGCCAGGGCCAGGCCGATCAGGGACGCTTGGCCATAGGTCGCCTTCCAGCGCTGGGCCAGCCAGTCGGGCAGGTTGGACTCAGCGGTCGTCAGGCCCGGACCGTCGCGGCCGACGCCGCGCAGCACGGCGTTGACCAGATTCTTGTAGGGCCGCGTCTTGGGATCGCGCTCGGCCAGCTTCACCGCCGTCGACACGGCCGCGAAGGCGGGCGTCTCCAGCACCAGGGTCTGGGCCAGGGCGATGCGCAGGATCGTCATGACCGCCAGCGGCGGGGCCTTTTGGAGACGGCGCTCAAGGATCTGGTCGATCTCGCCCAGACGGCGCAGGGCCGCCATCGCTACGGCGCGGGCGAAGGCGCGGTCCTGCGGCGGCAGATCGCGCGCGGGCGACTGCGACAGGGCCTCGTCCAGCCCCGTGCGCTTCTCCAGCGCGGCGTTCAACAGGACGCCGGCGACCAGACGCGCCTCGACGCCGACGTCGGCGTGCGGGTCGTCCGCGACCGGGCGCGGCGCCGGTTCACGACGCGGGCCGCGCGCCTTTTCGGCGATGCGGCGGCCGCGCGCGGCGGAGCTCCGGCCCTTGGGCGCGTCCCCGCTCACACCGACACCTGGGTGCCGAGCTCGACCACGCGGCCGGGCGGAATACGGAAGAAGTCGGTCGGATTGGCGGCGTTACGCATCAGGAAGATAAACAGTTTGTCTTGCCACAGAGGCATGCCCTGACGGGCGGTGGGAACGACGGACCGGCGGCCCAGGAAGAAGCTGGTCGACATGATATCGAACTTCAGCCCCTGTTTGCGGCACAGGGCCAGGGCGCGCGGCACGTTCGGCGTCTCCATATAGCCGAAGGTCAGCGTCAGGCGCTTGAAATCATCGCTGATCGGCTCGACCGCCACCCTTTGCAGGTCCGACACGCGTGGTCGGTCGGACGTGTGCACCGTCAGGATGATGTTCTTCTCGTGCAGCACCTTGTTGTGCTTGAGGTTGTGCATCAGGGCCACCGGCGCGACCTCGGCGTCCGAGGTCAAGAAGATGGCCGTGCCCGGCGCCCGGTGCGGCGGGCGGGCGCGCAGCATCTCGATCAGATCGGTCAGCGGCAGGCTGTCCTTGCGCGTCTTGTCGGTCAGGATCTGCGTGCCGCGCACCCAGGTCCACATCAGCATGACCAGACCGCCGCCCAGCACCAGCGGCATCCACGCCCCGGCCGGGATCTTCAGCAGGTTGGAGGTCAGGAAGACCGCGTCGATGAAGCCGAACGGCACCAGGGTCAACAGGATGGCCCACATCGGCCACTTCCACTTATGCCGCACGACGGTGAAGGACATCAGGGTGTTGACCATCATGGTGCCGGTCACCGCCACCCCATAGGCTGCGGTCAGATTGTGCGAGGACTGGAAGGTCACCAGCACGAACAGCACGCCCACCATCAGCAGGCTGTTGATCGCGGGCACATAGATCTGGCCGGCCTGGGTCTCGGAGGTGTTGCGGATGTCCAGGCGCGGCAGCAGGCCCAGCTGCACCGCCTGCTGCGTCACCGAGAAGGCCCCGGTGATGACCGCCTGACTGGCGATCACCGTAGCCGCCGTCGCCAGCAACAGCATGGGCCAGTAGACCAGCTGCGGCACCATGTTCCAGAACGGGTTGTTCGCCGCGCCGGGATGGGACAGCAGGAAGGCGCCCTGCCCCAGATAGTTCAGCGTCAGACACGGCAGGACGATGAACAGCCACCCCTGGCGGATCGGCGACTTGCCGAAATGCCCCATGTCCGCATACAGCGCCTCGGCGCCGGTGACGGCCAGAAAGACGCTGCCCAGGATGACGAAGCCCAGGAAGCCGTCGGCGACCAGCAGCTTGATCCCGTAATAGGGCGACAGGGCCTTCAGGATCGACAGGTCATCGAAGATGTGCGCCACGCCCATCAGGCCCAGCGACAGAAACCACACCAGGGTGATGGGGCCGAAGAACTTCGCCAGCCCCGCCGTGCCGCGCGACTGGACCAGGAACAGGGCGATGAGAATGCCCGCCGCCAACGGCAGGATGAAGGGATCGAGGCGCCCATTCAGGCCCGGAGCCTCCTGCAGCCCCTCGATGGCCGACAGCACGGAAATGGCCGGGGTGATGACGCCGTCGCTGTAGAACAGAGCCGCGCCGCAGACGCCCAGGATGAACAGCCAGGCGCTGCGTCGGCCGATCGCGTGCTGGGCCAGGGCCATCAAGGACAGGGTGCCGCCTTCGCCCTTGTTGTCGGCCCGCATCAGGAACATGACGTATTTGAACGTCACCACCACCATCAGGGCCCAAAAGGCCAGGGAGACGACGCCGATGACGGCCAGATCGCCGTCGACGCCCTTCTGGGCGTGGCCGATGGCTTCGCGCAGGGCGTAGATCGGGCTGGTGCCGATGTCGCCGAACACCACGCCGATGGCGCCCAGGATCAGGGCGCGGCGGCCGGCCTTGCCCCCAGGGCCCGGCGAGCCCCCGGCGGCGGGAGGCGGGGCGTGGGCGGGGGATGAGGCGTTGGCGTTAGGCGCGGCGTCGCCGCGGGGCGTGTCCCCGACCATGCATTGTTCTCCGGGTCGCGCGAGGAGGCGTGCCCATCAAGAGCCGCGGGCCTTTAGACCTTTTCCGTCAGCGCTTCAATCGCGCCCGGGTTCCGGCCGCGCCGCCGAGGACAGGATGCGACGGTCGTCCTTGGCCTGAAGCAGGATCACCACACCCTCGTCCGCCCCCGCCTCGACAGGCAGCGGAAACAGCACCGGGCGTCCGTTCCAGTCGCCCAGACGGCGCACCTCGCGCACGACATTGACGTGGGTCACCGCGCGGCCCCGGTTATCGCCGCCCTTGACCTCGACCGTCTGCTGCCCCGGCCGATAGACCACGGCGACGACCTCGGCCCCGCCCTGCGGCGCCCGGCCGGAGCCGACGCCGACGCGGTCGCCGGTCTCGCGGAACTCGATCTCGGGCGGCCAGCCGCGACCGCGCGCCTCGGCCTCGACGGCGGCCTTCAGCTCCGGCGAGCGGGCGCCCGAGACATGACGGCGCCCGTCGATCACCACCTGGGGCGTCGAGACGTTTCTCAGCTTCAGCGCCTGACGATAGGCGCGCTGGCGTTCGGCGAACTCTGGCCGGGCGAAGGTGTCGGGCCAGCCCAGATAGTCCCAGTAGTCGACGCCATAGGTCAGGACAATCACGCCCGGCTCGGCCGCCACGCTTTCGACGGTGCGGTTGGCGTCGGGGCAGCCGGCGCAGCCCTGGGCGGTGAACAGTTCGACCACTACCGGCTGGACCGGGGCGTCACGCTCGCGCGACGGCGCGGCGGCGACGGCCAGCAGGCCTGCGCCCGCGACCACCGCCGTCATCCCGTACCTGAACAGGCCCCGTGCCATCATGGGCGCGATCCTATCCCTTCGGCCCGAGAACGCCGCTCATAAATGCGTGAGCGGAAAAAGAGGAAACGTCATCCCGGAAACGGCGCAGCCGCTATCCGGGACCGCCCGGGAACGTCGACGTCGCGTCTCCGGCGGTCCCGGCTCTCCGCTCTGCTGCGGCGGGATGACGTGTCGGCGAACAGATTAATCCATCAGCTGTTGGGCCAGATAGACGTAGTGGCGCGCCCAGCGGCGGGCGTTGGCGACCGGATCGGCGTCGTTGGAGTGGCCGCCCGCCGTGTCCTCGAAATAGAGGTGATCGTGGCCCTGGTCCCCCAGACGCGCCGCGAACTTGCGGGCGTGGCCGGGGTGGACCCGGTCGTCGCGCGTATTGGTCGTGATGTAGACGCGCGGGTATTTCACCTCCGGCCGCAGCTGCTGATAGGCCGAATAGCGCGCGATGAATTCGGCGTCGCCCGGAATGCGCGGATCGCCGTACTCGCCCATCCACGACGCGCCCGCCGGCAGTTCCTGATAACGCAGCATGTCGATCAGAGGGCTTTCGATGACCGCCGCATTGAACAGCTCCGGATGCTGGGTGATCGACACGCTGGTCAGCACGCCGCCGTTGGAGCGGCCGTAGATGCCCAGGTGGCGCGGGCTGGTGATGCGGCGCTGCTCCAGATCGCGGGCCACGGCGGCGAAGTCGTCGAAGGCGCGCTGGCGGTTCTCGCGCAAGGCCGCCTGGTGCCAGCCGGGCCCGAACTCGCCGCCGCCACGGATGTTGGCCTGAACGAAGACGCCGCCGTTCTCCAGCCACAGCTTGCCCATCTCGGGCTTGTAGGCGGGCGGGAAGCTGGCCTGGAAGCCGCCGTAACCGAACAGGATGGTCGGCCCGGTCCCGTCCATCGCCAGGTCCTTCGGCCGGGTGACGAAGTAGGGGATCTTCGTCCCGTCGGTCGAGGTCGCCTCGAACTGCTCGACCACATGGGTCGAGGCGTCGAACTTGGCCGGGGCCGACTTCAGCTCGGTCAGGGCGCCGGTGGAGACATCGGCGAGGCTGAGCGTCGGCGGCGTCAGGAAACCCTGCGTCGAGACGAAGACCTGCCCCTTGGCCTTGGAGCTGTCGCCCAGACCCACGGCGCTGTTGGCCGGCACGGCGATCTCGGTCGCGGTCCAGCCCTCGGCGGTCGGGGTGAAACGCTTCAGCGCGCCGACGACGTTGTCGGCGATGACGGCGACGAGGCTGTTCTCGAACACGCTGACGTTCTGCAGCGACTGGCGCGGGCCGGGCGCGAAGATGGTCGCGGCCTTGGCGTCGATGCGCACGTCCTGACGCGGCTGGCCCAGCACGCCCAACGGCAGCGCCAGAAGCGAGCCGGAGGCGTAGTCATGGCCGTCGAAGCTCCAGGGCTGCTCGGGCGAGAAGACCAGCTTGCCGTCCAGCACGCCCTGAACGCCCACGCGCTCAGGCAGGGCCAGCTGATGCGGCTTGCCGTCCGAGCCCAGCATCCAGGTTTCCGAGCGGAAGGTGTCCAGCGGACGGCTGAACAGCACGGCCTCGACCGCGCCCGCCTTGTCGCGGAAGACGCGGGGGCTGACGCCATAGCCCCCGTCGCCCTGCTGGCCGCGATAGACCTCGGTCGCGTGTTCCAGCGGATGACCGCGCTTCAGCGACTTGATGATGAAGGGATAGCCCGACTCCGTCAGGCTGCCGGGGCCGAAGTCGGTGGCGATCAGCAGGGTGTCGCGGTCCAGCCAGGAGATGCGGTGCTTGCCTTCAGGGATGACGAAGCCGCCGTCCACGAAGGTCTTGGTCGTCAGGTCGAACTCGCGCACCGTCACGGCGTCCATGCCGCCGTTGGACAGATTGACCAGGCAACGGGTCTCGTCCGGCGCCAGGCAGTTGGCGCCCTTGAACACCCAGTCCTTGCCCTCGGCCTTGGCCAGGGCGTCGATGTCCAGCAACGTCTCCCACTGCGGCTGGGCGGTGCGATAGGACGCCAGCGTCGTGCGGCGCCAGACCCCCTTCGGGTTGGCCGCGTCCTGCCAGAAATTGCCCAGACCCTCGCCCAGGAAGCTGACGCCGGGGATGCGGTCGGTGGCCGTCAGGATGGCCTCGGCCTGCTGACGGAAGGGCTCGTAGCGACGATCGCCGGTCAGGGCGGCCAGGGCCTTTTCGTTCGAGGCGGCGACGAAGGCTCGGGCCTCGACCCCGTCCACCTCTTCCAGCGCCAAGTGGTCGTCGGCGGCCTTGACCCCCTCGGGCGACAAATCGCGCGGGAAGTGCGGCGGCGGGGTCGCGGCCGAGGCGGCCGTGGGGTCGATAGGCGCGCCCTCGGCCAGGGCGGGGGCGGCGGCCAACATCAAGGCCGGCAAGGCGACGGACAGGAACAGGGTTTTCACAATCTTCTCCGTTCATCCCCGCGGAGGCGGGGACCCAGTGCTTTGGCTCAATCAGCCGCCTTCAGAGTTTTCGCCCGCGCCCAGGCCGAGCGCGGGGCTCAAGCCTGGGTCCCCGCCTCCGCGAGGGTGAGCGGGCATGGTCTTATCGCTGCGCCGGCTGATCCATCAGCCGCCGGGTCAGATAGGTGTATTCCAGCGCGATGCGGCGGGCCGTCTCGCGCAGGTTGGCGCCGGCTGCGTGGCCGCCGTCGGTGTTCTCGTAGAAGAGCACCGGATAGCCCAGCGCCTCCATCCGCGCCGCCGCCTTGCGGGCGTGGCCGGGGTGGACGCGGTCGTCCTTGGTCGAGGTGTGGATAAAGACTTCCGGATAGGGCTGACCCGCCGCCAGCTTCTGATAGGGCGAGTATTGTTCGATCCAGGCGCGCTGCTCCGGGATGTCCGGGTCGCCGTATTCGCCGATCCAGCTGGCGCCCGCCAACAGCTTGTGGAAGCGCAGCATGTCGAACAGGGGCACCTGAATCACGGCCGCATTGATCAGGTCCGGTCGCTGGGTCAGCATGGCGCCCATGAACAGCCCGCCCTGCGAGCCGCCCATGACGCCCAGGTGCGGCTGGCTGGTGATCCCGCGCGTGCTCAGGTCCTGAGCCACCGCCTGGAAGTCCTCATGCGCGCGCTGGCGATTTTCTTGCTGGGCCGCCTGGTGCCATTTGGGGCCGAACTCGCCGCCGCCGCGCGTATTGGCGATGACGTAGACGCCGCCCCGCTCCAGCCACAGCTTGCCCACCGTCGGCGAATAGCCGGGCAGCAGCGACGACTGGAAGCCGCCGTAGCCGTACAGCAGCGTCGGGTTCGACCCGTCCATCGCCATCGCGTCCTTATGGACGACGAAATAGGGGATCATCGTCCCGTCGGTCGAGCGGGCCTCGAACTGATCCACGCGCATGCCGCTGGCGTCGAACTTGTCCGGCAGGGCCTTGGTCAGATCGACGGCCCCGGTCGCCGCATCGGCCAGATAGAGGCTGGACGGGTTCAGATAGCCGGTGACGCTGACGAAGATCTGGTCGTCCTGCTCCGAAGCCGAGCCGACCCCGACCGAGACGTTCTGCGGCAGGTCCAGACGGGTGCGGCTCCAGTCGGCCGGGTCGTAGACATAGACCGAGCCGCGCACGTTTTCATAAAGGGCCACGACCAGCTTGTTGCGGGTGGCGTTGATCCCCTCGACCGCCTCGCGCTCGCCGGGGCGGATGACGAGACGGGCGGGCGCCTTCGGATCGGCCAGCCACGCCCGCAGGTCCCAGGCGATGACGTCGCCGGTCTTGAACTGCTGGCCCGACGGCGCGGTCCAGTCCTGATCCGTCGTCACCACCAGCTGTCCGGCGACCAGGGCGTTGATGTTGGACTTGAGCGGCAACTCCAGCTTCGTCGTCGAGCCGTCGGCGTTCAGGCGCCAGGTCTCGCTCTCATAGAAGTTGATCCCCCGGTTCAGCAGCACCGCCTGCACCACGCCGTCGGCGTCGCGCAGGGTGTAGCCGGACACCGAGACGTCGGTCTTCTGGCCGGCGAAGACCTCGATCGCCTGATCGACCGTCTGGCCGCGCTTCATCAGGCGCACGGTGCGCGGATAGCCGGAGTCGGTCAGCGAGCCCTCGCCGAAATCGCGCGAGATCAGCAGGGTGTCCTTGTCGATCCAGCTGGCGCCGCCCTTGGATTCCGGCAGGCTGAAGCCGCCCTCCACGAAGGTGCGCGTCACGCTGTCGAACTCGCGCAGAGTGACCGCATCCTTGCCGCCGTTCGACAGGGAGATCAGGCAGTAGCGCTCTTCAGGCGACAGGCAGGTCGCGCCCTTATAGACCCAGTTGGCGCCCTCGGCCGCCGACAGGGCGTCGAAGTCCAGGATCGTCTCCCACTGCGGCGCGTCCGTGCGATAGCTGTCCAGCGTCGTGCGGCGCCAGATCCCGCGCACGTGTTCGGCGTCCTGCCAGAAGTTGTCGATATGGCCGTCATGGGTGAAGCCCGGCGAGGGGATGCGGTCGCGCGACTGCACCAGCTCCAGCGCCTGCTGATGCAGAGCGTCATAGCGCGGGTCGCCCTGCAGCACGCCCAGCGAGGTCTCGTTGTGGGCCTTGACCCAGTCCATGGCGCGCTCGCCCTCGACCTCCTCCAGCCACAGATAGGGGTCGGTCGCGTCGCTGGTCGCGAAGCCCGGCGCGGTAGAGGCGACGCTGGTGGAAACGGAAGCTTGGGCCATGGCGACAGGTGCGGCTCCGGCGGCAAGGGAAAGGACGGCGACAGACGCCAGGGTGCGGATGATCATGGGAGTCCCCCAACGGACGAATGTTTCGCCGGGCACCTTGGCGACGCCGACGGCGAGGGGCAAGCGTCAGTCATCTTACAGGCGCGTAATCTTTGGCCGCCGAATCGCGCTCAGTCGCCGTCGTCGGGGATGCACAGGATCTGGCCGCAGGCCTTGCAGTGGACGGCGTCCGGATCATGCTTCTGCAGGCCGCAGGTCGGACAGGGAAACTTCACCTTGTGCGGCCGGATCAGGGTCTGGGCCAGGCGGATGAACAGGGTGATGCCCACCAGCATGACGACGATGGAGATGACCCGGCCCCAGTTGCCCGGCAGGGTGATGTCGCCAAACCCCGTCGTCGTCAGGGTGGCGACGGTGAAGTAGAGCGCGTCCAGATAGCCGTTGATATGCTCGGCCTTGCCCCGGAAATAGGCGTAGACGAAGCCGGTCACGACAAAGACGAAGGTGATCAGGGCGGCCAGGGCGCGGGTGATCTCCTCGACCCGGGTGTCGTCGAACCGGCGGCCGATGGTGCGCCAGAACAGGTCGCTGTTCAGCAGACTCCAGAACCGCAGCAGCCGCAGGAAGCCGAAGTTGGCCAGCCAGGCCGGAAACAGCAGGGTCGCCAGGACGAACAGATCGACCCAGACGATCGGCTTCTTCAACCAGTCGCGGACATCGGAATAGGCATAGGCCCGCGCCGCCAGGTCCAGCCCCAGGATGGCGGCGATGAAATAGTCGGCGACATAGAAGACCCAGCCCGCCTCCTTCAGGATCGGGGCCGCCAGAAAGAAGCCGATGATGATCAGATCGACCAGAATGACCATCAGGCGGAACTTCACCGCCGCCGGCTGGGCGCCGTGATAGAGGTAACGCAGGCGCGCCCTCAGTCTCAGGCCGTCGGGTCTGGCGGTTTGGCTCTGATCGGAAGTCATCGTCGCCAGCGATACATGAACCGGCGCAAAATCCTATATGAAGAGCAACATGAGTGAACCCGCCCGCCCCTACATCCGCATGAACGGCGCCGGAAACGCCTTCATTGTCGTCCAGGCCTTCGAGCAACCCTTCCACCCGACGGCGGATCAGGTGCGCGCCCTGGCCGATCCGGCGGCGGGCCTGGGCGGCTTCGACCAGCTGATCGGCATCGAACCGTCCGAGACGGCCGACGCCTTCATGCGGGTATGGAACGCCGACGGCTCGATGGTCCAGACCTGCGGCAACGCCCTGCGCTGCGTCGGCTGGCTGATGCTGGAGGCGACCGACAAGGAAGAGGTGGTCATCGACACCCTGAGCGGCCCGACCACCGCGCGCCGCGCTTCTCTCCCGTCAGGCCGCGTCGGGTCGGGAAGTCCCCCAGGGCTGACGACCGCGGCCCAGACACAAAGCCGCGTCGGGTCGGGAGATCCCGCAGGGTCGACGACCGCGGCCCAGCATCAAGTCACGGTGGATATGGGCGCGCCGCGTCTGGAGTGGGATCAGGTGCCCCTGTCTGAAGAGATGGACACGCGCGGCATCGAGCTTCAGGTCGGACCGATCGACGCGCCCGTACTGCACACCCCCGGCGCCGTTTCGATGGGCAATCCCCACGTCGTCTTCTTCACCGATCGCCAGGACGACGCCTTCGTGCGCGGCTCGGGCTCGCTGGTCGAGCGCCACCCGCTGTTCCCTGAAGGGGTCAATGTCGGCTTCGCCCATGTGCTGTCGCCCGATCACATTCGGTTGCGGGTCTGGGAGCGCGGGGCGGGCCTGACCCTGGCCTGCGGCACCGGCGCCTGCGCCGCCCTGGTGGCCGCCGCGCGGCGCGGCCTGACCGGGCGAAAGGCCGTGGTGACGGTCGATGGCGGCCAGCTGACCATCGAATGGGACCAGGCTACGAACCACGTCTTCATGACCGGTCCGGTCCAGGTCGAAGGCGCCGGGTTCCTGCCCGAAGCCTGACCATTGCGTCTTGACCCAGCGTCAGCGGTTGTCGGCGACGGCCCCACCCTCTAGGAACGAGACGCGCCTGCCCTTGCCGAGATTAAAATGCCCGAATTGACCGACAAACAGACCTTCTCAGACGACGACGCTCTGGAGTTCCACAGCGATCCGATCCCGGGCAAGATCTCCATGGCCCCGACCAAGCCGATGGCGACCCAGCGCGACCTGTCGCTGGCCTATTCGCCGGGCGTGGCCGTGCCGGTCCTGGCCATCGCCGCCGATGCGGACAAGGCCTACGACTACACCGCCAAGGGCAATCTGGTCGCGGTCATCTCGAACGGCACCGCCATCCTGGGCCTGGGCAACCTGGGCCACATGGCCTCCAAGCCGGTGATGGAAGGCAAGTCGGTCCTGTTCAAGCGCTTCGCCGACGTCGACAGCTTCGACGTCGAGGTGAAGACCACCGACCCGGACGAGTTCGTCACCGTGGTCAAGAACATCGGCGACACCTGGGGCGGCATCAATCTGGAGGACATCAAGTCCCCCGAATGCTTTGAGATCGAAGCCCAGCTGCAGGACCTGCTGGACATTCCCGTCTTCCACGACGACCAGCACGGCACCGCCATCATCTCGACCGCCGGTCTGATCAACGCCTGCCACATCGTCGGCAAGAAGCTGGAAGACGTGAAAGTCGTCCTGTCCGGCGCCGGCGCGGCGGGCCTGTCCTCCATCGCCCTGATGAAGGCCGCCGGGGTCAAGGCTGAGAACACCGTCATCTGCGATCGTCAGGGCGTGATCTACAAGGGCCGGGACAACGTCTCCCAATGGCAGGCGGCGCACGCCACTGACACGCCGCACCGCACCCTGGCCGAGGCCATGGTCGGCGCCGACGTGGTGCTGGGCCTGTCGGCCAAGGGCGCGATCACCAAGGAGATGGTCGCCTCCATGGCGCCCAATCCGATCATCTTCGCCATGGCCAACCCCGACCCCGAAATTACGCCCGAAGACGTCAAGTCCGTGCGTTCGGACGCCATCATGGCGACGGGCCGGTCAGACTACGTCAACCAGATCAACAACGTCCTGGCCTTCCCCTATCTGTTCCGGGGCGCGCTGGACGTGCGCGCGCGGCAGATCAACCACGAGATGAAGATCGCCTGCGCCCACGCCCTGGCGGCGCTGGCGCGCGAAGACGTGCCGGACGAGGTCGCCGCCGCCTATCGCGGCCGCAAGCTGAAGTTCGGTCCGGAATACATCATCCCGACGCCGTTCGATCCGCGCCTGATCTGGTATATCCCGCCTTTCATCGCCCAGACGGCGATGGACACCGGCGTCGCGCGCAAGCCGATCGAGGACATGGACGCCTATCGCATCAGCCTGCGCCAGCGGGTTGATCCGTCGGCCGCCCTGATGCAGAAGATCCAGGCCAGCGTGCGCTCGGGGCCGAAGCAGCGGGTCGTCTTCGCCGAGGGCGAGGAGCAGTCCGTCATCCGCGCCGCCTGGGCCTTCAAACAGGCCGAACTGGGCACGCCCATCCTGGTGGGCCGCGAGGAACTGATCCGTCAGAACGCCGCCGAGGCCGGTCTGAGTTTCGATGAGTTGGGCATTGAGATCATGAACGCCCGGATTTCCGAGCGGAACACCGATTACGTCGACTGGCTCTACGCCCGCCTGCAACGCCGCGGCTATCTGCGCCGCGACGTCCAGCGCATGATCAATCAGGACCGCAACTATTTCGCCGCCGCCATGGTCGCGCGCGGCGAAGCGGACTGCATGGTCACCGGCGTGACCCGCAATTTCAACATGGCCCTGAAAGAGGTCCGCCGCGTCCTGGACGTCAAGGACCGGATGATCGGCCTGTCGATCCTTCTGGCCAAGGGGCGCACCCTGTTCGTGGCCGACACCTCGATCCACGAACTGCCCGACGCCGCCGAACTGGCCGAGATCGCCGTCAAGGCCGCAGCCACGGTCAAGACCCTGGGCCGCAAGCCGCGCGTCGCCTTCCTCAGCTATTCGACCTTCGGCGACCCGCCGGGCGCGCGTGGCGAAAAGGTGCGCGAGGCCATCCGCATCCTGGACGGCATGGGCGTCGATTTCGAATATGAAGGCGAGATGCCCCCGGCCTTGGCGCTGAACTCCGAAGCGCGGGCCAACTATCCCTTCATGCGTCTGACCGGCGACGCCAACGTCCTGGTCATGCCGGCTATCCACTCGGCCGCCATCTCGACCCGCCTGGTTCAGGCTCTGGGCGGCGCCACGGTGATCGGCCCGCTGCTGGTGGGTCTGGAGAAGTCGGTGCAGATCGTGCCCCTGGGCGCTTCGGTCGGCGAGATCATGACCGCCGCCACCTTCGCCGCCTATGCCGAAGGGGTGGAGATCGAGGACTGACCCCCTCGCCATCGCGACACCGTTCAGAGGCGGCCTTCGGGCCGCCTCTTTGCGTTTCAGGCGCCGGGCGCTTCTTCCGGGGCGGCCGCCTTCTTCTGCTCGGCGATCAGGCGCGCATGACGCGGCGCGACGTAGAAGGCCAGCAAAATGGCGAACACGCCGATGACCGTCGAATACAGGAAGAAGGTGACGTAGCCCGCCCCCAGGCCAGCCGGGGACACCCCGCTCTTGGCCGCGCCTGCGACCAGAGATTCCGGCGGCAGGGCGTGAAACAGGCCCTTCAGCGCCCCCAACGGCCCCCCGGCGTCGGCCGCCCGCGCCGAGGCCTCGACGATCTTGCCGGACTGGGACGCGATCAGCTTGCCCGGCAGGGCGTACAGCGAGCTGAACAGGGCGTACTGGGTCGCGGTGAAGCCGATCGACGTCAGGCTGGACATATAGGCGATCAGCGCCGTGCCGGCGTAGCCGGTGGCGAGGTTATCCACGCCGATGGAGACGAACAGGGCGGTCAGGTCATGCCCCTGGGTCGCCAGCCAGGCGAAGACCAGGTTCGACACCGGGCTCATGAAGGCCCCGACCACCATGGTCCGGATCAAGCCGAAGCGGGCGACGGACCAGCCGCCGATGAAGACGCCCAGAGACATGGCGACGACGCCGAACAGCTTTCGCACCTCGCCGATCTCGATCAGGCTGAACCCCAGGTCGATGTAGAAGGGGTTCATGATGTTCAGCACGAAATCCGCCAGGCGATAGAGGCAGATCAGCGCCAGGATCGGCCCGGCCAGCTTGCCGAAGCGGACGAAGAAATCCTTCAACGGCGCGCCGAACGACCCCGCCAGATAGGCGCCCGGACGACTGCGCCAGCCCGGCACCGGCGCGCAGGCGAAGAACAGCAGGCCGAAACCCAGCACGATCCAGGCGAACTGGATCAACACCCCGCCGCCCCCGCTTTCAGCCAGCCCCGCGCTCAGCACGGCCAGAACCGCTTCGGGCAGGACCGCGCCGAAGGCCCAGGCGAAGGCGTCGATCTTGTCGGTCAGTCCTGTGCCGATCAGCACCGCCGCGACGAAGATCAGGCCGAGGCGCACCACCCATTCGATCTTCTCGGCCACGGGACGGGACGGAATGTCGGAGACGGGAATGGCGCGCACGACGTGCTGCTTCTCGCGCGGCGCCAGCAGGACGCCCATCACGCCGACGCCCATCAGGGCGGCCATGATCGCGTAGGACAGGTTCCAGTTGTAGAACTGCGCCAACGCCAGAGGCACGAAGCCGGCGACGATCTGAGCGACGCGATAGCCGAGCTGGTAGGCCGCCGCCATCGCGCCCTGACGGCTGTCGTCCACCGCCTCGATACGCCAGGCGTCGATGGCGATGTCCTGGGTCGCGCCGAAGAAGCCGACCATCACGGCGAAGGCGGCCACGGCGCCCAGGGACGTCTGCGGATTGGAGCCCGAGATCAGCCACAGGCCGGCGATGATCACCACCTGGGTCGCCAGCATCCACGAGCGCCGATGCCCCAGCCAGCGCGTCAGGCCGGGGATATTGGTGCGGTCCAGCAGCGGCGCCCAGACGAACTTCAACGCATAGGTCAGGGTGGCCAGGGCGAAGAAGCCGATCATCTCCAGCGTCACGCCCGCGTCGCGCAGCCAGGCCGACAGGGTGTCGTAGATCAGCAGGTTCGGCAGGCCCGCCGCGAACCCCAGCAGCAGCATGGCCATCGGCCGCCGCTCGCCATAGACGGCCAGCCCCCCGAAACGTCCGGCAGGCGCGTTGGGCGTCTTGGTATCAATCATACGTGGCTCCGGCGGGCGCCGCCGGGCGATACGGACGACGAACTACTGGCAGATCAGGAAGCCGCGACCTTGGCGCGGTTGGCCCCGTTCGTCCAGCGGGCCAGCGCGCTTCGCAGAGCGTCCGCCTCCAGCGGCTTGGACAGGTGGTCGTCCATGCCCGCCGCCAGACAGGCGGCGCGGTCCTCGGCGAAGGCGTTGGCGGTCAGGGCGATGATCGGCGTCTGGTCGCCGCGCGCGCGCAGCGCGCGCGTCGCGCCGGGCCCGTCCAGACGCGGCATCCGCATGTCCATGAAGACCAGATCGAAGCGCGCCGCCTTCATCGCCTCCAGCGCCTCATGCCCATCGGCGGCTGTCTGAACGACGCAGCCCTCGCGACGCAACAGGGTCCTGGCCAGAAGGGCGCCGACCGGATTGTCCTCGACCAGCAGGACCCGCACGCCCTTGAAGGCGACATGGGCGACCCGGTCGTCGTCGCCGGATCGAACCGGCGGCGCGGCAACGCCCCGGCGCGGCGCCAGCGCCCCCAGCACCTGCTCGGACAGCGAGGCCCGGCGCAAGGGCTTGATCAGATAGCCGCAGAAGCCGGCTGCTCGGTAGCGGCTGATCAGATCCCGCTCGTTCGGGCGAAGCAGGATGATGGACTGGCCCTGAACCGGCTTGGCCGCCAGCGCCCCCTCGTCGGCGCCGGCATGATCCACCAGAGTCACCTGCGCCTGACGCGCCACCCTGCCGCCGGAGGCCTCGATCTGGTCGGCCGCCGCGCGTCGCACGAAGGGATCGGGCGTGCGGATCGCCACCGCCAGCTTGGCCAGCGGCTGCGCGCGCGGCGTGGCGCCGGGCGCGAGCGGGAAGACGGCTTCGAAACGGAATCGGGCGCCGGCGCCTTCGGGGCGGTCCTCGACCACGACGGCTCCCTCCATGGCGCGGGCCAGGCGCCGCACCACCGCCAGGCCGAGGCCCGCGCCGTCGAAGCGGGCGGCGTCCGAGGCGTCGGCGTGGCCGAACTCTTCGAAGATGCGGCTGCGCGCCTCTTGCGGCACGCCCGGTCCGGTGTCGTCGACGATGAAGGCCAGCCGCACGGGCGCGCCGTCGCGCGGTTCGCCCACTGCTTCGACCGCCAGACGCACCCCGCCCCGGTCGGTGAACTTCACGGCGTTTCCAGCCAGGTTGAACAGGATCTGCCGCAGACGGCCCTCGTCGGCGACGATGTCGAGCGCGTCGGCGGCCACCGACCAGACGATCTCCAGCCCCTTGTCGTGGGCGCGCGGACTGAGCAGTTCGGCCACGCCCCGCACCAGGCCTTCCAGGTCGACCGGCGCCGGATCGAACTCCAGCGCCTCGGCCTCCAGCCGGGCGTAATCCAACAGGTCGTTGACCAGGCCCAACAGATGCTCAGCCGACTTCTGCGCCGCCTCGGCATAGGCGCGCTGCGCCCCGTCCAGCCGGGTGCGCGACAACAGGCCGAGCATGCCGATCACCCCGTTCAGAGGCGTGCGCATCTCATGGCTCATCAGCCGCAAGAACTGCTGTTCGGGCGAGGCGCCGTCCGCAGGCGCGTCGGACGGCCCCGCTCCCAAGCCGGACATGGCTGGCAGGAGCGCGTTCTGCGACGGTTTGCGGCGGGTCTGTCCCATAAGGCCACGCTAAGCCTCCCGGGGTTAATTCAACACGAACGGCCTCGGCCCGTCTGCGCCCTCCTTCACGGGAAACAAGCCGCGTCGGCTGACCTGGCGGTCGAAATCCTCATGGGCGCCGACGGTGCTGCGTCGGTACATCAGGGCCTCGGCGACATGGCGGCGCAGCACCCCGTCCGCGCCGTCCAGATCGGCGATGGTGCGGGCCAGGCGCAAGGTGCGGGTCCAGCCGCGCGCCGTCAGCCCCCCCGCCTCCCCCGCCTTCATCAGCAGGGCGCGACCAGCCTGGTCCGGGGCGGCGAACCGTTCCAGCGCCTCGCCCGACGCCCGGGCGTTGAGCGCCTGCATTCCTGTCAGCCCGGCCTCGGCCTGACGGGCCTCCTGCATCTGCATGGCGGCGAAGACCCGGGCCGCGGCTTCGGCCGTGCCTTCGGCCGGAGGCGGCAGGATCATGTCGGCGGCCGTGACCGGCGGCGTCTCGACCGTCAGGTCGATGCGGTCGAACATCGGGCCGGAAATACGGTTCTGATAGTCCCTTTGACAGCGCGGAGCCTTGCCGCAGGCGCCCCTGCCCGGTCCGCCCACGCCGCAGCGGCAAGGGTTCATCGCCGCCACCAGCTGGAAGCGCGCGGGATAGCGCACATGGGCGTTGGCCCGCGCCACCACGATCTCGCCGGTCTCCAGCGGTTGACGCAGGCTGTCGAGCGCCTGGGCCGAATATTCCGGCAGTTCATCGAGGAACAGCACGCCGTTGTGCGCCAGCGACGCCTCGCCCGGCTTGGCCTTATGTCCGCCCCCGGTCAGGGCGGCCATCGAGGCCGAGTGATGCGGCGCGCGGAACGGTCGTTCCCGCGTCAGCGCCCCGCGCTCGATCAGGCCCGCCACCGACCAGACCATCGAGGTCTCCAGCCGCTCCAGCGGCGTCAGCGGCGGCAGCAGGCCCGGCAGACGCGCCGCCATCATCGACTTGCCCGAACCCGGCGGGCCGACGAACAGCAGGTTGTGGCCCCCCGCGGCGGCGATCTCCAGCGCCCGTTTGGCGCCCTCCTGCCCCTTGACCTCGCGCAGGTCGGGCACGGCGCCCCCCTCCACCACCGGCCCCGGCTGGGGCGGGCGCAGCACCTGGGTCCCGCGAAAATGATTGATCAGGCCGATCAGGGAACGCGGCGCCAGCAGCCGTACATCTCCCGCCCAGGCCGCCTCCGGCCCGTTCGCCTCCGGGCAGATCAGGCCCAGCCCCATGGCGTTCACCGCCATGGCCGCAGGCAGGGTCCCGCCGACGCCTGCGATCTGGCCGTCCAGCCCCAGTTCTCCGACCGCCGCCCAGCCGTCCAGCGCGTCCGGCCCGATCACGCCCATCGAAGCCAGCACGGCCAGGGCGATCGGCAGATCGAAATGGCTACCCTCCTTGGGCAGGTCGGCCGGGGCCAGATTGGCGATCACCTTCTTGGCGGGCAGCGCCAGGCCGATGCCGGCGAAGGCGCCGCGCACCCGTTCGCGGCTTTCGGCCACCGCTTTGTCCGGCAGGCCGACAATGGCGAAGGCCCCGGCGGGCGAGCCGACCTGCTGCACTTCAACGTCGACCCGGCGCGCATCGACGCCGTCGAACGCCACCGTCACCACTCGAGCCGCCATCGTGTTCTCTCCCTCAGCAAAGAGAACAAATCACGAACTCAAGTAAACTGCAAGAGCGCCGTTCGATCAGGCGCGTGGGCGGCTTTTCAGCCGTCAGGCGGCCGCCGCCTTTCTCTGCTCGATGACCGCCCACATCCGCTCGGTGGCGTCGATCCCGGCGAAGTTCAGCAGTTGCTGTGCGCCGGTGGGCGAGGTCACATTGATCTCGGTCAGATAGTCGCCGATCACGTCGATGCCGACGAAGATCAGGCCGCGTTCCTTCAGATAGGGGCCGATGGCGGCGCAGATCTCCAGGTCGCGCGGGGTGAGCTCGACCGGCGCCGCCGTGCCGCCGACGCGCAGGTTGGAGCGCACCTGATCCTTGGCCGGAATACGGTTGATGGCGCCGACCGGCTCGCCGTCGATCAGGATGATGCGCTTGTCGCCCGCCGCGACGGCCGGGATGAATTTCTGGATCACCAGCGGATCGCGCGACCCGGTCGCGTGGATCTCGATCAGGGCCTCCAGGTTCGGATCGTCCGCCTTCAGCCGCACCACGCCCGACCCGGCCGCGCCATGCAGGGGCTTCAGCACCACATCGCCATGACGGCGGTGGAAGTCGACCAGGGCTTCGGGATCGGACGACACCAGGGTCGGGGGTTGCAGGCCGGGAAACAGGGTGGCGATCAGCTTCTCGGGCGCCGAGCGCACCTCAGCCGGATCATTGACCACCAGGGTCCTGGGATGCACCCGCTCCAGCAGATAGGTGGCGGTGACATAGGCCATGTCGAAGGGCGGGTCCTGACGCATCAGGATGACGTCCACGTCCTCAGCCAGATCCAGCCGCTGCTCGGGGCCGAAGTCGGCGTGGTCGCCCTGCTTGCGCTGCACCGTCACCGGACGGGCGCGGCAGAACAGGCGGCCGTCCTCCAGGGCCAGGGTGCGGAAGTCGTAGACCCACAGCTTGTGGCCGCGCGCCTGGCCGGTCAGGGCCATCAGGAAGGTGGTGTCCGACTCGACGTTGACCGCCTCGAGCGGGTCCATCTGGATGGCGACCTTGAGCATGGGGTGTCCTTTTTGGTGGGCGCTATCGCTCGCGCCGCGGGCGCTGGCTGAATGAGCGCCCGAGCAAGGACGCCGCTGAGCGTTACTTGAGGCCGCGACAGCTCGGCTGCAAGACCGTGCTTCAGTTCAGTTGCAGCCGCATCCGGTCCAGCCGGACGTCGCAGGCGACGAGCGGCTCGCCCAGAGTGCGGGCGCGCGACAGGGCGTGCATGGCGCCGGTCAGGGCGCCCTGCTTCTCGCGGGCGGCGGCGACGTCCAGCCAGGGGCGATGATCCTCGGGGTCCAGCAGGGCGCGGCGCAGGGCCGAACGCTCGGCGCTTTCATAATCGCCGGCGTGAAGCGCGCGGTTGAACAGGATGTTCTGCAGCCGGATCAGGGCCTGACGCTCGCTGACCGGCGCCATCAGCAGGTCCAGCCGGTCGGCCACATGCGGCGTCAATCCGGCCAGAAGGGCGCGGCGCGTCAGCTCCGACGGCAGCACCAGCCGGCCCTGGCTGAACGGGTCCAGCGCCACCGGCCCCTCGGGCGTTTCGACCCGCAACAGGACGTGGCCGGGAAAGTCGACCGGCGCCGCGCTCAGTCCGGCCCGGCGCGCGGCGTCCAGATAGAAGATGACCAGCACCGCCGACAGGCCGCGCCGCCGCTCGGCCACGTCGATCACGTCCGTATTGGCCGGATGGTCGTAGTTCAGCAGGTCGCCGTTCAGCCGCAGGTCGCCGGCAAGCGCCTCGGTCAGGGCCTCATCGGGGCTTTCCTGAGCCGCCCGCTCCTTCAGCCGCTGGGCGGCATGGTCGGCCAGGATGCGCACCCCGTCGGCGTCGCGGAACGGATAGTCGTGGATGGCGCAGGCGATGGCGCAATCCAGCAGGGGAAAGGCCCCGTCCGGCCTCTCGCCCGCCTGCGCCAGCACCGCCTCTGCTTCCTCGCGCGTCAAGGCCGATCCGCTCCCCTGGAGATCACGCCGCGAAGATGACGCGGAAAGCGTCCGGGGGCCAGCGTCACCATGTCGATTCTCAGGTCCAGCCCCGCCAGGGCCGGCCGCCCGCGCGCCGCCGCCTCGGCCGCACGGATCAGACGCTGGTGTTGATCCGGCCCCAAAGCCAGCGCCGCCGCTTCCAGCGTGGCGCGGCGTTTGACCTCGACGGCGGCCAGAACCCGCCCGCGCCGGGCCAGGATGTCGATCTCGCCGCCCCGCCCCTTCAGGCGAAAGGCCAGCACCTGATAGCCCTTGAGCATCAGCCACAGGGCGGCGATCCATTCGGCGTCATGCCCTTGACGGCGCGCCCGTCCGCCGACCGCCTTGCGCCAGCCCGCCTTGGGCCGCTTGGGCGTCGGCGGCGGGCGCGACAGGCGAGAGGGCCGGGCCGGGCTCACCGCGCCTTCAGCTCCAGCGCCCGCTTGTAGAGCGGCTTGCGCGGCAGGTTCAGAGCCTTGGACACCTCGGCCGCCGCCTCGCCGGGCGGCAGGCGGGTCAGGGCTTCGGACAGGGCGGCGTCGGCGTCGGCGGCGCTGGCCGTCTCGGCCTCGCCGGGGCCGACCACCACCACGATCTCGCCCTTGGGCGCGTCGAGACGCGGATCGGCGGCCAGCTCAGCCAGCGTGCCGCGCACGCATTCCTCATAGAGCTTGGTCAGTTCGCGGGCCACGGCGGCGGGGCGCGGCCCCAGCACCTGCGCCATATCGGTCAGGCTGTCCCTCAGGCGCGGCCCGCTTTCAAAGAAGACCAGCGTCTGACGGCCGGTGCGCAGCTCCTCCAGCGCCGTGCGGCGCGCGCCCGACTTGGGCGGCAGGAAGCCCGCGAACAGGATCCGGTAGGCGGGCAGGCCGGCGATGCACAGGGCGGCCAGCAGGCTGGACGGTCCCGGCACGGGATGCACCGGCAGGCCCTCGGCCACGGCCGCCCGCGCCACGACATAGCCGGGGTCGGACACCAGGGGCGTGCCCGCGTCCGACACCAGGGCCACCACCTCGCCCGCCTTCAGCCGTTCGACGGCGATCTCGGCGGCGCGGGCCGAGGCGTGGTCGTCGCAGCGCTCCAGCTTGGCCTTCAGCCCATAGGCGGTCAGCAGCTTGGCCGTCACCCGCGTGTCCTCGGCCAGCACCAGATCGGCCGCCGCCAGCACGTCCAGCGCTCTCAGCGTCATGTCGCGCAGATTCCCGATCGGCGTCGCCACCAGATAGAGGCCCGGCGAAACGGGGCGCGCGGGCGGGGCGGTCGGCGGGAAAAGCGGGGCGTCGGACATCGGCGGGACCCTGCCAGTCCGGCGCGGCGCGGTCTAGGTCAGCAGCGCCTTCAGCACGGCGTCCAGCAACGGCCGCCCCGTCGCCGTGGCGGCGATGCGCCCGTCCTTCAGAGCGACGAAGCCGTCGGCCAGCAGGTCGCCCAACTTCCCTTCATCCGCTGACAGGCCCAGCCGCTGCAGCAGGGACAGGGGCACGCCTTCAACGGTGCGCAGGCCCAGCAGCACCCGCTCCTCGTCGGCGTCGCGGGGGTCCAGAACCTCGCGCTCGGCCCAGGGGTCTCGGGCGGCGACGCCCTGCACATAGTCGCCGATGCGGCGGTGCGCGACGGTGGCGATCCGGCCCTCCGCCAGCGTTATCCGGCCGTGGGCGCCGGGGCCGAGGCCGAGGTAATCCCCGCCGCGCCAGACGTGCAGATTGTGGCTGGAGCGAGCGGCGACGTCGCGGGCGTGGTTGGACACCTCATAGGCCTCGAACCCGGCCGCTTCGAGCGTCCCTTGCGTGGCCTCATAGAGTTCGGCGGCCAGATCCTCGTCGGGCGGCGACCAGGCCCCGCGCGCCACGGCCCGCCCGAACGCCGTCGTCCCTTCAATGGTCAGTTGATAAGGCGAGACGTGCTCGAACCCCAGATCGAGCGCGGTGGACAATTCGGCCTGCCAGTCGGCGACGCTCTGTCCCGGCCGGGCGTAGATCAGGTCGATCGACAGGCGCGAGAAGGCCCGTCCCGCCAAAGCGATGGCCCGGCGCGCCTCGTCGGCGGAATGGTCGCGGCCGAGAAACTTCAGCGCCGCATCGTCGAACGACTGCACCCCCATCGACAGCCGGTTTATCCCCGCCTGCGCCAGGGCGGCGTAGCGCCCGGCCTCGGCGTCGGTCGGATTGGCTTCGAGGCTGACCTCTATGGCGCCGGTCGGCGGGAACAGGGCGTGGGCGCGCTCAACCACCGCCGCCACCGCGTCCGGCGGCATCAGCGACGGCGTGCCTCCGCCGAAGAAGATCGAGGCCAAGGCGCGCGGACCGACCCGCGTCGCCTGCGCCTCCAGGTCGTCAAGAATGGCCTGCGCCAGCCCCGCCTGCTCCCCGGTCCGCCCCCGGTCGCGCACGACGTTGAAGTCGCAATAGGGGCAGATGCGGGCGCAATAAGGCCAGTGGACGTAAAGGGCGATGGAGTCTTTTTGGCCCCTATCGCCGCCTTCGCGGAAGGCGGCTGCTTGAGGGGCGGGCTGAGTTTCGCCCCTACCGCCGCCCTCGCGGAGTGCGGCTGCTTGAGGGGCAGGCGCCTCAATCAATCAGCGCCGCCTTGAGTTTGTCGAACGCCCGGCCGCGATGGCTGACGGCGTCCTTTTCGGCGGCGTCCATCTCGGCGAAGGTCTTGTCCGAGCCTTCCGGCTGGAAGACGGGGTCGTAGCCGTGGCCGCCGTCGCCGCGCGGCGGGAAGACCAGCTGGCCGTCGACCCGGCCCTCGACCACCACGCAGGGCCCGTCCGGCCAGGCCACCGCCAGGGCCGAGGTGAACCAGGCCGAGCGATCGCGCGAACCGGTCTCCTCCAGCCGCTGCTCGACCTTGCGCATGGCCAGGGCGAAGTCCTTGTCCGGCCCGGCCCAGCGCGCGGAATAGATGCCGGGCGCCCCGTCCAGCGCCGCGACCGACAGGCCGGAATCATCGGCCAGGGCGACCTCGCCCGAGGCCTGGGCCGCATGGCGCGCCTTCAGCATGGCGTTGCCGGCGAAGGTGCTCTCGGTCTCGTCCGGCTCGGGCAGACTCAGCTCTCCGGCCGTGACGATCCGGTAATGTCCGTCCAGCAGCGCTTCGATCTCGCGGGCCTTGCCGGGATTGTGGGTGGCGGCGACGAGCCGCATCCCCTTGATGAGCTTGAGATTCATGGCGCGACCTTACTCCCGTCGAATCCATTGCGAAATGGTAACATCGTTAAACGATATGTAAGTTGGATTTCGTCCGGGCATGACCTATCTTCATTATCAGGAACGGAGGCCGCACCGTTCAAATGCGAGAAACAACTCGCAACAATGATCCAGCGGCGCAGCATAAATGCACAAAAAATGTGCTTCGATGGAGAGACCGATATGCAAGCCATGCGAAAGACCAACATGATGGACCGTCTGGCCCACAGCCTGGGCAACGCCTTCCTGCTGGCCGCCCTGCCGGCCGCAGCGATCGCCCTGATCGTTCAGAGCTTCTGATCCTGTCGGGTTGGAGGGGGACTTTGACGATCGCCATGAACGCCGCGAAGAATAACGCCGCGCGCGGGTCGGCCGGACCCGCCGCGGCGACCGCGCCTGTTCCCCCGGCCTGAGACGCCGCCCATGCGCTTCCCGAATCTGAACCCCGCCGGGAAGTCGAAGCCGCGCCGTCGGCGCAACCCCAATCTGCTCACGCCCAATCTGCGCACCCTCGGCCCCGGCTCGATCGCCAGCGTGCTGAAGATCGCCCTGGACGTCGCCTATGTGGTGATGATCCTCGTCACCGGCCTGCTGCTGCTGCTTTGGGTCGCCTCCATCTTCATTCCGCTCGACAATCTGAACGTCACGGTGTCGGACGGAGCGGACGGCCGCGAGATGCCGTTGTCGCGCCCGCTGCTGCTGTTCGGCCTGGGCGCCTTGACCGCCTATTTCAGCGGCTTCCTGCTGATCCTGCGTTATCTGCGCAAGATTTTCCGCACCCTGACCCTTGGCGATCCGTTCCAGCCGGACAACGTCCGCCGCCTGCGCCAGATCGGCCTGATCCTGGCCGTCGTCACCGGCGGCGTCTGGATCGTTCAGGGTCTGGTCGCCGCGCGTCTGGCGCCCGGCGTGATGGAGCCGCAGGGAATCAGCGACCTGCTCACCCCCGTCTTCTCGGTCCTGGTCGTCTTCGTCCTGGCCGAGGTGTTCCGCGAGGGCGCGCGCCTTCGTCGCGAATCCGAACTGACGATCTGACCGGGACACGCTAAAGCTCACCTCATGGCCATCCGCGTCCAACTTGACCGCATCCTCGCCCAGCGCCGCATGTCGCTGACGGAGCTCGCCGACCGCGTCGGCGTGACCGTCGCCAACCTGTCCATCCTCAAGACGGGCAAGGCGCGGGCCGTGCGCTTCACCACCCTGGACGCCCTGTGTCGCGAGCTGGACTGCCAGCCCGGCGACCTGCTGGCCCATGAGCCCGGTCCGCCGGACGCCGTCGACGACGAGGACTGAGCGTGGCCCGCCGCGGCCCGCCGGCCGCCAGCACCGACGCCGCCCCCGACGCCGCCCCTGACGCCGACGACAAACGCCTGTGGGCGCGGGTCGCCAGCACCGTCACCCCGCCCGTGCGGCGCAAGGCGGCCCGCGTCACGCCCGGGGCCGTCGTCCCGCCTGAAGCCGAGCTTGAGACGGCGGCGCCGCCCGTCGCGCGCGGCGCCGCCGGCAAGAAGCGCAACGCCGCCCTCACCCCCGCCTCGGCCGGGCGCTCGACGACCCCGGCCTCAGTGCCCCGCGCCTCCAACGCCGCGTCGCCCCGGCCCGCCCCCCGCGCTCAGCCAACGCCCGAAGAGCTTGAGCCCGGCCGCACGCGCCGCCTGACCCGCGAACGCGATCCGATCGAGGCGCGCATCGACCTGCACGGCTTCGGCCGGTTTGAAGCCGAAGACCAGCTGCGCGGCTTCCTCATCAGTTGCCAGATGCGCGGCCTGCGCTCGGTCCTGGTGATCACCGGCCAGGGCCGCCGCGGCGGCGGCATCATCCGCGCCTCGGTGCATGAATGGCTGACCGGGCCTTATCTGCGCGGCGTCGTCTCCGGCTTCGCCCCCGCTCACCGCCGCCACGGCGGCGACGGGGCGCTGTATGTGACGCTGAAGGGGCGCTAGCCCTGCGCGTTCCTGATCGCCGCCGCGCCCGCGATCGGCGCGATCACCAGGGCGAACAGCACATAGGCGCCCAGCAGAGCCAGCGCCGAGGCCGGGCTCTGACCGCTGGCGGCGCGGGTCAGGGCGCCCGCCCCGAACACCACCGGCGGGATGAACAGCGGCAGCACCACCACGGCGATCAGCAGGCCGCCGCGCCTTGCGCCCAGCGCCAGCGCCGCGCCGAGCGCGCCCGTAAAGGCGAAGCCCAGCCCGCCCAGCGCCGCCGAGGCGCCGGTCAGGCCGATCAGTTCCGGCGGCTGGCCCAGCGCCAGGGCCGCCACCGGCGCCGCGACCGCCAGCGGCAGACCCGTGGCCAGCCACTGCGCCAGCGCCTTGATCGCCACCGTCGCCTCCAGCGGCAGGGGGCCGGTCGCCAGAAGATCCAGCGCCCCGTCTTCCAGATCCCGCTCGAACATCCGCTCCAGCGACAGCAGCGACGCCAGCGCCAGCGCCATCCAGCTGGCTCCCGACGCGGCGGGCGCCAGAACACGCGGATCGCCCCCCGCCGCCAGCGGCAAAATGGCCGTCAGACACAGCAGGAAGCCGCAGGCCAGCAACGGCCCCCCGCCGCCGCCCCATGCCAGCGACAGCTCGCGCGCGAACAGGGCGCGGGCGGCCTTCATCGCACGCCCCCTAAATCCAGCGACCGCGCTACGACCGGCAGCGGATCATGCACGGCGGCCAGGATCATGCCCCCGCCCGCCAGATGCTCGGCCATCAGTTCGGCGGCCACGCTGCGCCAGGCCTCGTCCAGCGGCGCCAGCGGTTCATCCAACAGCCACAGGGCGCGCGGGGCGGCGACCAGACGCGCCAGCGACAGCCGCCGCCTCTGCCCCGCCGACAGCTTGCGCGTCTCCAGATCCAGCAAGGGCGCCAGTTTCAGCCGCGCGACGGCCGCGTCCATCGCTTCGGCCGACCCGCCCAGCCATTCGACCTGAAACCCCAGCTCCTGCCGCGCCGTGCGCTGAGGCTTCAAACCCTCGTGATGGCCCAGCAGATGCAGCGCCGAACGCCGCGCCGTCTCGGCCTCCATCACGCCCTCGGACCCATGAAAAACGACCGCCCCCGCATCCGGGCGGATGAAGCCCGCCACCGCGCGCAGCAGGCTGGTCTTGCCCGCCCCATTGGCCCCCGTCAGGGCCGCCGCCTCGCCCGCCGGCAGGCTGAAACTCAGGCCATGGAACAGCCGCCGCTCGCCCCGCGACAGGCTCAGGGCCTCGATGTCGAGCCGGGTCAGCACTTGCGAATCTCTCTCAATGTCCACGTCGGGGGTGTGGATACATGGACGGCCCACGCGCGCGGGACTATATGCGCAAGCGCCGCAGCAGGCTTTCGCCGCGCGCGCCGGGGACCTGTGCGCCCCGACGTCCAGCGCGCGAAGGCGCAACCGAATTGTCGGGCGGCGTTTGCCAGAGGACTATTCTCCATGCCGTCGATCGACAGCCTCAAAACCCGCCAGGACCTCGCGGTCGGGCGCAAGAAATACGCCTATTACAGCCTTCCCGCCGCCGAGGAAGCCGGTCTGGCCGGGATTTCCCGCCTGCCGCGCTCGATGAAGGTGCTGCTGGAGAACCTGCTGCGCAACGAAGACGGCGTCTCGGTCACCGAGGACGACCTGAAGGCCGTCGCCGCCTGGATCGAGAACAAGGGCGCCGTCGAGCACGAGATCGCCTTCCGTCCGGCCCGCGTGCTGATGCAGGACTTCACCGGCGTTCCGGCCGTCGTCGACCTGGCCGCCATGCGCGACGCGATGGACAAGCTCGGCGCCGACGCCAAGAAGATCAACCCGCTGGTCCCCGTCGATCTGGTCATCGACCACTCGGTCATGGTCGATCATTTCGGCAACGCCGCCGCCTTCGGCCAGAACGTCGAGCGCGAGTATGAGCGCAACATCGAGCGCTACAACTTCCTGCGCTGGGGCTCGTCAGCCTTCAACAACTTCCGCGTCGTGCCGCCGGGCACCGGCATCTGCCACCAGGTCAACCTGGAGCACCTGGCCCAGACCGTCTGGACCGCCGAGGAAGGCCGCAAGACCGTCGCCTATCCCGACACCGTCGTCGGCACCGACAGCCACACCACCATGATCAACGGCCTGGCCGTCCTGGGCTGGGGCGTCGGCGGCATCGAGGCCGAGGCCGCCATGCTGGGCCAGCCGATCCCGATGCTGATCCCCGAAGTCGTCGGCTTCAAGCTGACCGGCAAGCTGCCGGAAGGCGCGACGGCCACCGACCTGGTGCTGACCGTCACCCAGATGCTGCGCAAGAAGGGCGTGGTCGGCAAGTTCGTGGAATTCTTCGGTCCCGCCATCGCCGGCATGACCATCGAGGACCAGGCCACCATCGCCAACATGGCCCCGGAGTACGGCGCCACCTGCGGCTTCTTCCCGGTCTCTCAGGCCACCATCGACTATCTGACGGCCACCGGCCGCGAGAAGGCGCGCGTCGCCCTGGTCGAAGCCTACGCCAAGGCTCAAGGGTTGTGGATCGACGAGACCTCGGAAGACCCGATCTTCACCGACGTGCTGGAGCTGGACATCTCGACGGTCGTGCCGTCGCTGGCCGGTCCCAAGCGTCCGCAGGACCGCGTCGAGCTGACCAGCGCCGCTCCGGCCTTCGCCACGGCCCTGACCGACGTCTTCTCGCGCCCGGCCGACGCCCCGCGCGTCGCGGTCGAGGGTGAAAAGTTCGATCTGGGCGACGGCGACGTGGTCATCGCCGCCATCACCTCGTGCACCAACACCTCCAACCCGTCAGTGCTGATCGCCGCCGGCCTGGTGGCGCGCAAGGCCAATGCGCTCGGCCTCAAGCCCAAGCCCTGGGTCAAGACCTCGCTGGCCCCCGGTTCGCAGGTCGTCACCGATTATCTGACCGACGCCGGCCTGCAGAAGGACCTGGACGCCCTGGGCTTCAACCTGGTGGGCTACGGCTGCACCACCTGCATCGGCAACTCGGGCCCGCTGGACCCGGCCGTGTCCAAGGCGATCAACGACAACGGCCTGGTGGCCACCTCGGTCCTGTCGGGCAACCGCAACTTCGAGGGCCGGGTGAACCCGGACGTCCAGGCCAACTACCTGGCCTCGCCGCCGCTGGTGGTGGCCTACGCCCTGGCCGGCTCCATGCATATCGACATCACCAAGGAGCCGATCGGCCAGGACAAGAAGGGCAATGACGTCTTCCTGAAGGACGTGTGGCCGACCTCGGAAGAGATCGCCGCCATCCAGAAGAAGTCGGTCACGCCCAAGATGTTCGCCAAGCGCTACGCCGACGTCTTCAAGGGCGACGAGCACTGGCAGGCCATCCAGGTCGCCGGCGGCCAGACCTACGAGTGGCAGGACACCTCCACCTACGTCCAGAACCCGCCCTACTTCGAAGGCCTGTCGATGGAGCCGACCCCGGTCAGCGACATCGTCGAGGCGCGCATTCTGGGCATCTTCGGCGACTCGATCACCACCGACCACATCTCTCCGGCCGGTTCGATCAAGAAGGCCTCGCCGGCGGGTCAGTACCTGACCAACCACGGCGTCGACGCCCTGGACTTCAACAGCTACGGCGCACGCCGCGGCAACCACGAAGTCATGATGCGCGGCACCTTCGCCAACATCCGCATCCGCAACAAGATCACCCCGGACATCGAGGGCGGCGTCACCAAGCACTTCCCCTCGGAAGACACGATGTCGATCTACGACGCGGCCATGCGCTACCAGTCGGAAGGCCGTCCGCTGGTCGTCTTCGCCGGCAAGGAATACGGCACCGGCTCGTCGCGCGACTGGGCGGCCAAGGGCACCCGCCTGCTGGGCGTCCGCGCCGTCATCGCCGAAAGCTATGAGCGCATCCACCGCTCAAACCTGGTCGGCATGGGCGTCGTCCCGCTGCAGTTCAAGGAAGACGGCTGGCAGAAGCTGGGCCTGACGGGCGAAGAGATCGTCACCATCCGCGGCCTGACCGACGCCAACGTCGGCAAGCTGAAGCCGCGTCAGGACCTGTGGGTCGAGCTGTTCCGTCCGTCGGACGGCAAGATGGCCCGCTTCCCGGTCCGCTGCCGCATCGATAACCAGACCGAACTGGACTACTTCAAGGCCGGCGGCGTCATGCCCTACGTCCTGCGCAACCTGGCGCGCGGCGACGAGAAGTAAGGTCTCAAGCAGCGCGAAAGCGCGTTAGACCAAACGAGAATAAAGGCCGGCGGAGCGATCCGCCGGCCTTTTTCTTTGGGCCCGCCCCCCCACCCTGCCGTCATCCTCGGGCTGGACCCGAGGATCGAGCGCAGCGGGGCGCTCGCCCTTGCCTACGTCCCGCAAGCGGACACCCCGATCCTCGGGTCCAGCCCGAGGATGACGGCGGAATGGTCAAAGGCGGCGCCTCGCCGCTCGCCCTCATCAGTCCAGTTTCAGCGCCTCGGCCAGCAGGCGCGCCTCGGCCGCGCGGCTGGAGCCGGCGCGCCAGGCGACCACGATCTCGCGGCGCGGCGCGTCTTCGGAAATGGGCCGCACGACGACGCCCGGACTGTCGGCCAGGCCCGCCTTCACCGCCATGTGCGGCAGGAAGCTGACGCCCAGCCCGGAGGACACCATCTGCACCAGCGTATGCAGGGAGGTTGCGGCGAAGACGTCCTCGCCGCGCGGCGCCTCGATATTGACGGCCGCCAGGGCCTGATCGCGCAGGCAGTGTCCGTCTTCCAGCAGGATAAGGTCGTCGGCCTTCAGCATTCCCGCCGGGATCGGCCCGGCGCCCGCCAGGGGATGGCCGACGGGGGCGGCGGCCAAGATCTCGTCGTCGCCGATATGGGCGTGGTCGATCCCCGGCGCGTCGTAAGGCAGGGCGATGACGGCGGCGTCCAGCTGGCCCGCCTTCAGCCCGGCGATCAGGCGCGGCGTCAGGTCTTCGCGGATGAACAGGCGCAGGCCCGGATACAGGGTCTTCAGCCCCGGCAGGGTGCGCGGCAGCAGGAAGGGCGCCACCGTCGGGATGATCCCCAGGCGAAACCGGCCCGACAGCGGCTTGCCCGCGTTCTGGGCCGCCTCGACCATGTCCTCGGCGCGCGCCAGCACGTCCTCGGCCCGGCGCACCGCCTCGGCGCCCACAGCGGTCAGGATCACCGCCCCGCGCGTACGCTCGACCACCGCGGCGCCCAGGACGCGCTCCAGCTCCTGCACCCCGGACGACAGGGCCGGCTGGCTGACATGGGCGGCCTCGGCGGCGCGGCTGAACGAGCCGTGCTCGGCCAGGAGCTTCAGATATTGCAGCTGGCGCAAGGTGGGCAGGACGGACATGGGTCACGCTGGTTGTTGGGGAGGCGGCTCCAGACATAGGCGTCGCCTATGCCGAAATCAAAAGCCATCGATCGTTTCTATGGAGACGACGGCGGATGGCGCGCATCATAAGACAAATCTATTCGCATGAGCAAAATGATCGATTTGACTTAAGCAGCGCCAAGGCCCATCTCATGGCCTCGACGGTTCGCCCTCCCCGGCGAGCCGCGGTCAATATCATTCGTCTCTAGGAGAAGCGCGATGCTCGGCGTCGGTCAAAAACTGCCTGATTTCAAAATTATCGGTGTGAAGCCGGGCTTCAACAGCCACGAAGAAAACGGCGCCTCGGCGTTCGAGCCGATCACCCAGGACAGCTTCGAAGGCAAGTGGAAGGTCATCTTCTTCTACCCGAAGGACTTCACCTTCGTCTGCCCGACCGAAATCGCCGCCTTCGCCAAGCTGGGCAAGGACTTCGAGGACCGCGACACCGTGGTTCTGGGCGGTTCGACCGACAATGAGTTCACCAAGCTGGCCTGGCGCCGCGACCACGCCGACCTGAACAAGCTGCCGATCTGGCAGTTCGCCGACAACGGCGGCAAGCTGGCCCGCGCCCTTGGCGTGCTGGACGAAGAAGAAGGCGTGGCCCTGCGCGCGACGTTCGTCGTCGACCCGCACAACGTCATCCAGCACGTCTATGTCACCAACCTGAACGTCGGCCGTTCGCCGGAAGACACCCTGCGTGTCGTCGACGCCCTGCAGACCGACGAACTGTGCGCCTGCAACCGCCCGGTCGGCGGCGACACCCTGGCCGCCTAAGCACCGGCCCAAAGGTCGAAAACGACCAGGCCCGGACCGCGTGAGTAGGGCCCGGGCCGCCCCTCGACAGAGGCGGCGGCGGGCGACTGTCGCCGCCTTTGTTAGTTTTTAGGGCGCTGTCGTCCTTCGGACTGCTCGAGCGCGCTTGGAGCGCTATCGTCCCTCGGCTTGAGCGCCCCTTCACGCCATTTGCGGCTCAAGCAGCAAGCGACCGCGTCGCGCGCGATAGCCGCTTCCTGAAAGGAACCAAAATGTCCATCGACGCCCTGCGCGACCTGATCCCGGCCTACGGCAAGGACATCTCGCTGAACCTGTCCTCGCTCGCCAATGAGACCGTGCTGAACGACCAGCAGAAGTGGGGCTGCTTCCTGGCCTCAGCCCACGCCATCGGCGTCGGCCCCGTGGTGAAACTGATCGAGGCCCACGCCGCGACCCTTCTGTCGCCCGAGGCGATGAACGCCGCCAAGGCCGCCGCCGCCATCATGGGCATGAACAACATCTACTATCGGTCGCTGCACCTGATGAAAAATCAGGAATACACCACCCTGCCGGCCAAGCTGCGCATGAACGTCATCGGCAATCCCGGCGTCGACAAGCTGGACTTCGAGCTGTGGTCCACCGCCGTGTCGGCCATCAATGGCTGCGGCGCCTGCATGGACGCTCACGAAGGCGAACTGCGCAAGCACGGCACGCCGAACGTCCAGATCCAGGCCGCCCTGCGCATCGGCGCCGTGGTCCACGCCGCCAGCCGGATCATCGCCTCCGAGACGGCGCTGCGCGCCTGATCCCGGTCGGCAGCCCATACGAGAAAGGCGCGGATCGTTTCCCGCGCCTTTTTTCTTGGCCGCCCCTCCCCAGAGGCGCTCAGTCGGCCTCGGCGGCCTCTTCGACCAGTTCGCGCATCAGGTCGACCACCAGCTTCTGCTGACGCGACGACAGGCGCGGCGCCAGACGCCCGATCTCGATCGTCTGACGCGTGGCGGGAAAGTCATGCACGAACGGCTCGGCCTCGTCCTCGGCCATGCCCGGCTGAGCGGCCTTGGTCAGGCCCTCGAAGAAATAGCCGATATCCACGCCGAAGAAGCGGGCGATGTCCCACAGTTTGGACGCCGAGATGCGGTTGGCGCCCTTTTCATACTTCTGCACCTGCTGGAAGGTGACCCCCAGCGCCTGACCCAGATCAGTCTGATTATAGCCCAGGGCGATGCGCTTCTCGCACACGCGCCGCCCGACATGCCGGTCCACCAGATGGGGACCCTCCGTCCCCGAACGCCTGATCATCTCCAGCCCCTTCCCGGTTGTACTGGTATCCACATGCCGCGCGCCCTCTCCCCTGTCATGCGCTTTCGCGTCACAGGGGCGCCGCCGGCATCTTATCATGCTTAACGATCCGCTCCCGCATTTCCGGCGCGACGACGCCCCGCCGTCAGCATGATCATCATCAGGACGGCAAATCCCAGATCGCCCCAGCGACCATAGAGGGTCGGCGGCGCCGGCTGCGGCAGACGCACGTCGATGATCCCCGCCTGGCCTGGGTCCAGTCGCCGCCCCTCGACGATCCGCCCCCATGGATCAATCATGGCCGACACGCCCGTGGGCGTCGCCCGCGCCACCGGCAGACCCGTCTCCAGCGCCCGATAGGAGGCCAGGTTCAGGTGCTGGCGCGGCCCCGACGTCTTGCCGAACCAGGCGTCGTTGGAGACGTTGACGATCCACGCCGGGCGCGTCGCCGCCGTCGCGGGGGTGAAGCCGGGATACAGGGCCTCGTAACAGATCAACGGCTGCACGCTCGGAGCGTTGGCCAGGCTGATCGGCGCGGGCGCCGGTCCGGCGCTGAAGTCGGCCGGCACATGCACCAGGCTGCGCACGCCGATCCGGCCCATCAGATCGCCCAGCGGCAGGTATTCGCCGAACGGCACCAGCCGGTGCTTGTCGTAGATCGGGCCGATGCGCAGCCCCGCCGCCCCTTCGTCATGCAGGGCGAACAGGCTGTTGTAATAGCGGGCGCCGGTTTCAGCGCGCGGGTCCGGCTCGCCCCGGCTCAGCCCCGCCAGCAGGGTCTGTCCGGTCTGCAGCGCCGCCGCCACCGCCTGGGCGTCCGACGAAGAGAACAGGTCGTTGGCCGTGGTCGGCAGGGCGCCCTCGGGCCAGATCACCACGTCGGGCAGGGCCTCGGCCGGGCGCGCGGTCAGCTCCAGATAGCGGCCCAGGATGGCGTGATAGGCTTCGGGGCTCCACTTATAGTCCTGCGGAATATCGGCCTGAACCAGCCGCACCAGGGTCGGCGTCTCGACAACCTGCGCCGAGGACAGGCGCGCGGCTCCGAAGGCGAACAGACCGGCTAGCGTCAACACGCCCAGCCCCGCCGCGATCAGACGCGGGCGACGCGGCCCGGCGTCGGCCAGCGGCGCCAAGGCGCTGACCGCCGCCACCGTGATCAAGCCCAGCCCATAGACCCCAACGACCGAGGCGAACTGCGACATGGCCGATCCGGCCGCCCAGCCCGCGCCCGCCGGATTCCAAGGAAAGCCGGTCAGCACATGGCCGCGCGTCCACTCCAGCAGGGCGAACAGGGCGGCGAACAACAGCACGCGCCGCGCTCCGGCCGGACGGAGCCAGCGATAGGCCATCGTCGCCAGCCCCCAGAACAGCCCCATGCCCGCCGGCAGCAGACTGGCCGCAAACGGCGCCATCCACGCCTGGGCCGGATTGACCAGAAAAGCCTCGGCCACCCACCAGCAGCCGATGAAGAAATAGGCGAAGCCCGCCAGCCAGCCGACCCAGAAACCGCCCTTCATGCCGCCTGAACGATCCGCCAGCAGCAACAGCAGCGGATAGCCCAGCAGCCCCGGCAGGAAACCGAACGGCGGATGGACCAGGGCGGCGCCCGCCCCGGCCAGAAGCGCCAGAGCGATCCGACCCCAGCGGTTGTTCAGAAGGCCTGCGAACCGGGCGGCGAGCGCCCCGCTCACGCGGCGCCCTCATGCTCGACAGCATAAGGATCAGAAACGCCCAGTTCGGCCAGGATCTCGCGCTCCTCGGCCTCCATCTCCTCGGCCTCGGCGTCGTCCTCGTGGTCGCGGCCCAGCAGGTGCAAGACGCCGTGGACGACCAGATGGCTCAGATGGTCCGACAGCGATTTGCCCTGCGCCTGCGCCTCGGCCGCGCAATAGGCGTAGCCCAGCACCACGTCGCCCAGATGGGGAAAGGCGCTCTCGGCCGCCGGGAAGGACAGCACGTTCGTCGGCCGGTCCTTGTCGCGGAACCGCGCGTTCAGATCCTGCACCGCCGCGTCGTCGGCCAGCAGCACCACGACATCGCCCTCGACCGTTCCCAAGGCCGCCGCTGCGGCGCGCTCGACGATCGCCGCCGCCTCGGGCAAAGCCTGCGTCCAGCCGTCGCTGTCGATCTCGACCTCGATCATCAGGCGTCGTCCTCAAGGTCCGGGAAGGGGCGGCTGCGCGCCGCGTCGCTGTCATAGGCGCGCACGATGCGCTCGACCATGGCGTGGCGCACCACGTCCTCGGACTTGAACTGCTGCACGCCGACGCCCTCCACGTCCTTGAGGATGCGCAGGGCGTGGGCCAGGCCGGAATCGCGCGGGTTCAGCAGATCGACCTGTGACGGATCGCCCGTCACCACCATGCGCGCCCCCTCGCCCAGGCGGGTCAGCACCATCTTCATCTGCATGCGCGAGGTGTTCTGCGCCTCATCGACGATGATGAAGGCGTGGCTCAGCGTCCGGCCGCGCATGAAGGCGATGGGGGCGGCTTCGATCTCGCCCTTCTCGCGGCGGCGGCGCACGTCGTCGACGCCCAGGATGTCGTTCAGCGACTCCCAGATCGGCGCCAGATAGGGATCGACCTTCTCGTTCAGATCGCCCGGCAGGAAGCCCAGCTTCTCGCCCGCCTCGACCGCCGGGCGGGTGATGACCAGCCGGTCCACCTGCCCTCGCTTCAGCAGGGAGGCGCCGTAAGCCGCCGCCAGGAAGGTCTTGCCCGTGCCCGCCGGACCGACGCCGAAGGTCAGTTCGCAGCGGCCCAGCATCTCCAGATAGCGCGCCTGCGACGCCGTCTTGGGGGCGATGGCGCCACGACGGCCCACCGGCAGGGCCGCGCCTTCCGGCACGCTTCGTCCCATGCTGCGACCTTGGCTGCGGCCCGCCGGTTCGGCCCGCGGCTGGGTGACGGCGGCGCCCAGGGCGGTGCGCACGTCGGCCTCGGTGATCTCGGCGCCCGCCTCGGCGCGGGTCGACAAGGCCTCGATCACCCGGCGCGCCTGCGCTCGGTCCCGCGTCGAGCCGTTGATCGACACCCCGCCGCCCGGCGTCTCGACCAGCACCTTGAAGGCGTCCTCGATCAGGGCCAGGTGGCGGCTCTGCGGCCCGATCACGGCGCGCAACGCCGCATCGCTGAGGGACAGGAACTCGGACTCGCGCGCCATGAGGCCTCCTTGTTGGGTCCCCTATCGCCTCGCACGCGGTGCGAGGCTGCTTGGGGGGATTGTGAGTGTCCCTAACGCCGCTCGCGCCGCCTGGGTTGAGAAGAATCCGTCAGTTCGTCTGGGTCAGTCGGCCCGACAGGCTGTTCTGCTGGCCGCTGACGATCTCGACCGGAAAGATCCGGCCGATCAGTTGATCTGCGTCCTCGACGTGGACCGATTGCAGATAGGGCGAGCGGCCGATGGCCTGGGCGCCGTGGCGGCCCTTCTTCTCGAACAGCACCGGCAGGACGCGCCCGGCCAGCGACCGGTTGAAGGCGACCTGCTGTTCGGTCAGCAGGGCCTGCAGGGCGTGCAGCCGTTCCTTGGCCACGGCGTCCGGGACCTGCGCCGCCATGGTCGCGGCGGGGGTGCCGGGGCGCGGCGAATACATGAAGGAGAAGGCGCTCGCGTAGTTCACCCGCCGCACCAGATCCATCGTGTCCTCGAAATCGCGATCCGTCTCGCCGGGGAAGCCGACGATGAAGTCGCCCGACAGGGCCATGTCGGGCCGCGCCGCGCGGATGCGGTCGATCAGGTCGAGATACTTCTGGCGCCCGTGCTTGCGGTTCATCAGCCGCAGGATGCGGTCCGAGCCCGCCTGCACCGGCAGGTGCAGATAGGGCATCAGGGCGTCCAGATCGCCATGCGCCGCGATCAGGTCGTCCGACATGTCGTTCGGATGGCTGGTGGTATAGCGGATGCGCTCGATGCCGGGGATGTCGGCCAAGGCGTAGGCCAGCTTGGCCAGCGTAAAGGGATTGCCGTCCGGCCCCTCGCCGTCATAGGCGTTGACGTTCTGGCCCAGCAGGGTGACTTCGCGCACCCCCCGGTCGGCCAGGGCGCGGGCCTCGTCCAGCACCGCCGCGGCCGGCCGCGACCACTCGGCGCCGCGCGTATAGGGCACGACGCAGAAGGTGCAGAACTTGTCGCAGCCTTCCTGCACCGTCAGGAAGGCGGTCACGCCCTCGGTCCCGCGCGTCGCGGGCAGGGCGTCGAACTTCTCATTGGGGGCGAAGTCGGCGCCGATGCGCTCGCCGCGCGCCCGCGCCGTGCGGGTCAGCAGCTCCGGCAGCTGGTGATAGGCCTGCGGCCCGACCACCAGATCGACCGCCGGCTGGCGCTTCATGATCTCCTCGCCCTCGGCCTGGGCGACGCAGCCGGCCACGGCGATGGTCATGCCGCCCTGCCCCGCCGCCGCCTTCTCCTCCTTCATCTGCCGCAGCTTGCCGAGTTCGGAATAGACCTTTTCGGCCGCCTTCTCGCGGATGTGGCAGGTGTTCAGGATGACGAAGTCGGCGCCGTCCGGCGTGTCCGTCGGCGCATAGCCCAGCGGCCGCAGCACGTCGGCCATGCGCTCGGAATCATAGACGTTCATCTGACAGCCGTAGGTCTTGATGAACAGGCGTTTGGGCGCGGCCCCGCCTTCCGGCGCGCCGCCGTCCTCCAGGACGGGCGTTAGGAGCGTATCGGTCATGCCCGGCTTATGATCGCCGAAACCGGCGACGGCAAGCGGCGACCCCGGTCAGGCTCAGGCGGGATCAGTCTTCGACCTCGTCGCGCGGGCGGCGCTTGTAGATCAGGCCCTCGCGCTCGACCGGCTCGGCGCCGGGGATGACGTGGCCGTAGAGCTCCAGCTTGTGGCCGACCAGCTCATAGCCCAGCTTGCGCGCGATCTCGGTCTTCAACCGTTCGATCTCGGCGTCGAAGAACTCGATGACCTCGCCCGTCTTGGTGTCGATCAGGTGGTCGTGGTGGTCGTCGCCGGCCTCTTCATAGCGGCTGCGGCCGTCGCCGAAGTCGTGCTTCTCGACCACGCCTGCCTCTTCGAACAGGCGCACGGTGCGATAGACGGTGGCGATGGAGATGTGCGGGTCGATCGCCGAGGCGCGGCGATACAGTTCTTCCACATCGGGGTGGTCTTCGGCGTTCGACAGGACGCGGGCGATCACCCGACGTTGCTCGGTCATGCGCATGCCGCGCTCGGCGCAGAGTTTTTCGATCCGGTCCATGCGGCGAAGATAGGCCGGACCGTCGCCTTATGGAAGCTATCGAGGAAAGTTCAGGACCAGCGTCAGCGCGTCCTCGCGGCGACCGTCCGTATGCGAATAATAGCCGCGCCTGCGGCCCATCTCGACGAACCCGCAGCGGGCGTAAAGCGCGCGGGCGGCGGCGTTGCCTTCAGCCACCTCCAGGAACATCCGTTCGGCCCCCAGGGCGGCGGCGCGCACCACCGCCGCCTCGACCAGACGCCGGCCCAAGCCCGCGCGGCGCGCCGTCGGCCGCACCGCCAGGGTCAGGATCTCCGCCTCGTCGACCACGACGCGCATCAGGATGAAGCCGTCGTCCTGCGCCACGGCGAACACGCCCGGCGAGGCCAGAAGTTCGGCCAGAGCCGCCGCGTCCCACGGCGTCTCGAAGGCCTCGGCGTGGACGGCGGACAGCCGAACGGGATCGACCGGCGGGACGATCGCCTCGCTCATACAGCGGGCTGGCGCGGCTGGCCCGGCAGGCGGCTGGGCGGGGTGGCGTCGGGGGCGCGAAGATACAGGGGCGACGGCGGCGACCTCGCCGGGTCGGCGGCCATCGTCAGACGCGCCAGCGCCTCCGGGCTCGGCGCGGCCAGAGGCTCAAGCCGGGCGCCCGCCAGGTCAGGGAAGGTCTCGGCCAGAAGCGTCGCCCCGCTGCCGACCAGAAGGACGCCGCCCGCCTGACCCGCCTCGGCCAGAATGCGGTCGCGCGCCGTCTCCAGCGGCCAGGCCTCGGCCTCGCCCACAGGCGCCCCGTCGCGGAACAGCCGCCCATAGACCTGACCCCGACGGGCGTCGATCACCGCGGCGACCAGACCCGGCGCCGCAACCGAAGCTGCCAAGGCGTCCAGCGTGGAGATCCCCACCACCGGCCGATCCAGCGCCGCGCCCAATCCGAGGGCGAAGGCCAGTCCGACCCTCAACCCCGTGAAGGAGCCCGGCCCCACCGTCACCCCGATCCGATCCACGCCGTCGAAACCGCCGGCCTCGGCCGCCGCATCGCGCGCCAGCCCGCCCAGCCGTTCCTGATGGCCCTTGGTCATCAGCTCCCGGCGCAGACCCAGGGCGCGCACCGCGTCGCTCGCCGCCTCGTGCGCGAACACGCCGGCGACGCAGGCGCCCAGCGCCGTATCAATGACCATGACCTTCATGGTCCTGTTCCTAATGCGAAATCGGCGCCGATGCGACCGTTTCGGCCCCGCCGATTCATCAGGCTCCGGCCATAGCCTGGGCCACGCGGGTCAGAGCGCGGCGCGCCTCGGCGTCGCAGATGCGGACAAAGGCCTCGGCCAGGTTTCGCCCCTCGGCGCTGGCCATGACCGGATGCACCAGCGGCTCCGAACCCTCGGCGTCCGGACGCGCGGGAAAGAAATCGGCGACCGAACACCCCATGGCGGCGGCCGCCTGATGCAGACGGGACGCGGAGATCCGGTTGGCCCCGGCCTCATATTTCTGGACCTGCTGAAAACTGACGCCTAGCGCCCGTGCGAGGGCCGACTGAGACCACCCCAGGGCCGACCGCCGCGCGGCGATGCGCAGGCCGACGACCTGGTCGATGTGATGACTGCGACGCGGCATGACCCCTCCGTTTCAACCAGAGCGTTTCACGTCCGCCGATGAAATACAACTATTTCGTTTCACGCATCGTCCAGGCGGCTGATGACCGCTGACACGGACTGGACGTCTGATCGCGCGATGCGCTCGGACCGATCCAGGGCGCCGGCGCCCAAGACCACCATCTCCGCCTCGTCGGCGCGGTCATACAGCCGGACCTTGCGCAGGCCGTCCTGAAGCTGGATCACACAGCCTTGGCCTCGTCTCGGCCAACGTCCCAGAGCGTACTCCAGCACCGTGCCGGCCGACGCCCAGGGCGCCAGTTCGTCCGTCTCCAGCCGCAACCGTCGCACGTCCGAGGCGGCGCCCTCGAACGCCCGACCGCGCGCTGAAAGGCCGTGCGCCGGCGCATTGTCTGGATGGGAGGTCTTCGGGCGGTCGGTCGAGACTGCCGCCCCGCCCGGCGCTTGCAGCATCAAGGCCTCGGGCGTCGCGCCCAGGGCTCCGGTCAGCCGTCGTTGAACATCGGGGCGGAACAGGCTGGACCGTTTGCCGGCTTCATAGAGGCCCCAGCCCTGGCCGGTCATGCCGATTCGCGCGCCGGCTTCGGCCTGACTCAGCCCGCAGTCGCGCCGCAGCGCCGCCAGCGCCTCGCCCAGAGCCCGCGCTTCGGATGTCTCGCCCGAACCTGCCATCGCGCCATCATGCCTCGCCGTCCCGTCGGGCGCGAGCGTTTCATGTGAAACAGAACGGCGAAGGCGTCAGATGACCTGTTCGACGCTGGTCACTTCGGGAACATAGTGACGCATCATCTGCTCGACCCCGGCCTTCAGCGTCGCCGAGGAGGACGGACAACCGGCGCAGGCCCCGCGCATCCGCAGGCGCAGCACCCCCGTGTCTTCGTCGAAGTGGTCGAACAGGATGTCGCCGCCGTCCTGGGCCACGGCCGGACGGATGCGGGTGTCCAGCAGTCCCTTGATCTCGGCCACGATCTCGCTGTCGGGCGTCCCATCATCCGGCGCCGCTTCCGCCCCCGCCCGCACCAGCGGCGCGCCCGAGACGAAGTGATCCATCACCACCGACAGGATCGGCGCCTTCATCGCTGTCCACTCCGGCCCGTCCGCCGCGCGCGTGACCGAGACATAGTCGGCGCCGAAGAAGACGCCCTCGACGCCTTCCAGTTCGAACAAAGCCTCGGCCAGGGGCGAGGCCGCCGCCTCGTCGATGGTGCGGTATTCCAGCGTCTGTTCGCCCGCGACGTCGCGGCCGGGCAGGAACTTCAGGGCGTTCGGGTTGGGGGTGGCTTCGGTCTGGATGAACATGGCCCGCAGATGCGCCCTGTCGCGCACGGGTTCAAGAGGCCGGCCCGCCAGCCTTCACGCGCTTTCCTGCCTCTCGCGCGCTTTCCCGCCCAAAAGCGCTTTCATACAAGGTCACGCTTGCGCTTCGGCGACGGCGCCCTCACCGTGGCGGCCATCTCCGGTCGCTCCCGGCCGGCGAGTTCTTAGTCTTGACGGGCGCCGCGCCCGTCGCCTGCCGGAGCCCCCCACATGTCCCGCCTGACCCTCGCCGCCGCTGCTGCGGCCCTGGCCGTCTGCGCCGCCCCCGCCGTCGTCTCCGCCCAGGAGGCCGCGCCCGCTGCGCCCGCCGCCCAGCCCGCCCCCTCGCCCGAGGAAGCCGCCTTCCAGGCCAAGGGCGAAGCCTTCAACGCCGAGGCCCAGCGCATGAAGGCCGAACTGGACGCCGTGATCGAGGACCCGGCTCTGGACGCGGCGACCAAGCAGACGCGCGCCGACGCCATCATCACGCGCTATGAGCCGACCTTCAACGCCTTCGCCGACGAACTGGCCGCATTCTTCCGCACCTTCGCCGAGAAGCCCGAGAACGCCGAGAACAAGGACCAGATCCTGGCCGCCGCCGAGGCCGCCCCGGCCCAGATCCGCGCCGTTCCGGCCCAGATCCGTCAGGCCGTGGCCCAGGCCGTGACCGCCCCGGCCGCCCCCGACGCCCAGGACTGATCAAACGAGAGAGAGGGCGCCCTTCCCCGGCGCCTTACCGCGATTTCACTTGAGCACGCGCGCCCTTCGGCGGACCCTGCCAGCGTCCGTCGAAGGAGCCTCGTCATGGTCCGCGCCCTCTCTCTTGTTCCCCTGTCCTTGGCCGCCGCCCTGGCGCTGCTGCCGGTGTCGACCGCCGTGGCCGAGACCCAGAAGACCTCCGCCGAACTGAGCCTTGAATCCGCCGCCGCCGTGTTCGAGCGGAAGATGGAGGAGTTCGGCGCTCGGGCGGAACGTATCCAGGCCGACGACAGCCTGAGCGAAACCCAGAAGGGCCTGCGCATCGCCGCCCTGTGGTCGGACTATCAGCCGCACGTCGCCGACTTCACCGCCGAGGCGACGCGCCAGGCGAGCCAGATCGCCCAGGCCGCCCTGGCTGAAATCGACATCGAAGCCGTCGTGCGCGAGGCGACCGCCGGGATCGCCCCGATGGTCGAGGGCCTGTCGACCAACGGCGCCTGGGCCCAGGCCGACCCCGAGCACATGGTCACCTATGGTCTGATCGCCCAGTACGGCATGGATCAGGCCCTGGATGCGATGGACGAGGTCGAAGCCGCCCTGGCCGTCCCGCCCGCGCCGCCCGTCCCGCCGCTTCCCTCTGAAACCTGAGCCGATGACCGCGACGGCTTGACGCAGCGCCCGGCGCGCTCGAAAGGGCCTCATGGCCGCGCTTCCCGTCGATCCGCATCTTTATCTGGCTTTTGTCGGCGTCATGGCCGTGATGGCGGTGACGCCCGGTCCCGCCAACATCTTCGCCGTCGCCACCGGCATGGAGAAGGGCAAGGCCGCCGCCCTGACCGCCGTCGTCGGCATGAACTGCGCCACCCTGGTCTGGTTCGGCGCCGCCGCCCTGGGCCTGGGCGCCCTGGTGATGGCCTTCCCCCAGGTCTTCCGCGTCATCGCCGTCCTGGGTGCCCTCTATGTCGCCTGGCTGGGCGTCAAGGCCCTGCGCGGCGCCTTCGCCACCGCCGCCGAGCCTTCGCACATCGAGGTCAAGCGCGGGCGCAGCGCCCTGATCGACGGCTTCATGGTTCAGATCGCCAACCCCAAGGCCATCCTCTTCTTCACCGCCGTCCTGCCTCCCTTCCTGGACATCAACCGTCCGCTGGCGCCCCAGCTAGCCCTGTTCGCCGTCACCACCGTCGGCATGGATGCGCTGTCGATGAGCGGCTACGGCCTAGGCGGGGCGGCGCTGGCGCGACAGATGACCGCGCCACGTTTCCGCAAAGGGTTCGGCATAGTCGTCGGATGTCTTCTGCTGTTGGCCGCCGTCCTGATCGTCTCGCGTCTGTGAAGCGCGTTTCGGAACTTGGCCGTTCACCCGTCGTTCAGACCGAAGAGCGTTCAGTGAACGCTCAAGGAGAGTTTTCCATGATCAAGCTTCGCAAGACCCCGGTGCTGATCGCCCTGGCGGGCGCGCTCGCCCTCGGCGCGTGCGCAACGGCCACCCCCTACCAGCCTGCCGGCGTGAACGGCCAGCGCGGCGGCTACGCCGAGCAGCGCCTGGAAGCCAACCGCTACGCCGTCAGCTTCTCGGGCAACTCCGTCACCTCGCGCGATCAGGTCGAGATGTCGCTGCTGCTGCGTTCGGCCGAACTGACGGTCGAGAACGGCTATGACTGGTTCGCCACCGTCACCCGCGCCACCGACCGCGACACGCGCTTCTACACGACGCCGGACCCCTTCTACTACGACCGCTACGGTCCCTTCTGGGGTCCGTCCTGGCGCTTCTACCAGCGCGGCTACTGGAGCACCTGGGACCCCTACTGGGGCCGGGACCGCGACATCCGCCAGGTCGACCGCTATGAGGCCACGGCCGAGATCGTCATGGGCCGCGGTCCCAAGCCCGCCGGCGACGTCAACGCCTTCGACGCCCGCGAGGTCATCAACAACCTCGGCCCGCGCGTAATCCGGCCGGTTTCTTAAGTAGGCCGCTAACGCTCGCGACGGGGTCGCTCGCTGCTTGAGCGGCATGAAAGACCGCTATCGCTCACCGCACGGCGGCTCGCTGCTTGAGCGGCGAAGGGCGCGAAAAATGACAACGCCCTCTTCCGTCACCGGAGGCGGGCGTTTCTTTTCCTCCCCATGCAATGGGGAGGGGGACCGCGTAGCGGTGGAGGGGCTGACGACCGCGCCGACAGACGAAGGCGCCGAGAGCTGCGGCCCCCAGCAGCCCCTCCGTCACGTCGCCTTCGGCTCCGCGCCGCCTCCCCATTGGCATGGGGAGGAGAAACGCGCCTCACCCCACGCGCGGGTTCTTCAGACGGCGCTTATTGGCGTGGGTGGCCGGCGCCTTGCCCAGGGCCTCGGGCACCTCGCCCTTGAAGTAGAAGCGCTGCCACGCCTCCTTGGCCGCATCCGGATCGCCCGAGGCCAAGCGGGTGTTGAAGTCCGTCCGCGACCGGTTCCAGGCGTCGAACTGACCCTTCATGCCGGGATTGGATTCCAGCGAACGGATCACCGGCTCGAACGCCTCCACCTTGCGGTGCTCGACCGGCAGGATGAAGCAGAAAGGCTCGCCCTTATCGAAGCGGATCCGGCCCGGCCGCGTGAAGATCCAGTTCATGGTGAAGGGGAACGGCAGCCAATCCGTCTCGATCAGGCCGCTCAGCGGCTGGATGCCGTCCTTGACGTGATTGGGCGACCCCTGCGCGATCAGGCCCCAGCCCGGCGGGGTGCGGAACAGATATTGCGGGTGCATGGTCAGCACCCCGCGCGAGAAGTGCGACGTGACGAAGTGGTCCAGCTCCGGCTGCGGCCGGTCGGGCGTGATGGTGATGTCGTTCTGCGACGGCCCGCCGTTCCACTCGGCGGTGAAGCCGAACGGACACAGGATCTCCCACCCCGTGGTGTTGGCCATGGTCAGCGGCAGACAGCGATAGGGGTGCCGACTGGCGAAGGCGTCCATCCAGTTGCGCGACTGGCGGCCCGGCGCCAGGTCGCACGGACGCGCATTCATCGGATAGCATTCCAGTTCCAAGACGCGGCTCCCCAAGCTTGACGAATGAAGTGACGACCCTGAGGGTCGCCCCTCTCCCCTATCGCCCTCGCCGCCCGCCCGACAAGACCGAGATGACCGCCAACACCGACGCCGCCGCGGAAACCCTGACGCCGTCCGCCCCCGATCCCGCACCCGAGCCCGCTTACGACCGCGCTCAGCTGCTGGCCTGGATGGCCGAGCACGGGATCGCGCAGACCACCCACGACCACCCCGCCGTCTTCCGCGTCGAGGAAGGGCTGGAGCTGAAGGCCGCCCTGCCCGGCGTCCACACCAAGAACCTGTTCCTCAAGGACAAGAAGGGCCGCCTGTGGCTGATCTCGGCGGCCCAGGACACGGTCATCGACCTGAAGCGGGCGCACCGGGCGATGGGCTCGGACCGGCTGTCCTTCGGCAATGAGACCCTGCTGTGGGAGACGCTGGGCGTGCGCCCCGGCTCGGTCACGGCCCTGGGCCTGATCAACGACCTGGAGCGCCGCGTGACCTTCGTGCTGGACCGGCGCCTGTGGGAGGCGGCTGTCGTCAACTTCCATCCCTTGATCAACACCGCGACCACCGCGCTCGATCAGGACAGCTTCCGCCAGGTCCTGACGCAGCTGGGCCGCGACCCGATCGTGGTGGACTTTGGCGCCCTGGATTGAGTGGAGGCGGGCGTCCGTTTCAAGGATTGGGGCCTATGCCGACTTTCGATCCGTTGCGGACCTTTAAAAGACGCCCGCTGGCTGCGCATGGACCGGCTATAGTTTCCTTCTCCCCTTGTGGGAGAAGGTGGGCGCCGTCAGGCGCTCGGATGAGGGGTGTGAACGCCGCCGTGGCGCGTTTTCGTCACAAACCAGCCTGAGCGGACGACGGAGCGCCGACACCCCTCATCCGTCTCGCTACGCGAGCCACCTTCTCCCACAAGGGGAGAAGGATGCGGCAGGGCAATCAACCATCCCCCCTCTGCGCCTGTGCTAGACTGTCTCTCCCGTTGAAGGAGATTTCAGACGATTCAGACGAATTGGACTCTGTTTTTTCCGATCCTCTCGCCTTCCCATGCGGCAAGGCGCGCTTGCGGCTTGATGCGCACGCATCCCGACGCCATCTGATCCGTTATCTTCCTTCGTCTTGCCTTGCGGACCCGACCATGACCTTCGCCGACCCGTCGCTGACCACCCCGCCCGACCTGATCAAGGACGGCACGGACGCCTCCTTCATGCAGGACGTGGTCGAGGCCTCGAAGCATCAGCCGGTCATCGTCGACTTCTGGGCGACCTGGTGCGGTCCGTGCCGCACGCTGGGCCCGGCGCTGGAAAAGGCCGTGCGCGCCGCCAAGGGGGCGGTGAAGATGGTCAAGATCGATGTCGACGCCAACCCGGCCTATGCGGGCCAGCTGCGGGTGCAGTCGATCCCGACCGTCTACGCCTTCGTCAACGGCCAGCCGGTGGACGGCTTCCAGGGCGCCGTGCCCGACAGCCAGATCAAGGCCTTCATCGACAAGCTGACCGGCGGCAAAGGCGTCCACACCGACGTCGAACAGCTGCTGTCGCTGGGCGAGGAGTCGCTGACCCTCAATGATCTGGGCGGCGCCGCTCAGGCCTTCGCTCATGTGCTGACCATGGAGCCGGGCAACCAGAAGGCCATCGCCGGCATGGCCCGCGTCTATCTGGCCGAGGGCGACGCCGAACAGGCCGCCCAGACCATCGCCATGGCGCCCGCCGATTCCGCCGATCCGGCGGTCCAGGCCGTGCGCGCCCAGCTGTCGCTCGCCTCGGCCGCGCCCACCGGCGCGACCGCCGAACTCGAAGCCCGGCTGACCGCCGACAAGAACGACCACGAAGCCCGCTTCGACCTGGCCCAGGCCCTGGCCTCGGCGGGCGACCTGAAAGGGGCGGTCGACCACCTGCTGGCCATCGTTCAGGCCGACCGCGACTGGAACGAACAGGCCGCCCGCAAGCAGCTGCTGACGGTGTTCGAGGCCGCCGGCCCCAACAGCGAAGTCGCCCGCGACGGCCGACGACGCCTGTCCTCCATCCTGTTCTCCTAACGGCGCGATCATGGCTCAGGGCTACGTCAAGGCCAGCGAACTTCCCCAGGTGATCCCGGTCTTTCCGCTGCCGGGATCCATCCTTCTGGCGCGGGGCCAGCTGCCGCTGAACGTGTTCGAGCCGCGCTATCTGAACATGGTGGACGACGCCATGGCGGGGGACCGGATGATCGGCCTGATCCAGCCGGTCGGCGCCGCGGGCGAGAACCCGCCCCTGACCCGCGTCGGCTGCGCCGGGCGGATCACCAGCTTCGCCGAGACGTCGGACGGGCGCTATCTGATCACCCTGACCGGGGTGTGCCGCTTCGCCGTGGCCACCGAGATGCAGGTGCGCACCCCCTATCGTCAGGTGCGCGCCGACTTCCAGCCCTATGAGGCCGACCTGCGCGCGCCCGATCCCGACGAGGCCTTCGATCGCGAGCCCTTCCTGTCGGCCCTGGCGCCCTATCTGTCCGGGCGCGGTCTGGACATCGACTGGGACACCGCCCGCGCCGCCCCGCAGGAGGCGCTGGTCAACAGCCTGGCCATGGGCCTGCCTTTTGATCCGCCCGAAAAACAGGCTCTGCTGGAGGCCCTGACCCTGACCGACCGCGAAGCCGCCCTGACCGCCCTGCTCCGCATCGAAGCCGTCGCCCCCGACGACGACGAGCCGGGTCCGGCGATGCAGTAGTCTCAGCAAGCTCCAGACGCTAAAACGCCACCAACACAGCCGCTCCGTGCGGCAGCAATCCGGGCGCCCGGCGCCCTCAAGCAGCAAGCGCCCGCGGCGCGAGCGATAGGGCACTTAAATTATGAGCGACGCCTTCAACACCCCCGTCTCGGTCGATCCCCGCCTGCTGGAGGTGCTGGTCTGCCCGGTCACGCGCGGCCGCCTGACCTATGACCGCGAGCGCAACGAACTGGTCTCGGCGGGCGCCAAACTGGCCTTCCCCATCCGCGACGGCGTGCCGATCATGCTGGCCGAAGACGCCCGCCCGCTGGATTGAGCCCCATCTCTCCTCCCCATGCAATGGGGAGGGGGACCGCGAAGCGGTGGAGGGGCTAGGCCGGGCGGAACCCAGCGGCCCCTCCGTCACGACGCTACGCGACGCGCCACCTCCCCATTGCATGGGGAGGAGAAGCGGCGAGCGATAGGGCCTCCCTTACAGAGCTTCTCCTCGGAGAAGCCGTGGCAGATCCCCCGTCGCTCCGCCCGCCTCATGCATGAAGGCGCGGCGCAGAGGAGCGATGCGGTTGACCGCCGCCATGCCCAGATCGCGGGCCAGCCGCACCGGGGCGATGTCATTGGAGAACAGGCGCACGAAGCCGTCGAACCCCGCCGCCAGCGCCGCCGTGTCGAACCGGCGCCAGCGGGCGTAGCGCTCCAGCACCAGCTCCGAGCCGATGTCCTCGCCGATGCGCGCGGCCTCGGTCAGCACCTCGGACAGGGCGGCGACATCCTTCAGGCCCATGTTCAAGCCCTGCCCCGCCACCGGGTGCACCCCGTGGGCGGCGTCGCCGATGATGGCAATCCGCGGCGCCGTCAGCCCCTCGGCCAGCTGCAGCGACAGCGGATAGACGAAGCGCGGCCCCTCGATCGTCAGCTCGCCCAGAAAATCGCCGAAGCGGCGCGTCAGATGGGCGTGGAAGGCCTCGTCCGAGGCCGAACGCAGCGCCTCGCCCCGGCGGGTGCTTTCGGTCCAGACCAGATTGGCCCGGTTCTCCGTCAGCGGCAGGATGGCGAAGGGCCCGTCGGGCAGGAAATACTCATGGGCGACGTTGCCGTGCGGCTTGTCCATGCGCACGGTGCAGACGACGCCGCTCTGCTGATAGGTCCAGCCGAAAACGTCGATGCCCGCCGCGCGGCGCACGGTCGAGTTGCGGCCCTCGGCGCCGATCACAAGCGGCGCGGACAGGGTCGACCCGTCCTTTAGCGTCACCCTCGCCCGACCGGGCCCGACCGCCACATCGGCCACGGCGGCGGGGGCGCGGACCTCCAGCCCCTGAGCGTTCACCAGCTCGGCCAGCGCCGAACGCAGGCGGCGGTTCTCAACCATATAGCCCAGCGGCTCGCCGCCATTGCGGTCGCCGATCTCGTCCGCATCGAAGCGGATATAGGACGCCGACGGCTTGCGGCTGGCGGCGCCGGGACGGCGGCCGTCCGTCACCAGGATGCGGTCCATGCGGCAGGCGTGCGGCTCCAGCGCCTCGCCCAGCCCCAGCGCCTTCAACATGCGGAAGTTGGCGTAGGAGATGGCCGTCGCCCGCCCATCGAAGGTCGGGGCCATCTGGGCGTCAAAGGGCTGAGGGTCCACCATGACGGGGCGCAGGCCGCCCTGCGCCGCCGCCAGCGCAAAGGTCGCCCCGACCAGCCCTGCGCCGGCGATGATGATGTCGTAGTCGTCCGATCCGCTCATGACGATGTTCTAGGCCCCTATCGCGCGTCACGCCACCGCAAGCCCGCGCGCTTGCTGGGACATAAGGGCTCATCGCGGCTTGCAAAGGCCAAGCTGGTAAATGCCGCTTTAACCTTCTGGACGGCACAAGGGGTCGGAGTCCCGTTTTCGGAGGTCCGCCTTCATGTCCGCCGCCCTCGCGCTCGGTCAACGCGTCTGGAGCACCGCCCGCATCGTCTGGGCGGCGCCTTTCGCCGTGCGGTTCAGGGGGGTGCTGCAGGCCATGCTGGCCGCGCTGCTGCTGGTGGCCCTGATCTCGTGGAACCCGGCGGACCCCAGCTGGAACGCCGCATCAGCCCAGGCGCCGACCAACTGGCTGGGCGGGGCGGGCGCGACCTTCGCCGATCTGATCATGCAGTCGCTGGGGCTGGCGGCCTGGCCCGCCGTCCTGTTGCTGATCGCCTTCGGGCTGGCCGTGGCCATCGGCGACGCCCTGCAGCACCGCCTGCAGCCGACGCCGTTCAAGATCTTCTGCGCCATAGCCGGCGTTCTGCTGCTGTCGGCCGCCCTGTCGGCCCCGGCGGCGCCCGCCAGATGGCCGCTGGCGGCGGGCATGGGCGGACTGTGGGGCGACGCCGTCACGGGCCTCGCCACCAACGGTCTGGGCGCGCTGAAGGTCCCCGGCGCGCGCATCATCCTGGGCCTGCTGTTCCTGGCGCTGGCGCTGTGGAGCCTGGCCTACACCGTGGGCCTGCGCCTGCGCGACTTCACCGACACCGCCGGCTGGGCCGCCCAGAAGGGCGCCGAAGCCCGCGCCGCCAAGAAGCCGAAACCCGCCAAGCCCGGCAAGACCCCGCGCGCCGTCGCCGAAGCCGCCGCCCCAGCCCGCAAGCCGCGCCATCGCCCGCCCGAGGCGGACGAGATGGAGACCGACGGTCCTCTGTCCGCCCCCGCCCCGGCGGCTTCGGTCGCCGCCGCCTATGACGAGGCCGACGACGCGGACGCCTACACCCCGCCGTGGGAGGACCCGGCGCCCGCGCCGATCGCCCCGCCCTCGGCCCGCCAGAACCGTCCGGCCGAGCCCAAGGTCGCAGCGGTCAAGGCGCCCAAGCCCGTGCGCAGCGACGCCGATCAGCAGGCCTTCGACTTCGCCAATGAGGGCGGCTTCGAGCTGCCGCCGCTGGGCATTCTGGCCAAGCCGGGCCAGCGCGGCGGCGCCGTCGACGAGGAGTCGCTGAAGGCCAACGCCAAGATGCTGGAGGGCGTGCTTCAGGAATTCGGCGTGCGCGGCCAGATCGACCAGATCCGCCCCGGCCCCGTCGTCACTCTGTATGAACTGGTGCCCGCGCCCGGCGTGAAGCACGGCCGCGTCGTGGCCCTGGCGGACGACATCGCCCGCTCCATGTCGGCCCGCGCCTGCCGCATCAGCGTGGTCCAGGGCAGGAACGCCATCGGCATCGAACTGCCCAACGCCAAGCGCGAGACCGTCTTCCTGCGCGACCTGCTGGCCTCGGGCGAATACGACAAGAAGAGCCATCTGCTGCCGCTGGCGCTGGGCGAAACCATCGGCGGCGAGCCCTATGTCGCCGATCTGGCGCGGATGCCCCACCTGCTGATCGCGGGCACCACCGGCTCGGGCAAGTCGGTCGGGGTCAACGCCATGATCCTGTCGATCCTGTATCGCCACTCGCCCGCCGAGTGCCGCTTCATCATGATCGACCCCAAGATGCTGGAGCTGTCGGTCTATGACGGCATCCCGCACCTGCTGGCGCCGGTCGTGACCGATCCCAAGAAGGCGGTCGTGGCCCTGAAGTGGACCGTGCGCGAGATGGAGGACCGCTATCGCCGGATGTCCAAGCTCGGCGTCCGCAACGTCGCCAGCTACAACGAGCGCGCCCGCGAGGCCCAGGACAAGGGCGAGCATTTCGAACGCACCGTTCAGACCGGCTTCGACGAACAGGGCCGCCCGGTCTACGAGAGCGAGAAGATCCGTCCCGAGCCCATGCCCTATCTGGTCGTGGTCATGGACGAGATGGCCGACCTGATGCTGGTCGCCGGCAAGGACGTGGAAGGCGCCGTCCAGCGTCTGGCCCAGATGGCGCGCGCGGCGGGCATCCACCTGATCATGGCCACGCAACGCCCGTCGGTGGACGTCATCACCGGCACCATCAAGGCCAACTTCCCGACCCGGATCTCCTTCCAGGTCACGTCGAAGATCGACAGCCGCACCATCCTGGGCGAACAGGGCGGCGAGCAGCTGCTGGGCCAGGGCGACATGCTCTATATGGCGGGCGGCGGACGCATCACCCGCCTGCACGGCCCCTTCGTCGGCGACCAGGAAGTCGAAGAGGTCTGCAAGCATCTGCGCGCCCAGGCCGAGCCGGAATACCTCGACCTGATCACCGACGAGCCGGACGGCGACGGCGACGGCGCCATGGGCGATGAAGGCGGCGGCACCGGCGACGACCTGTATGACCGCGCCGTGGCTGTGGTCACGCGCGACCGCAAGGCCTCAACTTCTTACGTCCAGCGCCGTCTTCAGATCGGCTACAACCGCGCCGCCACCCTGATCGAACGCATGGAGCAGGAAGGCGTCGTCAGCCCCGCCAACCACGCCGGCAAGCGCGAGGTGCTGGCCGGGCCGCCGCCTATGGTGTGATCGGCTTGGCCGCCGGGCGCTATCGCTCGCCGCGTGGCGGCTCGCTGCTTCAGCGCCAATCACGCGCGCACGCCTGGGAACCCCGCGGTTCAGTCGACGCTTAAACGCCTCGCGTCCTCAAGCAGCGAGCGACCGCGTCGCGAGCGCTAGGACACTAAATCAATGAACGCCGCTTCATCGGAGCGCCGGAATATGGTCAGGCTGGCGTCATCAGCCTGCCGGATGCAGCGCTCAACCTGATCGGGTCCAAGACCGTTCAGAACGGGAGAAGAAAAGACATGAGCATTTCCCGCCGCGCCTTCGGCCTCGGCTCCGCCGCCGTAGTGGCGCTCGCCGCCGCGCCCGCCGCCGTCCTGGCGCAGGCCGGGCTGTCCGCCGAGGATCAGGCCGTGCTGCGTCAGGCCCAGACCTATCTGACCGCCATGACGACGGCTCAAGGGACCTTTGTCGAGACCGGGCCGAACAATCAGCGCCGCACCGGCCGCTACTATCTGCAACGCCCCGGCAAGATGCGGTTTGAATACACCGAGCCCGCAGGCCTGCTGGTGGTGGCCGACGGGAACAACGTCAGTCGCTGGGACCCGCGCCTGAACGTCTTCCGCCAGGCGCCGCTGGGCCAGACGCCGCTATCGACCTTCCTGGCGCGCGAGGTCCGGCTGGATCAGGGCGTCAAGATCGACCGCGTGACGCGCATGGACTCCGGCGCCTTCGCCATCACCGCCCGCGACGCGCGTCGTCCCAACGAAGGATCGGTCATCCTGGCCTTCGCCGGGTCGCCCGTGCGCCTGCAAGAGTGGACCATCACCGACGCCCAAGGCTCGCGCACGCGCGTGCAGCTGACGACGCTGCAGCCCGCGCCCGGCCTGGCCTCCAGCCTTTTCCAGCTGCGCGACCCCACCCGGCGAAACCGGCGCAACTGATCCGGAGGCGAGAGGGAAGCAGGGCGAATTTGTGACAGTTTGACCTTTTTCTCTCGGCGTGACACTTTGGGCACAGGACGGCGGCGGCCGTCCCGCCCGCCACGGATTCATCCCCGCCTGGCGGCGAGAGAGACGAACTTCATGCGCCCGGACGCTGTTCCGGGCGCTTTTTTCGTGGCGTTTAGACCCCGGCGGCATGACCTGCTAAGGCCCCCGGTCATGAGCCTTCGCATCGTCACCTGGAACATCAACTCGGTCCGCCTGCGCATCGATCAGGTCGCCCGTTTCGTCGCCGAACACGCCCCGGACGTCCTGTGTCTGCAGGAGATCAAATGCACCGAGGACCAGTTTCCGCGGCAAGCTTTCATCGACATGGGCCTGCCCTACCTGCGGATCGGCGGCCAGAAGGGCTGGCACGGGGTGGCCATCGCAAGCCGCCTGCCCATCCTTGACAGCCCGAAGCTGGACGTCTGCCGCGAGGGCCACGCCCGCTGCGTCTCGGCCGTGGTCGAAGGGGTGGAGGTGCAGAACTTCTACATTCCAGCGGGCGGGGATCTGCCGGACCGGGCGCTGAACCCCAAGTTCGATCACAAGATGGACTTCTATGAACGGCTGACCGCCGAGATGAAGACCCGCGACCGCCAGCGGCCTCTGGTTCTGGCCGGCGACTTCAACATCGCGCCGGGCGAGAACGACGTCTGGAACCACCGCTTCATGTCCAAGGTGGTCAGCCACACCCCCGGCGAGGTCGAGACCCTGTACCGGCTTCAGGACGCGGGCGGTTTCACCGACGTTCTACGCGATCAGATCCCAGACCCGGTTAAGCTGGCCAGCTGGTGGAGCTATCGCGCCAAGGATTTCCGCAAGTCAAACCGGGGCCTGCGCCTCGATCACCTATGGACCTCGCCGGGCCTGACTCCGGCCGTGGTCAAGGGCAGCGCCCGCATCCTCGACACGGTGCGCGAATGGGAACGGCCCAGCGACCACGCCCCGGTCGTGATGGACCTGGACATCTAAGGCCGCCTCAGAACGGGAAGAAGATCGGGATCGCCGCCATGCCCGTGGCCCAGGTGATCAGGTTCAGCGGCAGGCCGACCTTCACGAAGTCCATGTAGCTGTAATTGCCCATTTGATAGACGAGCACGTTCGTCTGATAGCTGAAGGGCGTGGCGAAGGCGGCCGAGGCCGCCATCATCACCGCCACCAGAAACGGCCGCGCATCCACCCCCAGCGCCGCCGCTATGGCCACGGCTATGGGCGAGAACAGCACCGCCACCGTGGCGTTCGACAGGATGTCCGTCGCGAACAGCGTCACGCCGTAAAACACGAACAGCGCCGCCCACGGCCCATAGGGGCGGATCACGTCGATCAGGGCGTCGGCGCCCGCCTGGGCTAGGCCCGTCACCTCCAGCGACGAGCCGATGACCACCATGCCCGCGACCAACAACAGGATTTCAGGCCTCAGCCCGGCATAGGCCTCCTCGGCGGTGATCACCCGCATCAGGATCAGGGCCACCGCCCCGGCGAAGGCCGAGGCCGCAATGGGCGCCAGGCCAAAGGCCGAGGTGCCGACCACGGCGGCGAAAACGGCCAGAGACGCCAGGGCGCGCTTGAGCTCCAGCGGACGCTCAGCGCCTTTTTCATACAGATCGATATTGCCCAGCACCGCATCGCCCGACCCGCCGGGGCTGGCGCGCTGCTCCATCAGCCACGGCAGACGGAAGGACGACAGCAGGCTGCGCTTGCCCTTACCGGCCTCCTCGGCTTCCCGGCGCGCCGCCATTTCGGCCTCGTCGCGCGCGGCGGTCTTCTCCAGCACGCGCGAGCCGATGAAATACAGATAAAGGCCGCCGACCGTGGCGATGCACAGACCCACGCCCGTGATTTCAAACAGGGAGAAGACCGGCTGACCCGTATTGCGGGCCATGTCGCTGACCAGCAGATTGGTCGAGGTGCCGATCAGGGTCAGCAGCCCCCCCATGATGACCGCATAGCTGAGCGGCATCAGGAATCGCTTGGGCGACAGGCCCAGCGACAGGGCCATATCGCGGACCACCGGCGCCGCCAGCACCACCACCGGCGTATTGTTCAGAAAGCCGCCGACCGCCCCGCACAGGCCGATCACGATCCAAACGGCGTGTCGCCCGAACAGGCGGGTCATGCCCTTGGCCTTGCGGATCAGCCAGGCCAGCAGGCCCGACAGCTCCATGGCATAGGCGATGACGAACAGCCCCGCCAAGGCCATGATGGCCGGGCTGGCGAAGGCGCCCTGAACCTCGACCGGGCGCACCACGCCGAACAGCAGCAGCGCCGCCGCGCCGCTGAGCGCCACCACATCGGAGCGCAGACGTCCATGGATCATCACCCCGACCACGACGACCAGGACGACGAGAGCGATAATCTGGTCCAGCGTCACCCGCGCAAGAGCCCCTGTTCCGCCAGACGCCGGACCCGTTCACGGGCCGGGGCGCCAATCCGTCATTCCCGTGTTAGGCTGCTTCCATGTCGATCACAACGACCCGTCTCGCCGCGCCGATCGCCCTGGCGGCCGCCCTGCCCCTTCTGGCGTCGTGCCAGAAGCCGTCCGAGCCCGCCGCGCCCGAAGCTCCGGCGCCTGCCCCGCCCACGGTCGTGCTGGACTCAACCCTGAACCGCGCCGCCCTGCTGGCCGCCCTGACCGAAGCGAGAACCGCCACGGCCGACGGCCGCGTCCGCGACGCGGCCCTCAGCGGACGGACCGTGTCGGTGCGCCTTCCATTCGGATGCGAGGGCGCAGCACCGGCCGAACGGACGCAGCCGGGCCTGCCGGCGCTGGTGCGCGGCGACGACGGCAGCCTGATGCTGAGAGTTCTGCCCGAGGATCTCGCCACGTCCGGCCTGGTCGTCACTGCGGGCGCGGACGACGCGGCGCCTCCCAGTGCCTGGGAAGCGGTCGAAGGCTTCTGGATCGCCCGTCCCTGGAGCGGGCTGGAAACCTGTCGCCCCGGCGAGACCGCGCCGACGGCGCGCCAGCCAGCGCAAGACGCTGAAGCAGAAAGCAGGTCCGAGGCCGACGGTGTCGTTTCGCCTGCGGCTCAGCCGTCCGTTCAGACGGAACGCACCTCAGGGCTGGCCGCTGTGTTCGAGACGGACGGCTCGCGCCTGGGCCGCCGTCAGGGTCAGGCCTATGTCCACGTCATTCGGGGAGACAAGGGCGTCGCTCCGACGCCGGCGCCGGGCGGCTATGCGCTGCGGCTGGAAGGGCGGCTGACCGCCTTTGCGGACGGAAAGGCCGTCCACTGCGTCCAGAAGGACGCCGAAAGCCGTCCGGTCTGCGTCGCCGCCCTGCGGCTGGACCGGCTGGCCTTCGAGGATGGAGCCACGGGCGCCCTTCTCAGCGAATGGCGCCCGCGTTGAGCTGATGTCAGGCAGCGCCCAAAAGGGCGGCGCCGGCCAGGACGCCCAGCAGGATCAGGGTGACGCTGCCGGTGAAGACGACGACGCCTTCGAACGAGAAGCCCGAAGCGCGGGGATGCACGAGTTTCATGATTGAGTTCCTTTCGGCGGGGGAGATCCGAACGGTCTCAAGATAGGAAGCACGACCGCGAACGACAAACCACGGTTCGGCTGCATCGCGTGAGCTTAACTCACCTGATCCGGCTCTGCGTCCCGATCTGGCCGCGATTCCGCCACGATCCAGTTGAGGAAGCGGCGCAGCTTCGGCTCATCGGCGCGTTCGGGCAGGACCACGGCCCAATAGGCCAGATCATTGGTCAGGGCGTGGTCGACCGGCTGGATCAGCCGCCCTTCGCGGAGCTCCTCCGCCGCCAGGGGCGCCGAGGTCAGGGCCACGCCCCGCCCCGACAGGGCGGCCTCCAGCGCCAGGTGACTGTGGCTGAAGTGGGGGCCGCGCAGATGGTTCACGCGCGGATCCTCGACCCCGGCGCTTTCGAACCAGGCCTTCCAGCCCAGTCGGTTCGCATAGGGCATGTCGTGCCAGGTCTCGTGAATCAGCACCACGTCCAGCAGATCGGACGGCTGGTTCAACCGCCGCGCGGCGGCGAAGGACGGGGCGCAGACCGGGATCAGGCGCTCATTGACCAGCCGCCGCGCCACCTTGCCCGGATAAGGGCCTTCGCCATAGCGCAGCGCCACGTCCGCCTCGCCGTTCGACAGGTCGGCGATGCGGTCCTCGGCGAAGACGATCAGGTCGAGGTCGGGATTGTCTTCGCTGAACCGGTGCAGACGCGGCGACAGCCATTTGCTGGCCAGGGACGGCAGGGCGCTGATCCGCAACTGGCGCGAACGGCCGGGCCGCACGGCGTCCAAGGCGCTTTCCAGCCGCTCGAAGGCGTCGGCGACGCCCTGGGCCAGGCGCACGCCGTCGGCGGTCAGCCGCACCGAGCGGTTGAAGCGGTCGAACAGGCGCAGGCCCAGCCGCATCTCCAGCGCCTTCACATGGCGGCTGACGGCGCCGGGGGTGACGCCCAGCTCCTCGGCCGCCTCACGGAAGCTGCCGTGGCGCGCCGCCGCGTCGAACGCCCGAAGCGCCACCAGCGGCGGGGTCGGGCGACGCTCGCTCATGCGTGGATCAAGGCTGGAGGCGGTAGCCGCCGGCGTCGGTCAACAGCAGCCGCGCCTGACCCGGCTCGGCCTCGATCTTCTGACGCAGGCGGTAGATATGGGTTTCCAGCGTGTGGGTGGTGACCCCGGCGTTGTAGCCCCACACCTCGGTCAGCAGCTCTTCGCGCGACACCGGCTTGGCCCCGGCGCGATAGAGGTACTTCAGGATGTTGGTTTCCTTTTCCGTCAGTCGGACCTTCTTGCCCTTGTCGTCCACCATCAGCTTGGAGGCCGGACGGAACTCATAGGGGCCGACCTGGAAGACGGCGTCCTCGGACTGTTCGTGGCTGCGCAGATGGGCGCGGATGCGCGCCAGCAGGACGGCGAACCGGAAGGGCTTGGTGACGTAGTCGTTGGCGCCGGAGTCGAGGCCCAGAATGGCGTCGGAGTCCGACGACTGCGCCGTCAGCATGATGACCGGGGTCGAGATCCCCGCCTTGCGGATCAGGCGACAGGCCTCGCGGCCGTCCATGTCGGGCAGGTCGACGTCCAGCAGGATGAGGTCGGCGCGCGCCTCCTTGGCCTGACGCACGCCGTCGGTCGCCGTCGCGGCCTGGGCCGGGCGGAATTCCTCGTGAAGCGCCAGCTGCTCGGCCAAGGCCTCGCGCAGGTCGTCGTCGTCGTCGATGATCAGAATGGTCTTGGGCGTGCGCATGGTCTCTTTAGAATGGCGAGGCTTGAGCCGAACGCCAAGGGCGCCGGACAGGATATTGCGTCCTAAGAGGGCGCCGGCGCTTTATTTCGTTCCCCGAACAGAGCCGAACCGACCCGAACATGGGTCGCGCCCGCCGCGATGGCTGCAAGATAATCGCCGCTCATGCCCATCGACAGCACGCCCAGGCCGTTGCGCGCTGCGATCGCGGCCAGCAGGGCGAAATGCGGAGCGGGGTCTTCATCAACAGGGGGAATGCACATCAGCCCCTCGACCTTCAGGCCGTATCGGTCGCGGGCGACGGCGATCAGGGCGTCGGCGTCGTCGGGCAGAACCCCGGCCTTCTGCGGCTCGGCGCCGGTGTTGACCTGAACCAGCACGCTGGGGCGCCGCCCCGCCCGCGTCATGGCGGCCGCTAAAGCGGCGGCGAGCCGTTCGCGGTCCAGCGTCTCGATGACGTCGAACAGTTCGACCGCTTCCAGCGCCTTATTGGTCTGCAAAGGGCCGATCAGGCGCAGCTCCAGATCCGGCAGGGCGGCGCGCCGGGCCGCCCAGTGGCCTTGCGCCTCCTGCACCCGGTTCTCGCCGAACACGCGCTGGCCGGCGTCCAGCGCCGCCTGCAGCGCCTCGGGCCCTTGGGTCTTGGACACGGCGGTCAGCCCCACCGAGGCCGGGTCGCGGCCGGCCGCCTTGGCCGCCTCGGCGATGCGGCCCCGCACCTGGGCGAAGCGGTCAGCGATGGACGAAACGGCGGCGGCGGGATTAGGGACGGTCATGATGCCCCTGTCTGACACCCTGTCCGAAGAAGCGCAAAGCCTGTGGGACGCCGCTTGCGCCCTGGCGCGCACGGCGCCGCAGGGCGGCCGCCCCCTGCCCCCTCTGCTGTTCTTCACCGACCCGGCGCGCACGCCCCGACCGTGGGAGACGGCCGCCCGCCTGCCTGCCGGCGCAGGCGTGGTCTTCCGTCACTTCGGCGCCGCGGATCGACTGGAGACCGGACGGCGCCTGCGCGAGGCGACGCACAGGGCGGCGGTTCGGCTGCTGGTAGGACTGGACGCCGACCTGGCAGAGCAGATCGAAGCGGACGGCGTGCACCTGCCCGAGCGGGCGCTGTCGGCCGCCTGGTCCCTGTCGGGACGACGGCCGGACTGGCTGCTGACCGGGGCGGCCCATTCCCCGGCAGCGGTGCGGGGGGCGCGCGATCTGCACGCCCTTGTGCTCTCGCCGGTCTTTCCGGCGGGCGGCGCTTCTTCAGTCAAAGCGCCGCTGGGCGTAGAGGGATTTTCGGCTCTTGCCGCCCTAGCCCTCTGCCCGGTCTACGCCCTGGGCGGGATCACGGCGCTCAATGCGCCGCTATTGGCGGCGTCGGGGGCATCCGGCCTGGCGGGCGTAGAGGCGATCCAGACGGCTTTCGCCGGTTAGGGCTTAGAACTTGAAGATGGTCTCGAGCCGCACGCGCGGCGCGGCGCGGCGGTCGGCGGCGCTTTCGGGCGCGCGGGCCGGGTCGACTTCAGGCGAGGCCAGGTTGGCGGCGGCGCCGACGCGCAGGCGCGGGCTGAGGCGGTAATAGGCCCCGGCCTCGACATCGCCCCAGTCGGCTTCGCGGCCGACCGGCTGGTTCAGGTTGAAGTTCAGGCCCCAGCGGCCGTTCTCGTTGAAGCGCAGGCCGCGGCGCTGGGCCGGGGTCGCAGGCGTGGTCGAGGACTGGGCGGCGATATCGCTGAGATTGACGGAAGGCGTGCGGGCGCGCGTCTGCGCCGAGGCGTCGTCCGCCATCCCGGCCAAGGCCAGGGCGCCCGCGCATGCAGCGATGACGGCGACGAAACGCATTCCACCTACCCAAAAAGACCGACTTGAGCCGTCGATCCGTTATTGACGAGCCGGAACCGTCCGACCTGGGGATAACATATGGACTCGCGCCCCGGGGTCAACGCATGGAAGCCCCGCGATCACGGTTCGGGGCGACTCCGCCGGCCCCTGTGGCGCCTGCGTCACGCCGTTCCGGCCTTTTGCCGTCGATATTGGCGGCCAGGAACGCCGGTTCGCCTTGTCATAGCCCCTTTTGAGCGTGTTATAGAGCGTCGCTGCGGCGCGTGCGCGCGCGGTCTCTTTCGATGATCGCCCCTCGGGGGCCTTTCGGAAGCGCCCGGCGTACGTCGTCCACCCCTTTACGGAGACTATGGAATGGCTCTTGTTCGCGGCGCTGCGGTCGCCCTGATCGCCTCGGGACTGCTGCTCGGCGGCTGCTCCAGCCTGCCCTTCGTCGGCGGCGGCTCCAAGGCCAAGACGCCCAGCATGGAAGCCCAGCTGGGCATCGGCGTGAACGCCTATCTGTGGCGCGCCACCCTGGACACCCTGTCCTTCATGCCGCTGGCCAGCGCCGACCCCTGGGGCGGGGTGGTGAACTATGACTGGTACGTCAATCCGCAGACGCCGAACGAGCGTTTCAAGGCCACCGTCTTCATCCTGGACCGCCGTCTGCGCGCCGACGCCCTGAACGTCGCCGTGACCAAGGAAGTCAAGGACGCCTCGGGCGGCTGGGTTTCGGCCCCGGTCGCGGCCCAGACCGAAACCGATCTGGAAAACGCCATCCTGACCAAGGCGCGCCAGCTCAACCTCGCCAACGCGGCCCGTCGCTAAGGCGCCGCCTCTCCTCCCCTTCGCCGTTCAACGCAGACCTCAGGGCCGCCTCAAGCTTCGCGCCTGAGGCGAGACCTCAGGATACGCCGTGGCCCGCTACGAGCCCAAGACAGCCGAACCCCGCCAGCAGGCCCGATGGGCCGAGGCCGACGCCTTCTCGGTGTCCAACGCCGACACCGGCCGTCCGAAATACTATGTGCTGGAGATGTTCCCCTATCCGTCGGGCAACATCCACATGGGCCACGCCCGCAACTACGTCATGGGCGACGTCGTGGCGCGCTGGAAGCGGGCGCAGGGCTTCGACGTGCTGCACCCGATGGGCTGGGACGCCTTCGGCATGCCGGCCGAGAACGCGGCCATGGAGCGCGGCGTCCACCCCGGCGACTGGACCTGGTCCAACATCGCCACGATGCGCGGCCAACTCAAGCTTCTGGGCCTGTCGCTGGACTGGTCGCGCGAGTTCGCCACCTGCGACCCCGAATACTATGGCAAGCAGCAGGCCTGGTTCCTGGAGCTTTTCAAGCGCGGCCTGGTCTATCGCAAGGACGGCGTGGTCAACTGGGACCCGGTCGACAACACCGTCCTGGCCAATGAGCAGGTCATCGACGGGCGCGGCTGGCGCTCGGGCGCCGTGATCGAGAAGCGCAAGCTGAACCAGTGGTTCCTGCGCATTACTCAGTATGCGGACGATCTGATCGACGGCCTGGCCGAGCTGGAAGGCCGCTGGCCGGAAAAAGTCCGCCTGATGCAGGAAAACTGGATCGGCCGGTCCAAGGGCCTGCAGATGAAGTGGGCCTGGGCGGGCGCCGCCCCGGCTGGTTTCGATGACGGACTGGAGATCTACACCACCCGCCCCGACACATTGTTCGGCGCCAGCTTCATGGGTCTGGCCCCCGATCATCCGATCTCGAAGCAACTGGCCGAGGCCGACCCCAAGGTCGCCGCCTTCGTCGCAGAATGCCGCAAGGGCGGCGCCAGCCAGGCCGACATCGAACAGGCCGAGAAGATCGGCTGGGATACGGGGCTGAAGGTCATCCACCCCTTCACCGGCGCCGAGGTCTCGGTGTGGATCGCCAACTTCATCCTGTCCGACTACGGCACCGGCGCCATCTTCGCCTGTCCGGCGCATGACCAGCGCGACCTGGACTTCGCCCGCAAATACGATCTGCCGGTGATCCCGGTCGTCCGTCCCGAGGGCGCGGGCGACGACTTCGCCGTGGGCGACGAGGCCTATACCGGCCCGGGCGTCATCTTCCATTCCGACTTCCTGAACGGCCTGGACATCGAGGCCGCCAAGGCCGAGGCCATCCGCCGGATCGAGGCCGCCGGAACCGGCCAGGGCGCGACCATCTATCGTCTGCGCGACTGGGGCGTCAGCCGTCAGCGCTACTGGGGCTGCCCCATCCCGGTCATCCACTGCGAGGCCTGCGGCGTCGTGCCGGTCCCGGCCGACCAGCTGCCGGTCGAACTGCCCAAGGACGTCACCTTCGACGTGCCCGGCAACCCGCTGGACCGTCACCCGACCTGGAAGCATGTCGACTGTCCGTCGTGCGGCGCCGCCGCCCGGCGCGAGACCGACACGCTGGACACCTTCGTGGACTCCAGTTGGTATTTCGCCCGCTTCGCCGATCCCAAGGCGGCCGAGCCGATCAATAAGGCCGCCGCCGCCAAATGGCTGCCGGTCGATCAGTACATCGGCGGCGTCGAGCACGCGGTCCTGCACCTGCTCTACGCCCGCTTCATCACCCGCGCCCTGTCGGACGCCGGCCTGATGGACGTGAAGGAGCCGTTCGCGGGCCTGTTCACGCAAGGCATGGTGGTCCACGAGACCTATTTCGACGGCCATGAAGACAGCGGCAAGCCGCGCTGGGTCGAGCCTTCGGACGTGCGCATCGAGACCGTGGACGGCCAGCGCGTCGCCACCCGCCTGTCGACCGGCGCCGCCCTGACGATCGGCGACATCGAAAAGATGTCCAAGTCCAAGAAGAACGTGGTCGCGCCCCAGGACATCATCACCGCCTATGGGGTGGACGCCGGCCGCCTGTTCATCCTGTCTGACAGCCCGCCCGAGCGCGACATCCAGTGGTCGACCGGCGGGGTCGAGGGCGCCGCCCGCTTCGTGCAGCGCGTCTGGGGCGAATACGCCTCATACGACGCCGCCGCTCCGGCCAACGCCGATGTAGACGCCACCCTGATCCGCGAGACGCACAAGGCCATCAAGGCCGTCAGCGAGGGCGTCGAGCACTTCCGCTTCAACTCGGCCGTGGCCAAGCTCTACGCCTTCCTGGCCACCATCCGCCAGCACGACAAGGCGGGCGCCGAGGCGAAGAAGACCGCCCTGTCCGCCCTGGCGCGGCTGATGGCGCCCTTCACCCCGCACCTGGCCGAGGAATGCTGGACCCAGTTGGGCGAGGCCGGAATGGTTCTGGACGCGCCCTGGCCCGTCTATGACCCGGCCCTGGCCGCCGACGACCAGGTCACCCTGCCCGTCCAGATCGGCGGCAAGCGTCGCGGCGAGGTCGTCCTGCCGCGCGGTTCGGACAATGCGACGGTCGAGGCCGCCGCTCTCGCCAATCCGACGGTTCAGGCCTACCTTGCCGCCAACAACCTCAGCATCCGCAAGGTGGTCGTCGTGCCTGACCGTATCGTCAATCTGGTGGCCGGCTGATGCGCAGCGGGCGTCGTCTCCTGCTGGCGCTGGCCGGGACGGTTCTGCTGTCCGGCTGCGGCTTTACGCCCCTGTATGGCGAAGCGGGGGTCAGCGGCGCCCTGTCGCGCATCGCCGTAACGACGCCCGACGACCGGCTGGGCTATCGCCTGCGCGAACAGCTGGAGGACGCCTTCGGACGCGACGGCGCCCAGGCGCCGCTCTATCGCCTGGCCACCGACGTCGAGCACAAGCGCCGCCCGCTGGGCCGCCGCATCGACGACACCGCCAGCCGCTATGAACTGACCGTCAGGGCCGCCTGGTCCCTGACCCCCGTCGCGGGCGGCGAAACCCTCAAGGGCGTGCAGACCACCACGATCACCTACGCCGCCGCCGACCAGCCCTACGCCGCCATCGCCGCCCAGCAGGACGGCGAGGACCGCGCCGCCGCCGATCTGGCCCGACTGATCCGCCTGGACATGATGCGCGTCCTGGCGGGGCGTTGAAGGCCGGCGCATGATCCTGTCCCGGCGGCCTGACGTCGACCGCTTTCTGAAGGCGCCGGACGCCGGCGTTCGCGCCGCCGTCATCCACGGCAAGGACCGGTCGGGCGTGACCGAACGCGCCCTGAGGCTGTGCAAGACGATCACGCCGGATCTGAACGACCCGTTCAACGTCACCCTGCTGACCGAAGCCGATATCGACGGCGACCCGGTTCGGCTGGAAGAGGCCCTGACGGCGCTGAGCATGATCGGCGGGCGGCGTCTGGTGCGGGTGCGCATGGGAGACGCCAAGGGCGGCGTCGACAAGGCCGTGGCCGCCGCCCTGAGCGCCCACGCCGAGGGCGCCTACAACCCCGACGCCATGCTGGTGATCGAGGCCGGAGCGCTGGGTCGCGAATCGGCCCTGCGCAAGGCCGCCGAAAAGGCTCAGGGCGCGGTCGCCATCGCCTGCTACGAGGACGAGGTCGGCGACGTCGCCCGCATGACGCGCGAGGCCCTCGGCGCCGACAAGGTGGGCCTGACCTCGGACGCGCTGGATCGCTTCGTCGCCCGCCTGCCCCGCGAACGCGGCCTGATGCGCCAGGAGATCGAACGGCTGATCCTCTACATCGGCCCCGGCTCCGGCCGCACCATCGACGTGGAAGAAATGGACGCCCACCTCGGGGTCGAACCCGACGCCTCCCTGTCCGACGCCGCCCTACAGGCGTTCGGCGGCCGCCCCGGCCCTGCGCAGGCGGGCCTGCGCCGCGCCCTGGCCGAGGGCGAAAGCGCCGTCATGGCCGTGCGCATGGCCTCGCTTCATCTCGGAAAGCTGCGCCGGATCAATATCCTGCAGGCCAACGGCGCCGGCGCCAAGGAGGCCGCCAAGGCCGCCGGCGTCTTCTGGAAACAGGAGGCCGAACTGCTGCGCCAGGCGCGCGGCTGGCGCCTCGAACTGCTCGACGAGGTGCAGGACAGCGTCAACACCGCCGACGTCATGACCAAGACCACAGGCATGCCCGAGGCCCTGATCGCCGAACGCCTGCTGCTGGAAATCGCCGCCCGCGCCAAGCGCATGGGGCTTTAAGCGCCGCCCTAACGCGCTTCGCGCTGTTTGAGGGCTAGGCTTTCCTCCCCATGCAATGAGGAGGGGGACCGCGTAGCGGTGGAGGCGCTTCTCCGGCGGACCCAAGCGGCCCCTCCGTCTCGTCGCCTTCGGCGTCGATCCGCCTCCCCACAAGGTGGGGAGGAGACGCCGCGTCAGCCGCGCTTCGATGCGCGCCGGAAGGCCGGCTTGTTCTGCGCCACAGACTGGCGCTGCATGGATTTCTCGGTCGTGGCGGCGCCGGCCGCCCCGCCGAAGGCGCCCGTATTGCGGCTCGTCGCCTGCTTGGCCGCCAGGGCGCGTTTCAGCGCATCTGCGGCGCTCGGTTTTTCAGTTTTCTCAGTCATGGCGCCACCCTAACACGAACGGCGCCGGAAAGAGCCTCTTAGCCGCGCATCAGGCGGCGGCACAGGTCGTCCAACTGCTCCAGGGTGCCGTATTTGACGGTGATCTCGCCTTTGCCGCCCTTGTCGGCCAGCGAAACCTTCAGGCCCAGGGCGTCGGACAGATCCTGCTCCAGGGCGGCGATGTCGGCGGCGCCCTCCCCGTTCGGCGCGGGTCGGACCTTGGGCGTCTTCGGGCCCTCGGCCGCACGACGAGCCAGGGCCTCGGTCTGGCGCACGTTCAGGCCCTTGGCGATGACCTCCGCCGCCAGGTGTTCGGCGTTCGGGGCCGTGATCAGGGCGCGCGCGTGGCCGGCCGACAGCTCGCCGCGCACCACATGCTCGCGCACCGACTCGGGCAGTTGCAGCAGGCGCAGGGTGTTGGCCACGTGGCTGCGGCTCTTGCCCACCACGCCCGCCAGGGCGTCCTGGGTGCGGCCGAAACGCTCCATCAGCACGGCGTAGGCGTTGGCCTCTTCCATGGGGTTCAGGTCGGCGCGCTGGACGTTTTCGATGACGCCGACTTCCAGCACCTCGATGTCGTCCATCTCGCGCACGACGATCGGCACCTGGGTCAGGCGGGCGGCTTGGGCGGCGCGCCAGCGGCGTTCGCCGGCGATGATCTGCCACACGCCCGCTTCGCCCGGCTGCGACCGCACGAGGATCGGCTGCAGCACGCCCTTGTCGCGGATGGAGGCCGTCAGTTCGTCCAGATCGGTCTTGGCGAAGATCTTGCGCGGCTGATCGGGATTGGGCTTCAGCGCCTCGATGGGCGCGCGCTGCACGCCCGCGGGCGCCGGGCCGGCCGCATCGACGGCGACCGCTTCCTGCGCGTTTTCACCCAAAAGCGCCGAGAGACCCCGGCCCAGACCACGCTGACGTTCGGACAAGATGCTGTTTCCGTTTACTTATCAGGTTGATCAGGCCGCGATGGCCTGACGACGTTGGCGCTCGCGCGCGACCAGTTCACGCGCCAGCTTCAGATAGGCCTGACTGCCCGCGCACTTCAGATCGTAGATCAAGGCCGGCTTGCCGAACGACGGCGCCTCGGACACCCGCACGTTTCGGGGAATGACGCTGTCATAGACCTTGTCGCCGAAATGGGCGCGCACATCGGCCGCCACCTGGCCGGACAGGGCATTGCGGCGGTCATACATGGTCAGGACAAGGCCCTGGATCTCCAGCGCCGGGTTCAGGCTCTGACGCACCATCTCGATGGTCCGCATCAGCTGGGTCAGACCCTCAAGGGCGAAGAATTCGCATTGCAGCGGCACCAGAACGGCGTCGGCCGCGGCCATCGCATTCAGCGTCAGCAGGTTCAGGGACGGCGGGCAATCAATCAGGACATAGTCATACCGGGAATGACCGTTGCCGCCCTGCTTCGCCAGGGCGTCGCGCAGCCGATAGGAGCGGCGATCCGACTGGCTCAGCTCGATCTCGACGCCCGACATGTCTGGGTCGGCGGTGACGATGAACAGGCCAGGCACGGCGGTTTCGATCGCCGCCTCGTCGACGGGGCGGCCGTCGACGATGACGTCATAGATGGTCACCCGCCGTGTTTCACGTGGAACACCCAGGCCGGTAGAGGCATTGCCCTGCGGGTCCATGTCCACGATCAGCACCTTCTCGCCGATCGCGGCCAGCGCCGTGCCGAGGTTGATGGCGGTCGTGGTCTTGCCTACGCCGCCCTTCTGGTTGGAAACCGCCAGAACGCGGGTGCCATGAACCGAGGACGGCTTAACGGACTCAACGGACACGGCGAAGACCCCTCAGTGAAACGATGCGGCCGCGCGGATCGCTGCGCGAGACAGCGAGCTCGGCTTCAAACTGCCAGACCCGACGGGCCTCTTTCAACTCAGCCTCGGCCTTCTCTCCCTTGAGGAACAGGCCTTTTGCACCGCGTTGGAAGTAGGGCTGTGCATAACCCAACAGCTTCTCCATCGCCGCCACAGCCCGCGCCGTGACGACATCAACCGCGATCGCCTGCTCCTCGGCCCGGCCGTTGACCACGGTGGCGGGCAATTGCAGGGCGTCGACAATGGTCTGCAGGAAACGGCAGCGCTTTCCGAGGCTGTCGACCAGCCAGACGTGGGCGCCTGGCCTGCCCTTCAGCAAGATCGCCAAGACCACGCCCGGAAAGCCCGCCCCGGCGCCCAGATCGGCCCAGGTCTTTGCCTCTGGCGCCAGATCCAGAAGCTGGGCGCTGTCCCAGGCGTGGCGGTTCCAAAAGTCCGGCAGGGTGTCCGGCCCGACCAGGTTCATGACCTCGTTCGCCTCGGTCAGCATGGCCAAAAAGGTCGTCAGGTCGGCGATGTTGGCGTCGCTGGCCCCGGTCTGGGCGCGAAAGGCGTCGATAGCGTCCGACATCAGCCGACGACCGCCGCGAGATCTGCTTCCACGTCCTTCACCTTCTTCACGTGAGCCAGAAGCGCCGTCAGCGCGCCCGGCGTCATGCCTTCGATCCGGCCGGCCTGCCCCAGCGTCAGGGGACGGATCATAGCCAGCTTCTCGCGCACCTCATTCGACAGGGCGCCGATGGCGGCATAGTCAAGCTCGCGTGGCAGGGCGAGCCCCTCCTCCCGCCTCAGCGCCTCGGCGTCCTGGGCCTGACGGTCGAGATAGCCGGCATAGACGGCGTCGATCTCGACCTGCTCGCGCACCGCGGCGGGCCAGTCGGCGATTTCGGGGTGGATCGCAGTGAAGTGATCCAGGGTCACGTTCGGGAAGGCCAGCAGGTCGCGGATCGAGCGACGCTGACCATCGGCGTTGACCGTGATCCCCAGCGCCCCCGCCTCCTTGGGCGTGAACAGCGTTTCACGTGAAACACGATTGGCTGCGCCCAGAAGGTCCGCCTTCTCCCGCCAAATCTTCGCCCGCTCTGCGCCGACGATACCCGCTTCCATTCCAATCGGCGTCAGCCGCTGATCGGCATTGTCGGCGCGCAAGGTCAGACGATACTCGGCCCGGCTGGTGAACATGCGATAGGGCTCGGTCACGCCGCGCGTCACCAGGTCGTCGATCATCACGCCGATATAGGCCTGATCGCGGCCGAGGATCAGCGGATCAGAACCGGCGGCTGCGCGGGCGGCGTTCAGGCCGGCGATCAGCCCTTGCGCGCCCGCCTCCTCATAGCCGGTCGTACCGTTGATCTGGCCCGCCAGATACAGGCCGGGTCGCTTCTTGACCTCCAGCGCCGGGGTGAGCTCACGCGGATCGACATAGTCGTATTCGATGGCGTAGCCGAAACGGAAAACCTCGACCTTCTCCAGACCCGGCATGGTGTGAAGGAAGGCCAGCTGCGTCGCATCGGACACCGAGGTCGAAATCCCGTTCGGATAGACGCTGGGATCATCCAGACCTTCCGGCTCCAGGAAGACCTGATGGCTGGTCTTGTCGGCGAACCGCACAACCTTGTCCTCGATCGAGGGGCAGTAGCGTGGGCCGCGCCCGGACAGGCGGCCGCCATAGACCGCGCTTTCGCCGAGGTTATCAGCGATGATGCGGTGCGTCTCTTGGGTCGTGTGGGTCACGCCGCAGGCGATCTGGGGCACCTCAATGCAGTCGGTCAGGAAACTGAAGGGCACGGGCTGGTCGTCGGCGGCCTGCATCTCCAGTCGCTCCCAGGCGATGGTGCGACCGTCCAGGCGCGCGGGCGTCCCGGTCTTCAGCCGGCCCATCATCAGCGCCGCGGCGTGCAGGTCGCCGGCCAGGCCCGTCGAGGGATCCTCCCCATAACGGCCCGCCGGAATGCGCAGGTCGCCGCGATGGATGACGCCGTTGAGGAAGGTGCCGGTCGTCAACACCACTGCGCCGGCGCGGATGGTCTCCCCCGCCCCGGTCGTGACGCCGACCACCCGGTCGCCGTTCAGGATCAGCCCCTCGGCCGTGCCCGCCATCAAGGTCAGGTTGGGATAGTCCGCCAGCTCGGCCTGCATAGCCTCACGATAGAGACGGCGGTCGATCTGGCTGCGTGGGCCGCGCACGGCGGCGCCCTTGGACCGGTTCAACATGCGGAACTGAATGCCCGACACGTCAGCGAGCCGGCCCATCACCCCGTCGAGCGCGTCGATCTCGCGCACCAGATGGCCCTTGCCCAGGCCGCCGATCGCCGGGTTGCAGCTCATCTCGCCGATGGTCTCCAGCTTCTGGGTCAGAAGCAGGGTGCGGGCGCCCGCACGGGCAGCGGCCGTCGCGGCCTCGCAACCGGCGTGACCGCCGCCGATGACGACGACGTCGAAGGTGTGATCGCAGCTCGAGCTCATGGCGTTCACATAGTCCATCTGGACCGAAATCGCCACCGGCTGAGGAACCGTTGTTTCACGTGAAACAGGCGAAAGCCGGGCCTATTTGCCGATGCAGAAGGAGGAGAAGACCTCGCCCAGGATATCCTCGACACCGATGGCGCCGGTGACCCGAGCCAGGGCGTCAGCGGCGCGGCGCAGGTCGTCGCCGGCCATTTCCGGCGCCAGATCGAGCGCCCGGCGGCCCTCCTCGACAGCGGCCAAAGCCTCGGCCAGGCGGCGGCGATGGCGTTCGCGCGTGACGGCGGGGAAGTCAGCGCCGGACAGGTCGCGCGCCAGCCGGGCGGCGATCCACTGATGCAGTTCGGCCAGCCCCTGCCCGGTCGCCGTGCTGACGCTCAGGGCTTCGAGGTCCGGCGCCGGCGCCACGGCGCCCAGATCGGCCTTGTTCAGCACCTGAAGATCGGAGGCGCGCACGAAGGCGGCGGCCGGATCCTCGGCGCCGTCGGTGGAGGGCGAGCGGACCCACAGGCGCAGATCGGCGCCCTCGGCGCGCGCACGGGCGCGGCGGATGCCCTCAGCCTCGACCGGATCGTCGCTGTCGCGCAGACCGGCCGTGTCGGACAGGGTGACGGCGTAACCGCCGATCATGATGTCGGCGTCCAGCACGTCGCGCGTCGTCCCGGCGATGGGGGTGACGATGGCCGCTTCGCGCGCGACCAGGGCGTTGAACAGGGACGACTTGCCCGCATTGGTCTCGCCGATCAGGACAATGCGATAGCCCTCGCGCACCCGCCGCCCGCGATCGGAATCGGCCAGGGCTGCGCGAAGATCGGTCGCCAGAGCGTCCAGAACCGGTCCGGCCGTGCGCGCCAGATTGTCAGGCACTTCCTCGTCGGGGAAGTCAATCTCGGCCTCGACCAGCGACAGGGCCTTCAACAGGTCGCGGCGGAATCCGGCGTAGGCAGCGGACAGGGCGCCGTCGAGCTGGCCCAGGGCCTGAGATTTCTGGGCTTCCGTTTCAGCGTCAATGAGGTCAGCGACCGCCTCAGCCTGGGCCAGATCCATGCGGCCGTTCTGAAAGGCGCGACGGGTGAACTCGCCCGGCTCAGCGGGACGCAGGCCAAGCGCGATCAGGGCGGTGCTGGCCGCCTCGACGACGGCGCGGCCGCCGTGCAGGTGCAGCTCGGCCGAGTCCTCGCCGGTATAGGAGCGCGGGGCGACGAAGCGCAGGATGAGGGCCTCGTCGATCAGACGGCCGTCGTGGCGCAGGCTGCGTACCGAGGCCAGCCTCGGCGTCAGCCCCCCTGCCCCCAGCGCGGCCAGGGCGGTCTCCGTGCCTGGGCCCGACAGGCGCAGGATGGCGACGGCGCCGCGGCCCGGCGGCGTGGCGAGGGCGAAGATGGTGTGGGTCATAGCTTCTCCTCCCCATTCCATGGGGAGGGGGACCACGAAGTGGTGGAGGGGCCAGCGCGGAAGGAAACAGCGCCTCCGTCTCGTCGGCTGCGCCGCCGACCCACCTCCCCACTTCGTAGGGAGGAGAACATGGGACTCACGGCTTGGGCGCGCCCGTGACGGCGGCTTCCATCAGGCGGCGGAACTGGTCCTGTGCCTGAACGCCGAAGCTGGTCCAGGTTTTCATCAATTCGTCCGGCTGCATGGCGGCCATGTTGGCGTCCATGCGCTTCTGCATTTCCCCGACCAAATGGTCGTTGAGCGGCGTCACGTCCGGAAGGCCCAGGAAGGCGCGAGCCTCGGCCGGAGTGCATTCGATCTCAATGTTCAGCTTCATGACCCGCGCTCCTGTTTCACGTGAAACAGGCCCTCAAGCAGCCGCCCGCCGCGCGGGCGGCGCTAGGGCCAGTATCAGGTGTTCATGGACTGGAAGAAGTCGCCGTTGTTCTTGGACTGGCGCAGCTTGTCGAGCAGGAACTCGATCGCGTCCTGCGGACCCATCGGGTTGAGGATGCGGCGCAGGACATAGGTCTTGGCCAGCTGGTCCTTCGGCGTGATGAGGTCTTCCTTGCGGGTGCCCGACTTGAGCACGTCGATGGCCGGGAAGATGCGCTTGTCGGCGACCTTGCGGTCCAGCACGATTTCCGAGTTGCCGGTGCCCTTGAACTCTTCGAAGATCACCTCGTCCATGCGGCTGCCCGTGTCGATCAGGGCCGTGGCGATGATGGTCAGCGACCCGCCCTGCTCCACGTTGCGCGCGGCGCCGAAGAAGCGTTTGGGCCGCTGCAGGGCGTTGGCGTCGACGCCGCCGGTCAGCACCTTGCCCGACGAGGGAACCGTGGCGTTGTAGGCGCGGCCCAGGCGGGTGATGGAGTCCAGCAGGATCACCACGTCCTTCTTATGCTCGACAAGGCGCTTGGCCTTTTCGATCACCATCTCGGCCACGGCGACGTGGCGGGTGGCCGGCTCGTCGAAGGTCGAGGCGACGACCTCCCCCTTCACCGTGCGCTGCATGTCGGTGACTTCTTCGGGGCGTTCGTCGATCAACAGGACGATCAGAAAGACTTCCGGGTGGTTGCGCTCGATCGACTTGGCGATGTTCTGCAGCATCATCGTCTTGCCGACGCGCGGCGGGGCGACGATCAGGCAGCGTTGCCCCTTGCCCAGGGGCGCGACGATGTCGATGACCCGGCCCGAGCGATCCTTCAGCGTCGGGTCCTGGATCTCCATGTTGAGCCGCTCTTCGGGATAGAGCGGGGTCAGGTTGTCGAACAGGACCTTGGTCTTGACCATCTCCGGATCTTCGAAGTTGATCGTATCGACCTTGAGCAGGGCGAAATAGCGCTCGCCCTCGCGCGGGCCGCGCACGGCGCCGTGCACCGTGTCGCCCGAACGTAGGCCGAAGCGGCGGATCTGCGACGGCGAGACATAGACGTCGTCCGGACCCGGCAGGTAGTTGGCGTCGGGGCTGCGCAGGAAGCCGAAGCCGTCCGGCAGGATCTCCAGCACGCCCGAGGCGATGATCTCGACCTCTTCGTCGGCCAGGGTCTTCAGGATGGCGAACAGCAGGTCCTGCTTGCGCAGGTTGCCGGCGTTCTCGATGTCCAGGCCCTCGGCGAAGGCGACCAGGTCTTCCGGTGTCTTCTCGTTCAGTTCCTGAAGCGTGATGCGGCCGTTGGGGACGATGGGCTCGCCGTCGTCGTCCTCATCGTCGTCTTCAGCCGTGGTGTCGACGCCGTGGTCGTCGTCGTCAGAGATAGGCTGAACCGGGACTTCGGGCTCGGCCTCCTCGACCGGCGCCGCCGCGCGGCTGCCGCCCAGGCTAAGGGTGCGACGCGGCCGCTCAACCGGCGTTTCCGTTGCATTTTCAGCGACTTCGGTGTCCGGAGTTTCAGGCGTATCGGTCATGATGGCGTGCTCGTTCGCGCGCCCGGACGCGGCGAGGCGGCCAGGAGCAGAAAGGTCGTAATGGCTTCAGCCGCAGGGGCTGGGAGGGAGGGCGACGGGTTCCCGCAGGCTCAAACCGGCAGGCGTCGCAAAAGAGAGGGACCGCGCTGCACGGATCGGCCGCACGGTTCACCGCAGCGGAACCACGAAAGACCCCTGCAGGTCAAGGCCTTCAAGCAGCGCGCGACCGCGTCGCTCGCGTCAGGGCGCTTAGAAACTCCATTCCATCGTCACCGACAACACCATGATGATGGCCAGGACGAACGGAATCTCATTGGTCATGCGCCAGAAACGGCCGGAATATTTCGACGCGCCCGCCGCGATCTTCTTGCGCTGCCCCGCCAGGAAGCCGTGCCAACCGGCCAGCAGGAAGACGCCGATCAGCTTGGTCATCATCCACGGCTGATGGGCGAAGGACCAGTCGGCGCCGTCGCCGCTGCGCAGCCACAGCAGCCAGCCGCCGAAAATGAAGGCCAGGATCATGGCCGGGTTGATGATGATCCGCAGCAGCCGCGTCTGCCAGGCGCGCAGCAGGGCCTGCATCTCGCTGCGCAAGGGTTCAGGCTTGGCGTTCTGCTCGGCGTCATAGGCGAACAGACGCGGCAGGAAGAGCATTCCGGCCATCCAGGCGATCACCGCCAGGATGTGCAGCCCGCGGGCCAGGTTGTAATAGTCCATGTCGATCCCCTCAGGCCGCCTTGGAGCCCTTTGAACAGCCGGACGGGCAGGCTTTCAAGCCGGCGCATGGTCGACCCTGCGAAGCCCCCTGCGGCGCGGTCCCCGGCGTCTCCAGCGCCCGCGCGACCGCATCGGCCAGGGCGGCGATGAAAACCGGGTCGGCGCTGACCGTCGGCGCGCGCAGATAGGGCGCGCAACCAACCTTATGGGCCAGTTCGCCGTATTCCATGTCCAGTTCGACCAGGGTCTCGATATGTTCGGAGACGAAGGCGATCGGCACGACCAGCGCGCCCACGCCGTCCTTGGCCGCCTGTTCGATGGCGTCAGGCGTGGGGGGGCCCAGCCATTTCAGCGGACCGACCCGGCTCTGATAGCAGATAGCCCAGTCGGTCAGGCCCATGCGCTCCACCACGGCGGCCACGGTCGCCTCAACTTGGGCCTGATAGGGATCGCCCGCTGTGACCAGCTTCTCGGGAATGCCGTGGGCCGAGAACAGCACCCGCACCGGCTTGCCTTGCGCCTGGTCCAACGTCTGCTGGATCAGACGGACCTGAGCTTCGATCAGCCCTTCCGCGTCGGGATAGCAGCAGACGACGTGGGTCTCGCCCGGTCCGTCGTAGCACTCGGTCCACTTCTTCAGCGAGGAGGCCGTCGTGGTGGTCGAGAACTGCGGATAGAGGGGCAGAAGGACGATCTGGTCGGGCTGGAAGGCTTTGACCGCCGCCGCCGTCTCTTCGGTCAGCGGATGCCAGTAACGCATGGCGATGAAGACCCGGCTGTCGTCGCCCGGCGAGGCGTCCGCCAGGGCGCGCGACAGGGCCTCGGCCTGCTTCTGCGTCTCGGGCAGCAAGGGGGAGCCGCCGCCCATCAAGGCGTAGTTGGCCTGGGCCGAGGTCTCGCGACGGCTGGAGATCAGCTTGGCCAGCGGCGTGCGCACGATCCCCGGCAGACCGATGATGGCCGGATCGTTGAACAGGTTGAACAGGAAGGGCTTGACCGCTTCGGGGCGATCAGGACCGCCCAGGTTGGTGAGAACGACCGCCACGCGCCGGCCGGGTCGTCCCTCTAGGGTCGTGGCGGTCTGGTTCATTGGGCGCCGATCCGTTTCAGCACTTGCTCGACATGGGCGATGGGCACGTCCGGCAGGATGCCGTGGCCGAGGTTGAAGATCCACGGCCCCTGGCCCCAGGCCTCCATCAGCTGATCGACGCGGCGGTCCAGAGCGTCGCCGCCCGCCCGCAGAAGCAGAGGGTCCAGCGCGCCCTGGATGGGTTTGATCTTCTGCACGCGCTGGCCGACGTCCAGCGGACAGGCGGTGTCCAGCGCCACGCCCTGCACGTCGCATTCGCGCGCATAGCGTTCTGCCAGGGCCGCCGAGCCCCTCGGGAAGCCGATCAGGGGCACGGTGACGCCCAGCTCGCGGGCGCGGGCGACCAGCTTCTGATGCGGCTTCAGCACCAGGCTCTCGAACAGATCGTCGGGCAGGCCCTCGGCCCAGCTCTCGAAGATCTTCAGCACCTGGGCGCCTGCGTCCTGCTGCATCTTCAGATAGTGGGCGGTGGCTTCCACCAGCACGTCCAGCAGGCCGTAGACGACCTCGGGCTGGGTGTAGGCGTAGGTGCGGGCCGCTGCGCGCTCGCCCTTGCCCATGGTCCGGTGTTCGCCGTCCAGCATATAGGTCGCCACGGTCCACGGCGCGCCCGCAAAGCCGATCAGGGCGCGTTCAGGCTCAAGTTCCGCGCGCACCAGGCTGAGCGTCTGGCCCACGGCCTTGAGGGCCTCTCCAGCCTGCTGAGCCTTGTCGGCCATCGACTGCACCGATGGCAGGGCGCCCAGGCGCGGGCCTTCCCCCGCCTCGAACCACACCTTCTGCCCCAGGGCGCCGGGGATCAGCAGGATGTCGGCGAAAACGATGGCGGCGTCGAAGCCGAAACGGCGCATCGGCTGCAAGGTCGCTTCGGCCGCCATCTCCGGGTTCAGGCAGAAGGCGATGAAGTCCGGCGCCTTGGCCCGCAGCTCGCGGTACTCTGGCAAGTAGCGCCCGGCCTGACGCATGAACCACACAGGCGGGCGGGAAAGGGTTTGGCCCTGGAGAGCCTGGATCAGAAGGGGCGTGCTCATGTCTTGGGCTTTAGGATGCACACCCCCAAGCCTCAATACCTATTCAGATTTAAGAATTGAAAGAATTAGAGGTTGGAAGCAGGGCGGGGGAGCGCGGGGATAACCCTGGCCCGTCCCGGTCGGACTCCCTTTTGTCCCCGTTTCGCGGCGAACGAATCCGCGGGATCGCGGGCGGGGGTGTGAGTCATGGGGATAAGCCGTGAAACACCCGCCAGACTCGGGTTTGCCTCTGGGCGCCGTTGTGGGTGAATCCACGGGCGCCGAATTTGGACAGGCGCTCCTGCCCACAGCCTGGGATGAAACCTCGGCGCCCAGGCGGACGACTCCGGCGCCGATCGCGGCAACGGCGCCCGCGATCCCCGCTCGCGACCGGAGACAGGGCTTGCTACAGGATTCGGCGCCCGGTCTTTCACGAACGGCGCCCCGGCTTTTCAACAGGGCGCGGGGATGATCCGACCGTGGGACAGAAGGAGACGCCGTCCTCATGAGCCCTGCCCGTCCTCCCGGCGCTTCGCGTCTGGCCACCTATTTCCATGTCCATCTCGTCTCGGATTCGACGGGCGAGACGTTGAACGCCATGGCAAAGGCGGTGATCGCCCGTTTCGACGGCGTCATTCCCATCGAGCACATCTACGCCCTGGTGCGGTCCAACAAGCAGATGGAGCGGGTGCTGGAAGAAGTCGCCGCGGCGCCGGGGGTGGTTCTGCATACGCTGGTGGATCGGGAGCTGCGCGAGCAGCTGGAGGAAGGCTGTCGTCGGCTGCAGATGCCGCAGATCGGGGCGCTGGACCCGCTGGTCGGCGCCCTGTCGCGCTACCTCGGGGCGGATGTTTCGGCGCGGGTGGGCGCCCAGCACGCCCTGGACACCGGCTATTTCAACCGGATGAGCGCGCTGGACTACGCCATCGCGCATGATGACGGACAAGGCACGCTGGAGCAGCTGGAACAGGCCGACGTCGTCCTGTGCGGCGTCAGCCGGACCTCCAAGACGCCGACCTGCATCTATCTGGCCCATCGGGGCATCCGGGCGGCGAACGTGCCGCTGGTTCCGGGCCAGGAAGACGGCGAGCGGTTGACGGCGCTGAAGCATCCGCTGGTGGTCGGCTTGACCGTTTCGCCGGACCGCCTGGTGCAGATCCGCCGCAATCGCCTGGACGGGCTGAACGCCGGCCACGCCTCGGCCTATGTCGATCATGACTCTGTGCGCGAAGAGACCATCAAGGCGCGGCGCGCCTTCGAACGGCGCGGCTGGCCGACCATCGACGTGACCCGGCGTTCGGTCGAGGAGACGGCCGCCGCCATCATCAACCTGTTGAGCGAGCGGCGCAGCCGCAAGCTGGGAGCGCCGATGTGACCCAGGCCCCCCATGAACGGCTGATCCTGGCCTCCAAGAGCGCCGCGCGCCGGGCCATGCTGGAAAACGCCGGCGTGCCCTTCGCCGTGCAGGTGGCCGATGTGGACGAAGACGCCCTGAAGACCCCGGGCGTCGATCCGGCTGAACTGGCGGTTGAACTGGCCCGGGCCAAGGCGCTGGCGGTGTCGCGTCATGACCCGGAGGCCTGGGTGCTCGGCGCCGATCAGACCCTGGCCTTTGACGGCGGGCTGGTGTCCAAGGCCCCGACGCTGGCGGCGGCGCGCGCGCGCCTGTCGGCCATGCGCGGACGCTCGCACCACCTGCATTCGGGCGCGGCTCTGGCGCACAAAGGCCAGATCGTCTGGAGCGGGCTGGACACGGCCGAAATGAAGGTCCGCGCCTTCTCCGACGCCTTTCTCGACGCCTATCTGACGGCGGAAGGCGAAGGCCTGCTGGCCTGCGTCGGCTCCTACCGCCTCGAGGGGATGGGGGCGCAACTTTTTGACGCAGTGCGCGGCGACTATTTCACTGTTCTCGGATTGCCGTTATGGCCCGTCCTCACAGAGTTGAGGCGTTCGGGGGTCATTGGGTCATGAAGATAGAAACGGAACCGGCGGTCCGTCCGGCCCGCATCACGGGGCAGGTCCGGCTGGGCGGGGTCGTCGGCAATCCGATCGGCCACTCGCTGAGCCCGATCCTGCATAACGCCTGGCTTGAGGCGGCGGCGGTCGACGGCTCCTATGTCGCCTTTCAGCCGAAGGACCCCAATGGATTCCGCACCCTGGTCGCCGCGGGGCGGGCGGGTCTGATTCAGGGGCTCAACGTCACGGCGCCGTTCAAGGAACAGGCTTTCGCCCTGGCCGACGACATCGCCCCGGCGGCGAAGGCGACCGGTTCAGCCAACATCCTGGTGTTTGAAGACGGCCGGGTCCGGGCCGACAGCGCCGATGGGGCCGGCGTGCTCTACGCCCTGGCGGAACAGGCGCCGGCCTTTGAGCTGAACGGCGCCCATGTCGTCATGCTGGGCGCAGGCGGCGCCGCTCGCGCGGTTGCGGGCGCCCTGGTTCAGGCCGGGGCGCGGCTGTCGATCCTGAACCGCACGCGCAGCCGCGCCGAAGCCCTGGCCGCTGATCTGGGCGCCGCGGTGGCGGTCGCCGAGGACGAAGGGGTGCTGGCGGGGGCCGATCTGGTCATCAACGCCCTGAGCGCGCCGCCGACCATCGACCTCAGCGTCTTAAAGGCCGACGCGGTCGTGATGGACATGACCTATAAGCCGGTGCTCACGCCCTTTTTGGCGGCGGCGCAGGCGCGAGGGCTGATCACGGTCGACGGCCTGGCCATGCTGATCGGTCAGGCCGGACCGTCGTTCGAGGCGATTTTCGGCGTTCCGCCCCCGCCGCTGGATCTGCGCGCCGTGGCTATGGCTCATCTGGAAGACGCCGCATGATCGTTCTGGGGCTGACCGGCTCCATCGGCATGGGAAAATCGACGACGGCGAAGATGTTCGCCGACGAAGGCGCGGTGATCTGGGACGCCGACGCCGCCGTTCATCGGCTCTATGGGCCGGGCGGAGCGGCGGTGGCGCCGCTGGCGCAGGCCTTTCCCGGCGTGGTCGTGGATGACGCTGTCGATCGGGTGCGGCTGGCCGAGGCTCTGGGGCGCGACGAGACCGCCTTTCAGCGACTGGAAGCCATCGTCCATCCGTTGGTCGCCACGGACCGCGCGCAGGCGCTGACGGCCGCGCAGGCGCAGGGCGCGCGTCTGGCGGTCGTGGACATTCCCCTGTTGTTCGAGACGGGCGGCGACGCCGCCGTCGACGCCGTGGCGGTGGTCACCGCCGAACCCGAGGTGCAGGCCCAGCGCGTTCTGTCCCGACCGGGCATGACGCGCGAGCGGTTCGACGCCATCGCGTCGCGCCAGACGCCGGACGCCGAAAAGCGCGCCCGCGCCGACTTCCTCATCGACACGGGTCGAGGTCTGGAGGCGGCGCGCGACCAGGTGCGCCGGATCGTGGGGACAGTCCTGTCGCCGTCGTGGACGCCGCCGCGCGGCGCTCTTTCGTTTGGGGCCGATCCCCGGCATTAAGGGGCATGGCCCGCGAAATCGTCCTCGATACTGAAACCACCGGCTTCGATCCCAAGACGGGCGACCGGCTGATCGAGGTGGGCTGCATCGAGATCGAAGACCTGCTGCCGACGGGGCGGACTTTTCACCGCTTCATCAACCCCGAACGGCTGATCCCGCCCGACGCCATCAAGGTGCACGGCATCACCGACGACAAGGTCAAGGACGCGCCCAAATTTCATGAGGTCGTCGACGACCTGATGGAGTTCCTGGGCGACGCGCCGCTGATCGCGCACAACGCCAACTTCGACCGCAACTTCATCGACTTCGAGATCGGCCGCATCGGCCGCAAGCCGCCGCCGCAGGACCGTTGGATCGACACCCTGGCCCTGGCCCAGAAGCGGTTTCCGGGCATGGCCAACTCGCTGGACGCCCTGTGTAAGCGCTACAAGATCAGCCTGGTAGAGCGCACCCTGCACGGCGCCCTGATCGACGCCCGCCTGCTGGCCGAAGTGTATCTGGAGCTGCGCGGCGGCAAGGAGCGGGCGCTGGACCTGACCTCGACGCGCGGCGGTCCTGCGGAGACGGCGGTGCGCGCCGCCTACGGCGCCCGGCCGCGCCCCCTGCCCTCCTTCGTCACAGCCGAGGAAGAGGCGGCGCATCTGGCCTTCCTCAAGGCGACGATCAAGGACTTCAGCCTGTGGGCGGGCTACGGCGTGTCGGTCGAGATCGAGACCGAAGAAGCCGCCTGACTGCATGCGCCCCGCGAAAAAGGTGCGCCGTTTCGGTCGCCCCTTCCCCGTAAATCGTCGCTCAAGCAGCAGGACGCCGCGCGTCCTGCGATAGCGATCAATCTTGTCGCTCAAGCAGCGAGGCGCCTCGCGCCTCGCGCTAGCGACCCTTTATCAAGCCTGGCCCGTTTCGGCCGGCGCGCTGGCGATCTGCTGCTGGCGGGCGATGTAGATGGCGGCGAAGTCGATCGGGTCGACCATGAAGGGCGGGTAGAAGCCGCCGTCCGCCGTCGCCTGGGCGATGATCTGGCGCGCGAAGGGGAAGAGGTAGCGCGGGCATTCGATCAGCAGCAGGGGCTCGATGTCCTGGGGCTGGACGCCCTGCAGGGCGAACAGGCCGCCGTAGAGCAGTTCCACGTGAAACACCGGCGACTTGTCGTCGGCCGTCGCCTTGATCGACAGCTTCAGGTCCACTTCGAACAGGCCGTCCGGGCGGCCCTGGGCGTTCATTTCGACGCCCATGTCGATGGCGGGCTTGCCGTCGATGCGGAGGCTGTCCGGCGCCTTGGGGTTTTCGAACGACAGGTCGCGGACGTATTGGGCCAGGATGCGGAAGCCCGGGCCTTGCGGCTGGCCGTCCTGCGGCTGGGCTTGGTCGGGCGTCTGGCCGTTGGCGTCGGCGGGCGGCGTGGCGTCGGTCATGGGTATGGAAACCGTCTTGCAGAAATGAGGCGTCCCGCTCGTTCGTCGAGCAGGCGTGAGGGGCGGCGGTAGCATGGCGGGACCCTGTGTCGCAACGTCGAGACCGGCGTTCGCCCCCTGCTTCGCCTTGCGCCCGCCCGGATCGACCCCTAATCACATTGTACGCCCAGCCCTTTCGCTTGGAAGGCGAGCCCGCCGGGCTCCTCCTGACGTGCGACAGGCGGCCTGACTAAAATCGAGGAACCCACCGTGCCGGTGACCTTTCAGATCGTGATTTTCGCCGTTATCGCGGCGGTTCTGCTGTTCCAGCTTTATAATGTGCTGGGCAAGAAGGTCGGCCGTCAGCCGGAGGACAATCCGAAACCGATGGCGGTTCCGGCGGCGCTGGGCGGCGCGGCCGAGGCGCCCCGGGGGCCGGCTGTCGACCCGGCACTGACGGCGGCGATCGCCGGGCTGAAGGCGCGCGATCCCAACTTCGACCCGCACCGGTTCCTGGAGGGCGCGCGTCAGGCCTATGAGACCATTGTGGGGGCCTACGCCAAGGGCGACCGGGAGGCCCTGCGCCCGCTGCTGACCGACAAGGTCATGGGGTCGTTCGAGGCGGGCATCGCCGCCCGTGAGGCGCGCGGCGATATCGAGAGCGCCGAGCTGGTTCACCCTCCGCGCGCCGATCTTGAGCTGGCCACCGCCGAGGGCGATCGCGCCCTGGCCAAGGTGCGCTTCCTGGCCGAGGTGCGCGGCTCGCTGACCCCCTCGGGCGGCGAGACCGTCACGGAAGAGCGCCGCACCGCTGAAATCTGGACCTTTGAGCGCCGCCTGGGAACGTCCGACCCGAACTGGGCCCTGGCCCGCGTCGAGCCGGCCGCCGCCTGATGATCGCCCGGTCCGCGTCCCTCGATCAGACGGGCGCGGCCCGTTCCCCTACGGCTCCGCTTTCATGGGCGGGCGTTGCAGCCCTGACCCTGCTGGCGGCGGCCTGCGCCTCTACGCCCCGCCCGATTCCGACTCCCGGCCCCACCCCGCCGATCGACAGGCCGCCCCCCCCCCCGGTCGCGGGCGCGCTTAATCTGGCGGCCCTGCCCGGCTGGGCCGAGGAAGACCATCTGGCGGCCCTGCGCGCCTATGCCGCCGGTTGCGGCCCGTCGCGCATCGCGGTCGAGACCTGCCGCGACGCCCGCGCCCTGGTCGCCCGCGCCAACCCCAGCGACGCCCGCGCCTTCCTGGAAAGCCGTTTCGCGGCCACCGAGGTCCAGACCGACGACGGCGGACGCGGCCTGCTGACGGCCTATTTCGCCCCTGAATATCCGGCACGCCGCACGCCCGACGCCGAGTTCGACGCGCCCGTGCTGAGCCGTCCGGCCAATCTGTCCGGCGTCGGCGATCGCGCCGCCATCGAGGCCGGCTCGGCGCAGTCGTCGGTCCTGGCGTGGATGAAGGCGGAGGATCTGTTCTTTCTGCAGATCCAGGGCTCGGGCACCCTGACCTTCCCCGACGGCGCCCGTCTGCGCGCCGCCTACGCCGCCGACAACGGGGCGAAGTTCGTCGGCATCGCCCGCCCCATGGCCGACGAGGGCCTGCTGCCGCGCGACGGCACGTCCGGCGAGGCCATCCGCGCCTGGCTGGCGGCCCATCGCGGTCCGGAGGCGCGCCGCGTGATGGCGCTGAACCCGCGCTACATCTTCTTCACCACCAAGCCTGATGACGGCGATGAGGCGACGGGCGCGGCGGGCGTGCCCCTGCCCGCGCGGCGCTCGGTGGCGGTGGACCCGTCGCGCTGGACCTATGGAGAGGCGGCCTGGATCGAGGCCGACGGCGGCAATCTGCGCGGCGCCCGCGCCAGCTATCGCGGCCTGGTCATGACGCTGGACACCGGCTCGGCCATTCGCGGCCCGGTGCGTGCGGACCTCTATATCGGCCGGGGCGATGCGGCGGGGCACGAGGCGGGCGCGGTGCGCCACCCCTTGCGCATGTGGCGCCTGATCCCGCGCGGCTAGGAACCTCTCGATATCGCGGCGGGTTGCTAACACAGGCGTGGACGGGGGTCAGGAGAGCGTCATGAGACAGGCTGCTGCATATGCGATGGATCGCCGATTGTTCATGACGGGCGCCGTCTCGGGAGGCCTGGCGCTCGGCGGCCCTGCGCAGGCTCAGACGGCCGCGACGACGATCTTCCACGGCGGCTCCATCCGCACCATCGACGATGCGCGGCCGACGGCTGAGGCCTTGGCGGTGCGCGGCGCCGCTATTGTGGCGGTGGGCTCGCTGGAGGAGGTGCAGGCCGCGGCAGGGCGCGCCGCGCGCCGGGTCGATCTTGACGGGCGGACCCTGCTGCCCGGTTTCTTCGATCCGCACGGCCATGTCTCGATGGTGGGATTGCAGGCCCGCTACGCCAACCTCCTGCCGGCGCCTGACGGCGAGGGGAACGACATCGCCGCCCTGCAACGGATCACGCGCGATTGGATGAACCGTCATGCGGCCCTGGTCCGTGACACGGGCTTGGTCATCGGCTTCGGCTATGACGATTCCCAGCTGAAGGAGCGGAGGCACCCCACGCGGGACGAACTGGACGCCATATCCGACGCCGTGCCGGTGCTGTTCCTGCACCAGTCGGGGCACCTGGGCGCGGCTAACGGCGCAGCCCTGGCCGCCGCGGGCGTGGGGGCGGACCCGGCCGACCCGCCCGGCGGCGTGTTCCGGCGCAAGAACGGCTCGCGCGAGCCGGACGGCGTGCTGGAGGAGACCGCCCTGTTCGCCGTCATGGGCGCCCTGTTCACGCGACTGGACGCCGAAGCCAACCGTCAGATGATCGTCGAGGGCGCGCGCTACTACGCCCGTTTCGGCTACACCACGGCCCAGGACGGGCGCTCGTCCACAGATACCTGCCGCATGATGGCGGGCCTGGCCGAGGCGGGGGCTCTGCCCATCGACATCCTGTCCTTTCCGGACATCCTGACCTCGACCGACGTCATGGCCACGCCTCTATACAGGCGAAATTACCAGGGCCGTTTCCGGATCGGCGGGGTCAAGCTGACGCTGGACGGCTCGCCCCAGGCCAAGACGGCCTGGCTGTCCCAGCCCTACTTCGTCCCGCCCGAGGGCCAGCCCGCCTCCTGGCGCGGCTATCCGGCGGTGACGGAGCAACAGGCGCTGGACGCCGTCGACTTGGCTTTCGCCAACGACTGGCAGATTGAAGTCCACGCCAACGGCGACGCGGCTATCGACCTGATGATCGCCGCCGTGCGCGAAGCGAGCCGCAAGCATGGCGCGCGCGACCGCCGACCGGTGCTGATCCACGGCCAGACGACGCGGATGGATCAGCTCGACGACCTGAAAGGCCTGGGGATCGTCCCCTCCTTCTTCCCCATGCACACCTTTTACTGGGGCGACTGGCACCGGGATTCCGTGCTGGGGCCGCGGCGGGCCGAGTTCATCTCGCCCTGCGGCTCGGCCTGGCGGCGCGGGATGCGCTTCACCAGCCACCACGACGCCCCGGTGGCCAATCCCGACGCCCTGCGCGTGCTGTCGGCCACGGTGACGCGTCGCACCCGCTCGGGCGACATCCTGGGGCCGGACGAGCGCGTGCCGGTCGAGGTCGCCCTGAAGGCCATGACCCTGTGGGCCGCCTGGCAGCATTATGAAGACGACCGCAAGGGCTCGCTGGCGCCGGGCAAGCTGGCGGACATGGTGCTTCTGGATGCAGACCCGGTGACGATCGATCCCGACCGGCTGGCCGGGATCAAGGTCACAGACGTCTATAAAGACGGCCGCCCGGTCGAACTGAGCTAGGCTTTTAGCGCTTCTTCAGACTGCCCAGAACGCCGCGCAGCAGTTCGCGGGTGATGGTCGATCCGGCGGTGCGCAGCACGGACTTGGTCAGGGCTTCGACCGGAGTTTGCCGGTTGGACGGCGCGCGGGGACGGGGCGTGGCCGGAGCGCGCGGAGCCGGCGCCGAACGCGCGGCCTTTTCGGCTGCCTTGGCCTGGGCTGCGGCGGCGGCCGTTTCGGCTTCGATACGGTCGGCCTGGGCGCGGCGGGCCTTCAGCACCTCTTCGGCCGACTCGCGGTTGATCGCCGTGTCATAGACGCCCCGCACCGGGCTGGCGGCCATGGTCGCGGCGCGTTCAGCCTCGGTCGCCGGACCCAGGCGCGAGTCGGGCGGACGGATCTTGGTCCGGGCCACCACGGTGGGGGCGCCCTTCTCATCCAGAGTTGAAACGAGCGCTTCGCCCACGCCCAGCGCCTGAATGGCCTCGGCCGTGTCGAAGGCGGGATTGGTGCGGAAGCTCTGGGCGGCGGCGCGCAGACCCTTCTGTTCGGCGGGGGTATAGGCGCGCAGGGCGTGCTGCACCCGGTTGCCCAACTGCGCCAGGACGCTGTCGGGAATGTCGGCGGGGTTCTGGGTGACGAAATAGACGCCGACGCCCTTGGAGCGGATCAGCCGCACCACCTGCTCGACCTTTTCCAGCAGGCCCTTGGGCGCGTCGTTGAACAACAGGTGCGCCTCGTCGAAGAAGAAGACCAGTCGCGGCTTCTCCGGGTCGCCGATCTCGGGCAGCTGCTCGAACAGCTCGGACAGCAGCCACAGCAGGAAGGCGGCGTACAGGCGCGGGCTGTTCATCAGCCGCGTAGCGTCCAGCACGTTCACCTGGCCCCGGCCGTCCAGGGCGGTGCGCATCATGTCCTCAAGCCGCAGGGCCGGCTCGCCGAAGAAGGCCCTGCCCCCCTGCTGCTCCAGCTGAAGCAGGGCGCGCTGGATGGCGGCGATGGAGGTCGGCGAGACGTTGCCGACCTCGCGGCCAATCGCTTGAGCGTTCTCCCCGACATGGGCCAGCAGCGCGCGCAGGTCCTCCAGGTCCAGCAGCAGAAGACCTTCCTTGTCGGCGACGTGGAAGGCGACGGTCAGCACCCCCTCCTGCACGTCGTTCAGCTCCAGCATCCGGGCCAGCAGCACCGGGCCGACGTCGGAAATGGTGGCGCGGATCGGGTGGCCCTTCTGGCCGTACAGGTCCCAGAAGACGACGGGCGCCGACCTGCCGTTCAGCGTCAGCCCCATCTTGCCGGCCCGCTCGGCGAACTTCTCAAGCCCGCCGTCCTGGCTGATGCCGGACAGGTCGCCCTTCACATCGGCGCAGAAGACCGGCACGCCCGCCTCGGAAAAACCCTGCGCCATGATCTGCAGGGTGACGGTCTTGCCGGTGCCGGTGGCGCCCGCCACGACCCCGTGGCGATTGGCCCGGTTCAACAGCAGGCGCTCGGGCGCGCCCTCAAAGGACTGGCCGAGAAACAGGGCGGGGGCGTCGGTCATCAGCGGGTCTCCTGCGTGGCGAGCCATGCTTAATCGACCGCGCCGCCGCTGCAAGGCGGAACCTCGGCGGTTTACAGCGATTGACGCGGGTTCAAGCCAGCACGACAGTCCCGCCATGAAGCTTCCGATCACCGTCAATCATTCTTCGCCGGCTTCCACTGCGGTGGTGTTGATCGCCGTCGTGGCCGCAGGTGCGGCCCTCTATTGGCTCAGGGACATCCTGACCCCCCTGGCCATGGCCATGTTCCTGATGATCATGATCGACGGGGTGAAGCGGGCCATCGAACGCCGCACGCCGATCCCGCCGCGCTTCGCCGGCGCCGCAGCCCTACTCGTCGTGGTGCTGGGCTTCCTGTTGTCGATCTGGATCATCGTCGACGGCGCTGCGGGCTTCTTCACCGACGCCTCGGGCGTGGCCGGCAGCATCGGCCCGCGCATCGACCAGATCAGCCGCGACGTGTCCGCCCTGGTCGGGTTCAGCGATCCGCCGACCCTTCACGACATGATCGCCGGCATCGACGTGCGCGGCTGGCTGACCAGCGCCGCCTTTCAGGTTCAGGGGGCCGCGACCGGCGCCTTCTTCGTCATGATCTATCTCGGCTTCCTGTTGGCGTCTCAGGCGGGCTTCCGAAAGAAGATGGTCGGCATGTTCCCCGAACGCGGCCCGCGTCAGGAGGCGCTGGAAGTGTTCGAGCGCGTGCGCAGCGGGGTCGAGGGCTATCTGTGGGTCCAGGCCGTGACCGGGGCCATGATCTGCGCCGTCGCCTGGGTGCTGATGCGGGCCGTGGGGCTGCAGAACGCGGAGTTCTGGACCTTCGTCATCTTCATCATCGGCTTTATCCCGGTGCTGGGCGGCGCGGTCGCAGGCTGCGCCCCGCCCCTGTTCGCCCTGGTCCAGTTCGAAAGCTATTGGCCTGCGGCGGTCCTGTTCGTCGGGCTTCAGGTGCTGCTGTTCGTGGTCGGCAATCTGGTGCAGCCGCGGATGCAGGGCGACAATCAGAACATCGACCCCATCGTCGTGCTGCTGGCCCTGGCCTTCTGGGGCAAGCTGTGGGGCGTGGCGGGGATGTTCCTGTCGACGCCTCTGGCGGTGATGGCCATGGCCATCCTGGCCGAGTTCAAGGGGTCGCGCTGGATCGCCGTCCTGCTGTCGGGCGATGGCGAGCCCTATGCCCGCAAACCCGGCAAGGACAATCAGCCAAAGGGCGGTTCTTCCTGGCTCGGAAGGATTTTGGGCCGCGACGTCCCGCCGCAGGATAGAAGCCTGAAATAATCCTTCAATTGTCCTTGAAAGGCCGCAATCGCCGCCTATCTCATCCTCACACGACGCGGCCCTCCCCTCCCCCTCCCGGGCCGCGGCGTCTGAGGCCGGCGCTTCCCCTCCCCCTCCTGAGCGCCGGACCGAGCAGGCCGTCGGACATCGTTCGACGGCCTTGTTCGTTTCTGGGGCTAGGTCGACATCCTGCCGTCGGGCGGTTTCCGTCAGAAGATGGCGGAAATGGGGCTTTTGCTGCTGCGCTGCGCGGGGTGGCTCGCAAAATCGTCCACAACTGGGCCTCTTGCGCCACATGGTGCGCTGCACACTGAAAATCCATGCGTTTCGGGGCTCAAGCGGCCTAGCCGTTCTCGCCGGGCGCGCTAAGGTGCCGCGGTTTTCCCCAGCGGTTTTCCACCGCGCCGTTTGAGACTGTCGTCATGTCCGCTGCTTCGCGCATCGTTCCCGCCGTTCCCGCTGACTTGGGAGCGCTGGAAGCGGCCTATGCGCGGATTGCGGCGCCGCCGGGAGCGCCCGAAAAGGCGCTGCTGGCTCAGGCCTTCGACGACTACGCCGCCGATGAGACGCCCGAACTGGGCGGCGACGATCTGGCGGTCCTGCTGGCGGGCGCCTGGCGCGGCGCCCAGGCCCGCAAGGCAGGCGAGCCCGCCCGCATCACCGTCGGTCCTCTGGTCGACGAACACGGCGTCAACACGGGCTATGATCAGGTCCTGATCCTGCAGGACGACGGCCCCTTCCTGGTCGACAGCGTCCTGGGCGAACTGGCTGAGGCGGGCGTCACCGTCCGCGCCCTGTTCCACCCGATCGTCGAAGTCGAGGCCGGACGCCGCGACTCCCTGATCATCGTCGTCATCGACCCCCTGCCGCAGGAGCGCCGCGACGCCCTGGGCGAAGGCCTGGCCGCGGCTCTGGCCGACGTGCGCGCCGCCGTGCGCGACCACGCCGCCATGCTGGAGGCGATGGGCGCCGAGATCGCCCGCCTGGAAGCCCATCCGCCGGTGGGCGTGGCCGCCGAGGTGCTGGCCGAAAATCTCGCCTTCCTGCGCTGGGTCAAGGACGACCACTTCGTCTTCCTGGGCGCGCGCCAGTACGACTATCCGCGCGGCCCCGACGGAACCTATGAGGCCGAGGCGCCCCTGAACCAGTCCACCGACGGTCTGGGCGTCCTCAGCGACCCCGAGCGCCGCGTCCTGCGCCGCGCCAATGAGCCGGCCGTGCTGACGCCCGCCATGCAGGCCCAGCTGAACGAGAGCGAGCCGGTCACGGTGGCCAAGGGCAATATGCGCTCTCGCGTGCACCGCCGCGCCTATATGGACTACATCGGCGTCAAGCGTTTCGACGACCAGGGCCGGGCGGTGGGCGAGACGCGCTTCGTCGGCCTGTTCACCCATGAAGCCTACGACGTCATGGCCCATGAGGTGCCGCTGCTGCGCCGCAAGGTCGAGAACGCCCTGGCCCGCGCCGACAAGGCGCCGGGCAGCCACAACCACAAGCGTCTGCGCACCATCCTCGAAAACTATCCGCGCGACGAGCTGTTCCAGATCGGCGAGGACGAGTTGCTGGATACGGCGCTGGGCATCCTGCACCTGTATGACCGCCCGCGCATCCGCCTGTTCACGCGCCGCGATCCGTTCGACCGGTTCGTCTCGGTGCTGTGCTTCGTTCCGCGCGAGCGCTACGACGCCGGCCTGCGCCAGCGTATCGGCGCCATCCTGGCCCAGGCCTGGGGCGGCCGGGTGTCGGCCGCCTATCCGCAGATGTCGGACCAGCCGCTGACCCGCGTCCATTACATCATCGGCGTGACGCCGGGCGAGCATCCGGTCCCCGACCTCAAGGCGCTGGAAGCCGAGGTGGCCGAGGCCGGCCGCAGCTGGATCGACCGATTCGAGCGCGCCCTGCGCCAGGCCGGGGTCGACGAGGCCGCCGTCGGCCCGACCAGCGCCCGCTGGGCCGAGGGCTTCGGCGTCGCCTTCCGCGACCGCTATGACGCGGCCGAGGCCGTGGCCGATCTGGAGCAGTTCGACCGTCTCAACGACGGCGCGGCCGCCGATGGCGTCCACGCCGAGCCTGTAGCGGTGCGCGCCTTCCGCACCGCCGACGAGACCAACCTGCAGTTCCGCTTCAAACTGTATCGTCGCGGCTCGGCCGTGCCGCTGTCGGACGTCCTGCCGATCCTGGCCGACATGGGCCTGAAGACGCTGGAGGAATCCGACCACGTGGTGCGCACGATCGGCCAGGAGCCGATCTACATCCACGACTTCCTGCTGGAAGACCCGCGCGGCGCCGACCTGGTGTTCGCCGATCTCAAGACCCCGTTCGAAGAGGCCTTCAAGGCCGTGTGGAACGGCCGCACCGAAAGCGACGGCTTCAACCGTCTGGTGCTCGAGCTGGGCGTCGACTGGCGCGAGGCGGCCCTGATCCGCACCCTGGCCCGCTATCGCCAGCAGACCGGTCTGGACCCGTCGCAGGCGGTGCAGGAAGCGGCCCTGCGCGAATATCCCGACGTGGCCCGCGCCATCCTGTCGCTGTTCAAGGCCAAGTTCGACCCGGCCCACGGCGGTTCGGTGGCCGAGCGCGAGGCTTCGGTCGCCGAACTGGACGCCAAGATCGAGACCCTGCTGCAGGACGTGAAGAGCCTGGATCACGACCGCGCCCTGCGCCGGATCGCGGCCCTGATCGACGGGATCAAGCGCACCAACTTCTATCAGCTCGACGCCGAGGGTCATCCGAAGGCGCACATCTCGATCAAGATCGCCGGTCAGGAACTGGCCGACCTGCCCCTGCCCAAGCCGTTCCGCGAGATCTTCGTCTGGGCGCCGCACATCGAGGGTTCGCACCTGCGCTTCGGCCCGGTGGCGCGCGGCGGCCTGCGCTGGTCGGATCGTCGCGACGATTTCCGCACCGAGGTCCTGGGTCTGGTGAAGGCCCAGCAGGTCAAGAACTCGGTCATCGTCCCGGTCGGCTCCAAGGGCGGCTTCTATCCCAAGCAGCTGCCGGTCGGCGGCACGCGCGAGGAAATGCAGGCCGAGGCCATCCGCGCCTATAAGACCTTCCTGTCCGGCATGCTGGACATCACCGACAACATCGTCGGCGACGCCGCCCCGGTGCGCCCGGCCAATGTCGTGGCCTGGGAAGGCGACGACCCCTATCTGGTCGTGGCCGCCGACAAGGGCACGGCGACCTTCTCGGACATCGCCAACGGCGTCAGCCAGTCCTACGGCTTCTGGCTGGACGACGCTTTCGCGAGCGGCGGTTCGGCCGGCTATGACCACAAGGAGATGGGCATCACCGCGCGCGGCGCCTGGGAAGCGGTCAAGCGCCACTTCCGCGAGGTCGGCAAGGACATCCAGACCGAGCCCTTCACCGTGGTCGGCGTGGGCGACATGTCCGGCGACGTCTTCGGCAACGGCATGCTGCTGTCCAAGGCGACCAAGGTCGTGGCCGCCTTCGATCACCGCGACATCTTCATCGACCCGAACCCGGACCCCGCCCGGTCGTGGGAAGAGCGCATGCGTCTGTTCGAGACCCCGCGCACCAGCTGGCAGGACTATGACAAGAGCCTGATCTCGGAGGGCGGCGGCGTCTTCTCGCGCTCGGCCAAGTCGATCACCCTGACCCCGCAGATCAAGGACCTGCTGGATATCGAGGCGGACACGGTCGATCCGGTCACCCTGATGCAGGCCATCCTCAAGGCCCGCGCCGAACTGCTCTACTTCGGCGGCATCGGCACCTACATCAAGGGTTCGGGCGAGACCAACCTGCAGGTCGGCGACAAGGCCAACGACGCCATCCGCGTCAACGGCGGCGACATCCGCGCCCAGATCATCGGCGAAGGCGCCAACCTGGGCATGACCCAGCTGGGCCGCATCGAGGCGGCGCGCGCGGGCGTGCGTCTGAACACCGACGCCATCGACAACTCGGCCGGCGTGGACTCCTCCGACCAGGAGGTGAACATCAAGATCCTGCTGGGCGGCGCCATCGCCTCGGGCCACCTGAAGGCCGAAGACCGCAACGCCCTGCTGAAGTCGATGACCGACGAGGTGGCGCACAACGTCCTGCGTCACAACTACGACCAGACCCTGGCCCTGACCCTGCAACAGGCCGAAGGCGCCGCAGCGCTGGACGCTCAGCAGGCCTTCATGCAGCACCTGGTCTCGATCGGTAAGCTGAACCGGGCGGTGGAATATCTGCCCGACGACGCCCGCATGACCGAGATGAAGCTCCAGGGCCAGGCCCTGTCGCGGCCGGAACTGGCGGTCCTGACCGCCTATTCCAAGCTTGAGCTGTTCGACGAGATCGTCGCCTCGGCGGCGCCGGACGACGCCTTCTTCGAGCGGATGCTGGTCGACTACTTCCCCACCCCGCTGGCCCAGTTCGAAGAGGACATGAAGGGCCACCGCCTGCGTCGCGACATCATCGCCACCGTGCTGTCGAACGAGATCGTCAACATGGCCGGGCCGACCTTCCCTGACCGCCTGCGCGCGGCGGCGGAATGCGACACCGCCGCCATGGTCACGGCCTTCGAGACCGCGCGTCACGTCTTCCGCCTCGATGAGGCCTGGAAGGCGGTCGAGGCCCTGGACCTGAAGATCCCGGCCGAGGCTCAGACGGCCCTGTATCAGGAGATCGCCCTGGTCCTGCGCCGCCAGACCTTCTGGCTGGCGCGCCGCGCGGCCCGCACCGAGACGACGGTCGGCGGCATGATCGCCGCCTACCAGCCGGCCGCCGACGCCCTGCGCGCGGCGGGTCCCGCGGTGCTGTCGCGTTATGAGCACGCTCGCTACGAAGACCGGGTCCAGACCTTCATCGGCCTGGGCGCGCCCGAAGAGTTGGCCCGCGACATCGCCATGCTGCGTCCGATGGTGGCCACGGCCGACATCGGCGACCTGGCGAACGAGCTGGGCTGGGACGCCCCGGCCATGGCCCGCGTCTATCACCAGGTCGGCGCCGCCTTCGACTTCGACCGCCTGCGCGTGGCGGCCGGGTCGGTGCCGTCGGCCGATCACTTCGATCGCCTGGCGGTGCGTCGCCTGATCCAGGACCTGATGACCGAGCAGCAGCAGCTGACCCGCGCCGTGGCCAAGGCCTCGGCCCAGGCGGCGGGCGTCGGCCAGGAAAGCGCGGAACAGGCGGTCGACGCCTGGATCGGCGCCCGCATGGATCAGGTGGAGGCCCTGCGCGGCTCGGTCGACGAGATCGAGACCTCGGGCTCCGGCTGGACCTTCGCCAAGCTGACCATTGCGAATGGAGCGATCCGCGAGGTGTTGGCTTCGGCTTCCTAAGTGGTGGTGACGCCGGGCGAGAGCCCGGCGTCACGCGCTACGCTCGCGACGCGGTCGCTCGCCGCTTGAGCGCCTTTTTTGGCGCTATCGCTCGCCGCGCAGCGGCTCGCTGCTTGAGCGCTTTTTGGAGCGCGATCATTCGCTGCGGCAAATCAGGGCCCGTCCGTTTCGTCGTGTGGCGAGGCGGGCGGGCCTTGGCGTTTGGGGCGGGGTCGGTTTAGGTGGCGCCTTGCTGTTCAGTGAACCGGAGGGCCCATGCCCAGGAAGTTCCTCGTCGTCGTCGACGACAGTCCCGAGCTGGGCGCCGCCCTGGCCTACGCCTCGCGCCGTGCGCGCTCGACCGGGGGCCATGTGGTGCTGCTGCGCGCCCTGCCCGGCGGATCGGACGAGCACTGGTCCGGCGTCCGCGATGAAATCCGCCGTCAGCAGCGCGAAGAGGCGGAAAGCCTGCTGACTCGGCTGGGCGAGAAGGTCGCCGAAACCTCGGGCGCCCCGCCCGTCTATCTGATTGAGGAGGGCGATCCCCAGGCCGCCATCCGCAAGGCCGTCGGCGACGACCCCGACATCAAGATCCTGATCCTGGCCGCCGGGGCCAATGGCCGCGGTCCCGGCCCGCTGATCTCGGCGGTGCTGAAACAGGGCGCCGCCTTCACCGGCCGAAAACTGCCCGTCACCATCGTGCCCGGCGAACTGACCGACGAAGAGATCCAGGACCTGGCCTGACCGTCATGAAAATCCGTCTGATCGCCGCCGCCGTACTGTTGTCGCTGGCGGCGTTCGCGCCTGACGCCCAGGCGCAGTCGACGGCGCAGTCGGGGGCGCGAGGCTATGTGGTCCAGGGCGACTGCGACGGCCGCCCGGCGACGCAGGTGCGGATGGCGCCGGGTTATTGTCTGGGGCTGGTCTGGCAGGGCCCAGGTTGGCGAGCCGGGCAGGACGGCCCGCGTATGCCGCGCGGCCTGATGCCGCTGGAGGACGGCGACTGGCTGGTCACCGATCTGGGCGCCTGGGAGGCGGACAAGGGGGCGGTGTGGCGGCTGTCGTTTGCGGCCGACGGCGCGGCGCGCTGGCGACGACTGGCGGGCGGGCTGTCGATGCCGCACACGGTCAAGCGCGGGCCGGACGGGCGCATCTATGTGTCCGAGATGAACCGCATCCTGACGCTGGACCCCGACGCCGCCGATGCAGCGGCCAGCGTCCGCACCGTGATCGGCGACCTGCCGGACAACCGCCTGCACGACAACCGCCACCCGCTGTCCAGCTTCGTCTTCGACGGGAACGGCGATCTGCTGGTCAATGTCGGAGCGCCCAGCGACCGTTGCCTCGACGCGGCGGGCAAGCCGAAGGTCGATGTGCGCGGTGCCTGCGTCGAGGACGCCGCGACGGCGCAGGTGCGGCGCCACGCCTATCTGGGGAAGGGCCGCTGGGCCGAGGACAGCACCGTTTTCGCCAGCGGACTGAGGAACTCCATCGCCCTGGTGCGGCACCCGTCAGGGACGGTGCTTCAGGCCGAGAATTCGGTCGATCTTGAGACGCCGGATCATCCCTATGACGAAATCAACGTCCTGACGCAGGGGCGCCACTACGGCTGGCCCTACTGCGTCGATCTGGCCACGCCCCTGCCCGGCTGGCCTGCGCGTCAGGCGCGCTGCAATGAGCGCGAGAAGCCGATCGCCCTGTTGCCGCCGCACGCGGCGCCGCTGGACCTGATCTATTATGAGGGGGCGATGTTCCCCGAACTTCAGGGACGACTGCTGATGACTTGGCACGGTTTCCGCCGCACGGCCGGGCGCATCGTGGCGGTCGAGACGGATGAGGCGGGGCGGCCCCTGACCGATATCGGCGGGCGCTACGCCATCTATCCGCGCGGCGCCCTGCCCTACCCTGCCGGGGCGCCCAGCGTGAACGGCAAGGTGCTGACGCCGGGCTGGGACAGGATCGCCGGCCGCCACCCGCGCGGCTCTCCCGTGACGATGGCGACGGCGCCGGACGGCTCCATCTGGGTCACGGATGACAGAAGCCGGGCGATCCTGAGAATCGCCCGGCCCCGGTAGGCTTGGGTGTTAAGAGGGCGGCTCAGCCCTTCTGGCCGTCCCGCTTGGCCAGGACGCGCAGACGAAGGGCGTTCAGCTTGATGAACCCTTCCGCGTCCTTGTGGTCATAGGCCTGGACGCCTTCCTCGAAGGTCACCAGATCCTGATCGTACAGGCTGTTGGGGCTCTCGCGGCCGATGATGGTCACGTTGCCCTTGTAGAGCTTCACGCGGACCGTGCCCGAGACCTTCTGCTGGCTGTGGTCGATGGCGGCCTGCAGCATCTCGCGCTCGGGGCTGAACCAGAAGCCGTTGTAGATGAGCGAGGCGTATTTCGGCATCAGCTCGTCCTTCAGGTGCATGGCGCCGCGATCCAGCGTGATCGACTCCATGCCGCGATGGGCGGCCAGCATGATCGTGCCGCCCGGGGTCTCATAAACGCCGCGCGACTTCATGCCGATGAAGCGGTTCTCGACCATGTCCAGACGGCCGACGCCGTTGTCATGACCCAGCTGGTTCAGCTTGGTCAGCAGGGCGGCGGGCGACAGGGCCTCGCCGTCGATGGCGACCGGGTCGCCCTTTTCATAGGCGATGGTGATGATGGTCGGCGTGTCCGGGGCGTCTTCCGGCGCGATGGTGCGCTGGTGCACGAACTCGGGCGCCTCGACGGCCGGGTCTTCCAGCACCTTGCCCTCGGACGAGGAGTGCAGAAGGTTGGCGTCGACCGAGAAGGGGGCCTCGCCGCGCTTGTCCTTGGAGATCGGGATCTGGTGCTTCTCGGCGAAGTCCAGCAGGGCCTCGCGGGACTTGAAGTCCCACTCGCGCCACGGGGCGACGACGCGGATGTCGGGCTCCAGGGCGTAGTAGCCCAGCTCGAAGCGCACCTGGTCGTTACCCTTGCCGGTGGCGCCGTGACAGACGGCGTCGGCGCCGACCTGACGCGCGATCTCGATCTGGCGCTTTGAGATCAGCGGACGCGCGATCGAGGTGCCCAGCAGATACTGGCCCTCATAGACGGTGTTGGCGCGGAACATCGGGAAGACGAAGTCGCGCACGAATTCCTCGCGCAGATCGTCGATGAAGATGTTCTCGGGCTTGATGCCCAGCTTCAGCGCCTTCTCCTTGGCGGGAGCGAGCTCCTCGCCCTGGCCCAGGTCGGCGGTGAAGGTCACCACCTCGGCGTTATACTCCGTCTGCAGCCACTTCAGGATGATCGACGTGTCCAGCCCGCCCGAATAGGCGAGGACGACTTTCTTGGGGGCGGGCTTGCTCATCGGTCGGGAATTCCTTTCAATAGGATGCGTATCGGCGCATTCGGCGCGCTTAAAGGACCAGACGCGCCGCGATGCAAGGGCATGATTGCGGCGCCGCGTCCCGAACCGCCGCTCTAAGCAGAAAGGGCGCCGCGAGCCAGCCCGCAACGCCCCTGTTTCCAGCTGGATTTTCAGCCGTTTATCGGTCTCAGGCGGCCAGGGCTTTGAGCGCGTCCACGAGGTCGGTCTTTTCCCACGAGAAGCCGCCGTCGGCGTCCGGCGTCCGGCCGAAATGGCCATAGGCGGCGCTGCGGCGATAGATGGGCTTGTTCAGGCCCAGATGCTCGCGGATGGCGCGCGGCGAGGCGCCGCCGATCAGCTTGGGCAGTTCGCGCTCCAGCACCGCCTCGTCAATCTTGCCCGTGCCGTGCAGGTCGACGTGGACCGACAGGGGCTTGGACACGCCGATGGCGTAGCTGATCTGGATGGTGCAGCGGTCGGCCAGACCCGCCGCGACGACGTTCTTGGCCAGGTAGCGGCAGGCATAGGCGGCCGAGCGGTCCACCTTGGTCGGGTCCTTGCCCGAGAAGGCGCCGCCGCCGTGCGGGGCCGCGCCGCCGTAGGTGTCGACGATGATCTTGCGCCCGGTCAGGCCGGCGTCGCCGTCAGGCCCGCCGATGACGAAGGTGCCGGTCGGGTTGATGTGCCACTCGGTCTCGGCGGTGATGAAGCCGTCCGGCAGCACCTGTTCGACATAGGGCTTCACGATGGCCGCGACCTGGTCTTGGCTCAGGTTCGCCTTGTGCTGGGTCGAGACGACGATGGAGGTCGCGCGCACCGGGCGGCCGTTTTCGTAGTGCAGGGTCACCTGGCTCTTGGCGTCGGGCTCCAGGCCCGGCTCCTCGCCCGAGTGACGGGCCTCGGCCAGGGCCTTCAGGATATTGTGGCTGTAGGCCAGGGTGGCCGGCATCAGTTCCGGCGTCTCGTTCGAGGCGTAGCCGAACATGATGCCCTGGTCGCCCGCGCCCTCGTCCTTGTCCTCGCCGGCGTCGACGCCCTGGGCGATGTGGGCCGACTGCGGGTGCAGGTGGTTCTGGAACTGCAGCGTCTTCCAGTGGAAGCCGTCCTGTTCATAGCCGATGTCGCGCACGACGCCGCGGACCGTATCCTCGATTTCCTGTTCGACGCCAGGGGCCCAGTTGCCCTCCGTATCCATGATGCCCTGACCGCGGATCTCGCCGGCGATCACCACCAGATTGGTCGTCGTCAGGGTTTCACAGGCCACCCGAGCCTCGGGGTCCTTGGATAGAAACAGGTCGACGATGGCGTCCGAGATCTGATCGGCGACCTTGTCGGGGTGGCCTTCCGAAACGCTCTCGGAGGTGAAGAGGAACGACGAACGGGCCAAGGCAGGCTCCTGCGTGACGACAATGTCCTCAGGCATATAAAGATATGCTTATACGTGCAAGACGGCATCGTCCTGACGACCAGGCGGCCCCCGCCGCCTTTTTCCGGGCGTGACGCGTCTCGCAGACGCACGCGAACTATTGCGCTGCAACATTCGATGTGGCAGCAAAATCCTTTCTTGGTCAGAAAACTGGCTCGTTTCTACGATGGGGGCGAGCTTAGGCCTATAGATTTGGAACAAACATGCCGAATCCAAACATCCTAGACGCGGCCCTGACCCGTCTCGACGAGGCGGCGCGCCACGTGCAGATCGATAGCGATGTGCTGGAGAAGCTGAAATATCCGCGCGAGACGATGAAGGTCCGACTGTTGATCCGCATGGACGACGGGTCGCGCAAATCCTTCCTCGCCTGGCGCTGTCGCTATGACGACACGCGCGGCCCCACCAAGGGCGGCATCCGCTTTCACCCGGCCTCCACGGCGGAGGAGGTCGAGACCCTGGCCTTCTGGATGACGGTGAAGTGCGCCGTGACCAACCTGCCCTACGGCGGCGGCAAGGGGGCGGTGCAGGTCGATCCCAAGAGCCTGTCCAAGGCCGAGCTGGAGCGGCTGTCGCGCGCCTATGTCCAGGCCTTCGCCGGCATCATCGGCCCCGACCGCGACATTCCGGCCCCCGACGTCTACACCAACGCCATGATCATGGGCTGGATGGCCGATGAATACGCGTCCATCCAGGGTCAGGCGGCGCCCGCCGTCATCACCGGCAAGCCGATCGCCCTGGGCGGTTCGGTGGGGCGCGAGGACGCCACGGCGCGCGGCGGCTTCTACCTCACCTGCCACCTGACCGAGCGGCTGGGGCTGCCGACCGAAGGCCTGCGCGTGGCGGTTCAGGGCTTCGGCAATGCGGGCCAGCACGCGGCGCGCCTGTTCCGCAGCATCGGCGCCAAGATCGTCGCCGTGTCGGACTCGGGCGGCGCCGTTCATGCGGCCTCCGGCCTCGACCTGGACGCCCTGTTGGCGGCCAAGGCGGCTGGCCAGTCGGTGGTTCAGGCTGAACACGGCGGCAAGGTCATTTCGCCGGATGAACTGATCGGCGTCGAATGCGACGTCCTGGCCCCCTCGGCCATGGAGGACATGATCCACGACGGCAACGCCGCCTCGGTTCAGGCCAACGTCGTGCTGGAGCTGGCCAACGGCCCGATCACGCCCGAGGGCGACCGCATCCTGGCCGAAAAAGGCGTGATCGTCCTGCCGGACATCCTGGCCAATGCGGGCGGGGTGACGGTGTCCTATTTCGAATGGGTTCAGAACCGCCAAGGCTACTACTGGACGCTGGACGAGGTGCAGTCGCGCCTCAAGACCATCATCGAGACTGAAGGCGACGCCGTGTGGTCCATCGCCGAAGACAAACAGGTCACCTTGCGCACCGCGGCCTACATCCACGCCCTGGGGCGTCTGGCGGGCGCGATCGAGGCGCACGGCACCCAGCAATTCTTCACCAGCTAGGCTGCCTTCAGCCGCAGGTTTCGGTTTCTCCAAAGCGTCGCACTTCCAACCGCTTCCCTGTCATCAGTCTTCGGCAAGGGACGGCGAGTGAAGGTTGGGAGTGCGCCGATGGACGTCTTCTACTGTCTGATCCACACGCCCGAGGCGATCACGCCGGAGCTGTGCGTCCTGTCCGGCGCCACGGAGATTGAGGCCGTGCGTGGCGTCAATGAAGTCGCGCGCGACTGGCCCCGCCTTGAACGCATCGACCTGTATCGCGGCAATCGCGAGATCCGCAGCTTCGCGCCCAGCGACCTCGTCCCTACTAGCCCCATCCGCGCCCTGGCGGCGTGACGGCGTGACGGCCAAACGGCCGCCGCAAGGCGTGAAGGCGGTTGCATAGCGGTGAATGAAGAGTGGTGCCGCTTAGGTGACGCGGTTCTTGATGAGGCTCAAAGTTAATAAACTCGGTGATTTCAGGATCTTGACGACTAAACTGCTACACGTCTGACGCCGAAACTGCTACACCTCCGTCCATGGCAAAGCCCCCATCCGGAAGGCCCGTAGGCGTCCCGCAACCGATGAAGCGCAAGGGTTCGCGCTCCTATTACGTCCGCGTAAAGGTCCCCAAGGGAGCCCGTGAGGTCTTAGGGAAGGTCGAGCTATGGCGGTCGCTGGATACGGAAGACTTCGCTGTGGCCTGCGCCCGGGCGGTCGTCGAGGGGGGGCGGATGCGGGCACAGATAGAGGCCGCCCGCCGGAACCTAGACGGCACCCGCAAGGACGCTAAGGGAGACCCCACGGTAGAACAGCGGAAGGCAGAGGCGTGGTGGATGGAGCGCCGCGTCCCCCACCCTAAACGCCCTGGGCTCTACGTCATTCCCGAGGACCTGGAGCCAGCTTGGGACGCCACGGTGGAGCGGTTGGCGGGCGAGCCGGTGAACGAAGACGATGGCGTCTCCGCTCCCCGATACGACCCGGACAGGGAGCGCGCCGCGCTGACGCTGGTCGGGAAGGTGACAGGGGCCGTGGTCCCCATCGGGGAGGAACTGGACCGCTATATGGCCCAGGAGGGCGTGAAGGCGAGTTATGCGGCGCGGACGCGGACGGCGACGAAGGCCCTGACTGACTGGCTTACGACCAACCGCCACGCCGACAATATCCACGCGGTGACAGGCCGGGTCGCAGATCAGTTCGCGGACAGCGTTGCCGAAGGTCGGACTGTAAAAACGCTTAACTCCTATATCTCCGCCCTGTCGGCTTACTGGAGCTGGCTGCGTCGCCGTCATATCGTGCAGGAGAACCCATGGGCGGGCTTGTCGCGTCGAGAGGTAGACCGGAGCGGGAACGCCGAGAAGCGGCCGTTCACGGACGACGAGATCAAGGCCCTTCTGTCAGGGCCCGCTAACCCCACACTCAGAGACATGATGCTTCTCGCCGCCCTGACAGGGATGCGTCAGGTCGAGATCGGCAATCTGCGCGTTCGGGATGCCGAGGGCGGCGTCTTCGTTGTCACCAAGAGCAAGACCACCGCCGGGGAGCGCTCCGTGCCGATCCACCCAGACCTGGCCGCCCTGGTCGCTCGACGGGTCAAGGGAAAGGCGGCTGACGCTTACCTATTGGAGGAGCTGACTGCCCCAGCCCAAGCGGGCGCGCAAGCGACGGGCGGCGGACCGTGGGCGGCTCCGGGTCATACTGGAGGCCGTAACGCTGGAGCTCTGGCTGGCTCGGCGCGATACGCCGACCCGCTGGCTGGCCTACTCGCGCGGCGACCGGGGCTATGTCGGACCGGACCGCTACCGCCATCCTGACGCTTCGAAGACCACGGTCACGCTCGTTACGGCCTTCCTGATGAGCACAGGACTCGCCGAAGGCCGTGCCGGGAGCTACCGGCGGGAAGATCATGGCTTCGGTCAGTCGGGCCGGGGCTACCTGTCCCGGCTGCGCGGAACCGACGGGCTTCTGGCCTGGGCCGATGAACAAGGCCTGACGGACGACGACGTCGCCCTGAACGACAGGTTCGAGCTTATCCGCCTGAAGGGGCCAGCAAAGACGCGACGGGATCGCAAGCCGCTTCTGCATTACGACGACACGCCCGACACCACCGCCATGCGGGATCGGCTGCGGTCCTGGGCGGCGATGATGGCGGGCCATGAGGTCACCCTGGGAGCGCACCGATCCGTGGCTTCAGCTCCGACGAAGAAGAGGCCGCCTTTCTCGCCTACGTCGCCCGCTGGAGCTGAGCGACCCTGGCTGGAGGGTGGGGGGATGGTCCCCTTCGCCCTCGACGCTGAGGGTTACGCTCGGGTCACCTCCGGGTCCCCTAGGGCTATACTGGAGGTCGTAAGAAGACCTGGGCGGAACGAGCCGTAGTCCTCGATCAAGATCGGCCGAGGGGCCCGCTTGGACCTATCGGGGAACCTGGGTCACCCGCGAAGTCCTCTGGTTGGGCTGGGAGCCTTCCTCCTCCTCACGCTAAGGTCACCCTACGGCCTCCGTCTGTGTGGCTGGGGAGGGCTTCCCCTTCCTCCGGGCGCTCGGGTCTCGACGACGTTCGTTCGTGCCCGGCTCTTGATCTCCCCAGCCAGGAGCTTTTTCAAAGCCTCCAGTGCGAGGTTCTTCTTCTCCATCCCGGCGACTTCGAGAAGGAACTCGTCAGATAGGATGGAGATGTCCGGCGACTTCAACCCCGCCGCCTGTAGGATGCGCTCCTGGCCATAGATGGCGATGTCGCTGCGCTTGCCCTGATGAGCCTCGACGAAGGTTTCCGACTGCACGAACATGCCGCCCGAGCCGCAGGCGGGATCGTAGACGCGGCCCTTGGTCGGCTCCAGCATCTCGACGATGGTGCGAACCACCGAGCGGGGCGTGAAGAACTCGCCGCCGCGCCGGCCTTCCGCGCCCGCGAACTGCGAGATGAAATATTCATAAGCTCGGCCTAGGAGGTCGCGCGCCTCGCCGTCCTCGCCCTTCAGGTTGACGTTGGAGAACAGGTCCACCAACTCGCCGACCATCCGCTTGTCGAGCTGGGGCCGCCCGTAGTCTTTGGGCAGGACGTCCTTCAGCACCTTCACATTGGCTCGTTCGATGGCCTCCATGGCGTTGTCGATCAGGTTGCCGATATCGCCACGGCGTTCCTTGCCGGTGGTCACGTCGGTGAAGGTGATTTCCGGCCGCTTGGCATTGGCCTGCAGGTTGGACCAGCGCGCCTCGGCCGGCACCCAGAAGACGTGGTCGGCCAAATACTCCTCAGGGTCCTCCGGGTCAGCGTAGGGCTCGGCCTCCAGCTTCGCCCGTTGCGCCTCGAAGGCTTCGGAGATGTATTTCAGAAAGATCAGGCCGAGCGCGACGTGCTTGTATTCCGAGGGCTCCAGGTTGCCGCGCAGCTTGTCAGCCGCCTTGAACAGCTCGGCCTCAAAGCCGAGATCGTTTCCGCCCGCCATGCAACGCCCACCCGAAGTCCAAACTGAGGTCCAGCGGCTCGTCTAGGCGGGGAGGGGCGAACAAGCGGTTAACCATAGGCGTTTTCGGCCAGGCTTAGAGCGAAGCGCCAGACACCAGAGTGCTACACCTCTAGAGGGCGAAACTGCTACACCACCACTCGGGACGCGCCCAAGAACGTATTGATTTTGCTGATATTTCTCTGTGCGGGAAAAGGTGGTGCCGCTTAGGTGACTCGAACACCTGACCCCCTCATTACGAATGAGGTGCTCTACCAGCTGAGCTAAAGCGGCCCCGGCGTCGTCCGCGCTTCGAGCGCGAGCGAGCGAGGAGGGCTCTTTATACGGGCGCGGCGGGCTTGCCAAGAGCCGATAGCATCGACGGTTCATCGGGCGCTGCGGCGACGCGGATTTGTGTGAAATCAAAGGGGCGCAGGGGCGCGGCGGCCGCGTCGGAAATGCAGACGGCCAGGCGGCCGGATGAGGCGGCGCGGGGCAGGTCGGTCGCCAAGGCGCGGGCGGCGCGCGGGGAATGCAGCATGACCGCGTCGAAGGCGCCGGGCGCGGGCGCATGCGTCTCGAAGGCGGCGTAGACGGGCAGGCGCTGGACCCGGCGGTCGGGCAGCAGGGCGGGCAGGTCGCCGGCCGGCTCGCGTGCGCCAGGCGCTAGCAGCGGGCCGGGCGGGGCTTCGGCGGCGATCAGGCGGGCCAGGGCGTGAATGTCGCCGGCGGCGGAGCGCACGTCGGCGAAGCCTGCGGCGCGGGCGGCTTCCGCGGTGGCGTCGCCGACGGCGAACACGGGGTGGTCGCGAAAGCGCGGGATCAGGGGAGCGAAGGCCTCGACGCCGTTGGGGCTGGTCAGGGCGAGGACGGCGACGGCCTCAGGCTCCGGAGCGGCGTTCAGCGCGCCGGGCAGGGGGGCGAGCGTCAGGAGCGGGACGACCACGGGCTCGAAGCCCAGCGCCGTCAGCCGGTCCGCCGTGCGCGCGGCGCCCGGCTCGGCGCGCGTGACCCAGACGCGGCGGATCGGCGTCACGGCTCTAGAGCGCGATCTTTTGATCGCCGGCCACGGCCTGGACCTGGCCGCCGAGATCGAGACCGAGGGCGCGGGCGGCGGAAAGTTCGGCTTGGGTCAGGTCGGCAGGGGCGGCGATGTCGCCCGAGCGTGTCCAGCGGCCCGACCCGTCGGGGCTGAGCATTTCGGTGCTCAGATGCAGGCGGCCTTCCGCGATGTGGGCGTAGGCGCCGATGGCGGTGCGGCAGGAGCCTTCCAGCGCGGTCATGGCCCCGCGCTCGGCGGCGACGCAGAGGGCGGTAGGCGCGTGGTTGAGGGCGCGGGTCCAGGCGGCGTTCACATCGTCCTCGCGCGTCTGCAGGGCCAGGGCGCCCTGGCCCGGCGCGGGCAGGAAGGCGTCCAGCGGCAGGCGCTGGCGGATAACTTCGCCCAGGCCCAGGCGATTAAGGCCCGAACAGGCCAGCAGGATGGCGTCGAAGTCGCCGTCGCGCAGACGCTTCAGCCGGGTGTCCACGTTGCCGCGCAGCATCTCGATCTTGAGGTCGGGGCGCAGGGCCAGCGCCTGGGCCTGACGACGCAGGGAGGCGGTGCCGAAGCGGGCGCCCTGCGGCAGGTCGGCGAAGGTCGCGTAGCGCTCGCTGATGAAGGCGTCGCGGGGATCTTCGCGCTCGGGCACGGCGGCGATGGCCAGGCCGGGGGGCTGTTCGGCGGGGACGTCCTTCATCGAGTGAACGGCGACGTCGACGCGGCCGTCCAGCAGGGCCTCTTCGATCTCCTTGGTGAACAGGGCCTTGCCGCCGACTTCCAGCAGGCGGCGGTCCTGGATGCGGTCGCCGGTGGTGACGATCTCGACCAGGGGGACAAGAGTTTCGATCTCAGCCTCGGGCACGCCCAGGGCGCGGCCGATGGCGCGCTGCATCATGCCGGATTGGGCCAGGGCCAGGCGCGAACGCCGGGTGCCGATGCGCAGGAGAGGTTGAGTCACGTCGAGACGCCGTTGCGAAAGGGGGGGCGGGTCGCTAACTCCGCCCAATGACAATGGACGCGGACTATAGCAGGGCGGCGGACGGGGCAACCGGACTGGAGCGGGACGGTTTGACCGTACTGGGTCTGGAGACCAGCTGCGACGAGACCGCCGCTTCGGTGGTGCGTCTGTCGGCGGCGGGCGCCCAGGTGCTGTCCAGCGTCATTCACAGCCAGATCGACGATCACGCGGCCTATGGCGGGGTCGTGCCGGAAATCGCCGCCCGCAGCCATGTGGAGATGATCGACGGCGTGACGCGCCGGGCCATGAGCGAGGCCGGGCTGGACTGGAGCGGGCTGGACGGCGTGGCGGCGACGGCGGGGCCGGGCCTGGTCGGCGGGGTCATGGTCGGCTTGTCCTACGGCAAGGCGGCGGCGCTGGCGCGGGGCTTGCCGCTGATCGCGGTCAACCATCTGGAAGGTCATGCGGTGTCGGCGCGGCTGGGGGCGGAGACGACCTATCCCTTCCTGCTGCTGCTCGTCTCGGGCGGGCACTGCCAGTTGCTGGAGGTGCGCGGCATCGGCGACATGAGCCGGCTGGGCACCACCATCGACGACGCGGCCGGCGAGGCCTTCGACAAGATCGCCAAGGCCCTGGGGCTGGGTTATCCGGGCGGGCCGGCGCTGGAGAAGCTGGCGGCCCAGAGTCGAGAGAATGGCGGCGACGGCTCGCGGTTCGAGCTGCCGAGGGCGTTGCTGGGGCGCAAGGACTGCGACTTCTCCTTCTCGGGGCTGAAGACGGCGGCGTCGCGTCTGGCCCAGACCTGCGAGACGGAACAGGACCGGGCGGATCTGGCCGATGCGGTGCAGAAGGCGATCGCGCGCCAGCTGGCCGAGCGCTCCGAGCGGGCGATGAAGGCTTACGCCGAGGCGCACGAACATCGCCTGTTCGTGGTGGCGGGCGGCGTGGCGGCGAACAAGACGATCCGGCGGACTCTGGAGGATCTGGCGACGAAGCACGGCTTCGCCTTCCTGGCGCCGCCGATGGCCTATTGCACCGACAATGCGGCGATGATCGCCTTGGCGGGGGCCGAGCGGCTGGAAAAAGGGCTGACGTCGGACATCGATGTCGCGGCTCGGCCACGATGGCCACTGGACGAGACGCGCGCGAGCGTCGATCCTGTTCACAAGAAAACGGGCCGCAAGGGCGCCAAGGCTTAAAGCGGCCTGAAGCCCTGCGGGGGTCGGGGGACCGGAGAAGATATGGAATTTCATACTGCAGGCGTAATTGGCGGCGGCGCCTGGGGCACGGCCCTGGCGCAGAGCGCGGCGGCGGCGGGTCTGGCCGTCATCCTGCAGGCGCGCGAGCCTGAGGTGATCGAGAGCATCCGCGCGCGCCGGATGAACGACGCCTTCCTGCCGGGGGTCGAACTGGATTCGGCCATCAACGTCACCTCGGATCTGGCGGATCTGGCCGACTGCGATCTGATTCTGGCCGTGCCGCCGGCTCAGCACATGCGGGCGACGCTGACGGCGTTTGCGCCTTACGCCCGGCCGGGTCTGCCGATCATCCTGTGCTCCAAGGGCATTGAGCGCGGCTCGTTGAAGCTGATGACCGACGTGCTGGCCGAGACGATCCCGTCGGCGACCGCCGCCGTGCTGTCGGGGCCGAGCTTCGCCGCCGAAGTGGCGCGCGGCCTGCCCAGCGCCGTGACCCTGGCCTGCGCCGACCTGGAGATGGCCGAGGCCCTGGCGGGCGCCCTGTCGGGCCCGGTCTTCCGTCCCTATTTCGCCGATGACCTGATCGGGGCCGAGACGGGCGGAGCGCTGAAGAACGTCCTGGCCATCGCCTGCGGCATCGTCGAGGGCCGCGAACTGGGCCGCAGCGCCCACGCCGCCGTCATCACCCGCGGCTATGCCGAGATCGTCCGCGTGGCCACGGCCCTGGGCGGCAAGGCCGAGACCGTGGCGGGGCTGTGTGGCGTCGGCGATCTGGTGCTGACCTGCTCCAGCCCGCAATCGCGCAACATGAGCCTGGGCCTGGCGCTGGGACAGGGTTTGAGCGTCGAGCAGGCGCTGGCCGGCAAACGCTCGGTAGCCGAGGGCTATGAGAGCGCGCCCGCCGTGCGCGAGCTGACCCGCAAGCTGGGCGTCGATACGCCCATCTGCGAGGCGACGGCGGCGGTGCTGGCCGGCGAGATGACCGTGGATCAGGCCATCGAGAGCCTGATGAGCCGCCCGCTGAAGCCCGAGCGCGAATAGTGGCGCAAGAGGGTCCGGCGGCTGAAACGCAGGAGCGCAAGCGGGTCTGGAAGACCCCGCCGAACGTGGCCCTGTGTCTGGAGGCCGACATCGCCGACCCCGGCTCGCGCGGGTTCGTGCTGCAGATCGGCGAGGCCTTCTTCCACGGCTTCGTGGTGAAGAAGGACGGTCAGGTCGCGGGCTGGGTGGATCGCTGCCCGCACGCGGGCTTTCCCATCGCGGTGGAGCTGGACCGCTATCTGACGCCGGACGGCTCGCTGATCCTGTGCGGCTGGCACGGAGCGGCGTTCGAGCCCCTGTCGGGCGCGTGCGTCGCCGGACCCTGCGCGGGCGGCAAGCTGACGCCCTGGCCGGTCGAGGCGCGGGACGGGGTTATTCGGACGGCGTAAGCGCGGCCTATTCCTTCGGCACCAGCTTGGGATCCTTGGTGAAGGCGTCGTCGACCTCTTCTTCGGTGATCCGCTTGGACGGATCTCCCGGCTGGTTGAGGTTCTGTTCTTCGGTGCCGTCGCCCATCATGCCGGGGTGAGGGTCCTTGGGGTCTTTCTCGGCCATAGTGATCTCCTTTGCCGCGATGCAAAGGCAATCCGCGGATGCCGCAGGGCGTTCCATCACGCCGGCGCGAGCCTGAAGACGACTAGCGTTTCAGGCGCCGCGCATTGGCGGTGGCCTTGGCGTGGACCGGCGCCAGGGCCTGTCCCTGCGCTTTCAGCGCGGCGCCGTAGAAGGCCCAGCCGTCGCTCATCGCCCGGCTCCAGGCGCCCATCGCCCAGTCGCTTTGGGCGGCGGCGAAGGCGAAGGGGGTGTCGGCGCGCGCCAGTCTGGCCAGGCAGTCGGCGGCCTCGGCCCCTTCGCGCGCGGCTGCGCGGCCCGCCCGTTCGGCCAGATCCATCGCCCCGGCATAGGCCGCCCCGGCCGAGGCCGCCATGGCCTCGACCTTCTCGGTTCCCATGCGGCCCAGCTCGGCATGGTCGGCGCGCAGCGGATCGGCCATGGCCTCGCCCATGATCCCCAGCCGTCGCGTGATGACGGCGGCCGAGGCCTGGGCCAGTTCCTGACCGGCCTGGGCGTTGCGCAGGGCGTTGCGGGCGGTCTTCTGCATGGGGCTCATGCAGCGACCCTGAGCCTGTTTCAGGCGACCGGCAAGACTTCCTGTGCGAACTCCGTCAGATCGCGGATCAGGGCCGGGACGGCGGCGTCGATGATGCGCTGGCCCTTTTCCGGGGTCGCCTGGGCCGGGTCCGAGCCGATGCGGCCGTCGGGGAAGCGGGCGCGATAGTCGTTGGCGTCGCGGATCGGGCCGAAGGGGGCGATCTTCGGCTCATAGTGGGCGGTCTTGACCCGGTCGGGATAGCCCGCCTGGGTCACGGCGATCTCGGACGGGGTGGCGTGGCTGCCGTGGCCCGTCGGGAAGATGTCCTCGCACAGCTTCTGCACGCCCGGCAGGTCCCACCAGTTGCGCAGCTTCAGCACGAAGGGCGGACGCTCGGCCCAGGGCTCGGGCGTGAAGGACCAGTCGGCGTAGATCTCGGCGAAGGCGGCCTCGATGGTGGCGACGTTGCCGCCGTGGCCGTTGAGGAAATAGATCCGCTCGAAGCCGTGGCGCGTCAGCGACGACACCCAGTCGGCGATCGCCGCCATGAAGGTCGACGGGCGCAGGGTGATGGTGCCGGGAAAGGCCAGGTGGTGCTGGGCCATGCCGATGTTGAAGGTGGGCGTGACCACCAGACTGTCGTCGCCCTTCTCTGCGGCGTGGGCGATGATCTCGGGGCACAGCCAGTCGGTGCCCAAAAGGCCGGTCGGCCCGTGCTGCTCGTTCGAGCCGATCGGCACGATCACCGTCTTGGACAACAGGGCGCCGGACTTCAGGCGCTCGTCGATCTCGGGCCAGGACGACAGGTGGATCAGCATGGGAAACGGCTCCGGCGGGCGCAAGGGAAAGGATTGAGGGCGGCTTTACGCTGATCCGCCTTCAGGGCCAATCAGGCGCAATCGCCTATTCCGGGGCGAAGGCGCGGACGAAGCGGCGGGCGACGTCGCGCGCCCGGGCGGGCAGGTCGGCGATTTCGGGATGCGGCAGCCCCAGCACCGAGCGCAGATGGCCGTGGCCCAGGGCCATGCCGGTGAACATCTCGGCGGCGGCCAGGGGGTCGGGGACGCTCAGGCGGCGCGCCTCGTCCTGGACCTTTAGCCAGGCGGCGATGCGCCGGACGCTCTCGCCCGGACCGGCGTCATAGATGGCGCGCGCCAGTTCCGGCGCCTCGGGCGAGACCAGGGCCACGCCGCGCAGGGAGGCGCCCTTGCCGCCTGTGCAGATCTTGCTGATCAGGGTCTCGGCGATGGCGGCCAGCACCGCCTCCGGCTCGGCGCCCGAAGTCAGCGGGGCGGTGACGGCGTCCGAGCGCTGGGCCGCCAGGGCCCGGCCGATCTCAGTCTTGGTCGCAAAACGATTGTAGAGGGTCTGTTTCGAGACGCCCGCACGCCGGGCGATCTCGCTCATCGAGGCCTTCGCGCCCTTTTCGACGAACAGGCTGGCGGCGGCCTGAAGGATAGCCTGGCTCTTTTGCTCGTCGATCTGGCCGCGGGCGCGGGGCATCAGTGGACATCCGAAGAAGCGGCGGCGGCGTTGGGTTTGGCGGGCTTGGACAGCAGGGTCAGGAAGCCCGCGCAGGCGCAGCCGATGGCCAGCAGGGCGAAGGCGTCGCCGAAGGCCAGAGTCGTCGCCTGTTTCTGCAACATCCCATAGACCGCCTTCAACGCCGAGGCCTGCGGGTCGATGGAGCCTGAAAAGCGCACGGCCATGCCGGCGATCATGTCGCGCACCCCCTGATGGGTCTGGTCGATGGCGCTGGTCAGCTCGGCCATGTGCAGGGCGGTGTTCTGGGTCAGGGAGGTGTTGAGGATGGCCAGGCCGAAGGCCCCGCCGACGTTGCGCGCCAGGTTCACCAGGCCCGAGGCGTTCTTGACCATATGCGGCGGCAGGGTGGCCATCGTCACCTGCTGTGAGGCGATCATGGCCAGCATGACCCCGGCGCCGCGCATGGCCTGAATGCCGGCGAACTCCCAGAAGCCCCACTCATCGGTCACGACGCGGGCGTCCCACATGCCCCAGGCGGCCAGCATGAAGCCGACGAACATCAGGATGCGGGCGTCGACCTTGCGCACCAGGCGCCCGGCGAGGGGGCCAGTGGCGAACATGGCGAGCCCCGAGACCACCATGGTGGTGCCCACCTCGGCCGCCGAATAGCCGCGCACCCGGCCCAGAAACAGCGGCAGCAGGAAGGTGCCGCCGAACAGGGCCGCGCCGACGATGAAGGTCATCAACACTCCCACCACGAAGTTGCGGTTGCCGAAGGCGCGCAGCTCCACGATCGGATTGCGATAGCTGAGCGAGCGCCAGATGAAGGCCGGGCCGCAGACGGCGGCGACGACGCTGAGCAGCAGGATCCGGTCGTCGGCGAACCAGTCCTCCTTGGCGCCTTCCTCCAGCACGAACTGCAGGCCCATCAGAAAAGCCGCCATCAGCATCAGGCCCCACCAGTCAAAGCCCTTGGCCAGACTGGGGTCGCCCTTGTCGAAATGGGCGTATCGCCCGACCAGGAACAGGACGATCACGCCGGGAAAGACGTTGATGAAGAACAGCCAGCGCCAACTAAGCCATTCCGTCAGATGGCCCCCCAGCGTCGGGCCGACGGTCGGCGCCAGCGTCACGATCAGCCCCATGATGACGCTGGCCGTCACGCGCCGCTCGGGCGGGAAGGCGGTGAAGGCCACCGCGAAGACGGTCGGGATCATCGCCCCGCCGACAAACCCCTGCAGCGCGCGGAAGACGATCATCATCTCGATGGAGGACGACAGGCCGACCATGACGCTCATGATCAGGAAGCCGAAGCAGGACGCGAGGAACACCTTTCGCGTGCCCCATAGCCGCGACAGATAGCCCGACAGGGGGATCATCACGACTTCGGGGATCAGATAGGCGGTCTGGATCCAGCTGATCTCATCGGCCGAAGCGCCGACCCCGGCCTGAATCTGCGGCAGGGAGGCGGCGACGATCTGTATGTCCAGAATGGCCATGAACTGGCCGATGACCATGCCGGCGAAGCCGAGCAGCAGGACCGTCCAGTTGATCTCGGGCTGGGCGGCTGGGGCCGATGACGCGGCCGCGTCGGTCACGGGGCGGGGCTCGGGTTGGCGGCTTCGGCGAAGGCGGCGCCGCCCGGGCTCTTCAGATCGACCTTGACCTCGACCGACAGGCCGGGGCGCAGGGCGATCGGCTGACCCTTGTCGTCGTGCTCGACCGCGATGCGGACCGGGACGCGCTGGGTGATCTTGGTGAAGTTGCCGGTGGCGTTCTCGACCGGGATCAGGGCGAACTCAGAGCCGGTGGCCGGGGCGAAGCTGTCGATCCGGCCTTGGAGCGACCGGCCGGGGAAGGCGTCAGCCTTGATCTCGACCGCCTGGCCCAGGCGCATGCGCCCGACCTGCGTCTCCTTGAAGTTGGCGACCACATAGGCGTCCGTCAGCGGCACCACCGACATCAGCTGGCCGCCCGCCTGAACGACCTGACCCGCGCGCGCGCCGCGCGCCCCGACGACGCCCGCCACCGGGGCGCGGATCACCGTGCGCTCAAGCGTCAGTTTCGCCTGTTCGACCAGGGCGCGCGCCTGCTCCACGGCGGCCACGCTCTGCTGGCGGGACGAACCGAGGGCGGCGACGGCGCGCTGTTCGGCGGTCAGGGCGGCCTGGGCCTGGGCGACCGAGGCGCGGGCGGTTTCGGCCGTGGCGCGCTGGGTCTCGATGCGCTGCTGCGAGACCCAGCCCTGGGCGGCCAACTTGCCGTAGCGGTCGACCTCGGCGCGGGCGAGATTGGCCTGGGCCTCGGCCTGGGTCACGGCGGCGGCGCGCGCGGCGACGGTGGCCTGCTCCTGCTCGGCGCGGGCGTCGACATTGGCCACGGCGGCGCTCAGGGCCGCCAGATTGGCCTCGGCCTGGGCCAGGGCCGCGCGGGCGTCGGCGTCGTCCAGCCGGACCAGCACCTGACCGGCCTCGACGCGCTGGTTATCCTTGACCAGGACCTCGACCACCTCGCCGTTGATGCGGGGGCTGACGGCCACGGTGTCCGCCTGAACGAAGGCGTTGTCGGTGGCTTCCCAGCGCTGTTTGCCCTGCCACCAGACCACGCCGCCGACGATGAGGCCGAGGCCGACGACGCCGGCGACGATCAGGGGCAGACGCTTCTTGAGCGCGGCGGGGAGGGCCATGGAGAGACAGCTCGCTTGGAATTTCGCGCGTAAAATGGACGGCGGCGTCTAGAATACAACCCCGAACCGCGCCTTTTTGTCGCAGCGTGTCGCGCGGGCGACGTTGACGCCGCGCGCCGGGGAGGCGAAGCGGGGGCATGGCTCCGTTGAAATCCGCGTCCCGCCAGAAGAAGGCCGTTCAGAAGGCCGGCCTGACCCCGCCGCCCGGCAAGCGCTCGCGCCAGCCGAAGACGGCCCCCGTCGGGGCGATTATCGCCTGGCCGCCGGATGAGGATCGGGTGGAGGAGATCTTCGTCCGCCTGTCCGGCGTCATGCCCGACCCCAAGACCGAGCTGGAATTCGTCAATCCCTACACCCTGGTGGTGGCGGTCGCCCTGTCGGCCCAGGCGACCGACGTGGGGGTCAATAAGGCCACGCGCGCCTTGTTCGCCGTGGCCGACACGCCGCAGAAAATGCTGGCCCTGGGCGAGGAGGGGCTGATCCCGCTGATCTCGTCGATCGGCCTGTATCGCACCAAGGCGAAGAACGTCATCGCCGCCGCGCGGATGCTGGTCGAGAAGCACGGCGGCGAGGTGCCGCTGAACCGCGCCGACCTGCAGGCTCTGCCGGGCGTGGGGCGCAAGACCGCCAGCGTGGTGCTGAACGAACTGGGGATCGAGCCGGCCATCGCGGTGGACACCCACGTCTTCCGTGTCTCGCATCGGCTGGGCTTGGCCAACGCTTCGACGCCGGACAAGGTCGAGGCCCAGCTGCATCAGGTGGTGCCGGAGGCCTGGCTGCCCAAGGCCCACCATTGGCTGATCCTGCACGGCCGCTACACCTGTCTGGCCCAGCGGCCGAAGTGCGCGGGATGCGTGATCTCGGACCTGTGCCCGTCGCGGGCCAGCTTCATGGGCGTGTAGGCCTAGCGCTCCAGCCGCGCCCGCACCGCCTGACCGAAGCGGGCGCCAGCTTCAGGCGCGGCGGCCAGGTAGAAGTCCGGCTCGATCAGTTCGGCCTCCATCAGCACCCAGTCGCCGTCGTCGCCCTTCGTCATGTCGATGCGGGCGTAGAGGAGGTCTTCGTCGATGACGGCCAGGGTGCGTTCGGCCAGATCCAGCGCGCCCTGAGGCGCGGCCTTCAGCGCCTGGTATTGTCCGCCGTACTGGGTCTGGATGCGGAACTCGCCCGCCGCGCCGGGGCGCTTGTTCACGACGTGGCTCAGTTCGCCGCCGAAATAGAGCAGGGAGGTCTCGCCCTCGGTCTCGATGGCCTTGAGATAGGGCTGGATCATCGTCCCGCCGACGGGGGCATTGGCCAGAGCCACGTCCAAGGGTTCGCCCGCCGTCACCCGCAGGGTGCGCCAGGCGCCGCCCGAGACGGTGGGCTTGACGATCAGGGTTTCGGCGCCTGTCGCGGCGAAGGCGGCTTCCAGAACCGCAGCGTCGACGTGGTCGGCGAAGATCGTCTCGGGCACGGCGACGCCTTTCTCCCCCAGGCGGGCCAGATAGCGTTTGTCGGCGTTCCAGCGCAGGGTCGCGGCTGGATTGGCCAGGGGCGCGCCCGCCTCGGCCCAGGTCGTGCAGGCCTGGACCCAGCGGTCGTGGCCCTGATGATAGCCCCAGACCAGCAGCGGCAGGACCAGGGGGAAGTCCATCAGGGCGCGGGCGTTCTCGACGTGATCGGTCCAGGGCGTCGGCCGCGCCGTGATCCCCGCCGTCGCCAGCGCCTCGCCCAGCCGGTCCAGCACGCCCGGCCACAGGGTCGAATAGGTGGGGTCGGCCGGGTCGGGGGTCAGGACGGCGACGTCGGTCATAGGCGCGGCTCCGCAAGGCCCGGCGAGGGCGGTGTGCAACAGGTCCATCGGCTTTAGGCCGCCGCCGGATCGGCGTGAAGGGCCGCTTTTCGCACGGCAGCGGGGCCGGCGCACTGGCGCGCGGCCGTCTCGCCCGCTATGGGGCGGACATGACCCAATCCCTGCCCGCCTTCGCCCAAAACGCCCGTTTCGACGTCTGCGCCCTGGGCAACGCCATCGTCGACGTCCTGGCGCCGTGCGATGCGGCCTTCCTGGAGGCCAAGGGCCTGATCCCCGGCTCGATGCAGCTGGTCGACGAGGCGCAGAGCGCGACCCTGTATGACGCCATGGCGGCGGGGGTCGAGGCCTCGGGCGGATCGGCGGGCAACACCGTGGCGGGCGTCGGCTCGTTCGGCGGGCGCGCCGCCTATATCGGCAAGGTGGCCAAGGACACCCTGGGCGAGGTCTTCAGCCACGACATCCGCGCTGTCGGCGTCCACTTCGACACCCCCGTGCTGGAAGACGGCGCCGGTAAGGGTTTCGGCACCGGCCGCTGCCTGATCAACGTCACGCCGGACGGCCAGCGCACCATGTGCACCTTCCTGGGCGCCGCCAACCAGCTGACGACGGCCGACGTCGACGCGGGCGTGATCGGCGACAGCGCCATCGTCTATCTGGAAGGCTATCTGTTCGATCCGGCCCCGGCCCGCGCGGCTTTCGAGGCCGCCGCCGCCGCCGCCCATGCGGCGGGCCGCAAGGTCGCCATCACCCTGTCGGACAGCTTCGTGGTGCACCGCTGGCGCGCTGAACTGCTGGCCTTCATCGAGAGCTCGGCTGACATCGTCCTGGCCAATGAGGCCGAGCTGCACGCCCTGTTCGAGACCGAGGACTTTGACCACGCCGCCGCCCACCTTGGCCGCATCGTCGAGGTGGCGGCCGTGACGCGCGGCGCCGCCGGTTCGGTGCTGTTCCGCGGCGGCGAGCGGGTCGAGGTCGCCGCCTATCCGGTCGAGAAGGTCGTCGACACCACGGGCGCCGGGGATCAGTACGCGGCGGGCGTTCTGCTGGGCCTGTCGCGCGGCCTGTCCCTGGCCGAGGCCGGGGCGTTGGGTTCGCTGGCCGCGTCGGAAGTCATCGCCCACTGGGGTCCGCGTCCGATGGTCGGGCTGAAGGATCTGGCGGCGCAGCACGGCCTGAGCCTCTAAGAGCCGCGACAAAGGGTCGGACGCCGCGCCCGCTTGCCGTGGGGCGCTGGGCCGCGTAATCGGCGGCCCATGTTCGGCCTCGCCAATCCCGACCGCTTCATGCGCTTCACCGGCCCCCTGGTTCCGGTGCTGTGGATCTGCGCGCTCGGCCTGCTGCTGCTGGGGACGTGGTTCAGCTTCGCCGCGCCGGGCGACTATCAGCAGGGCGACACGGTGCGCATCATGTTCATTCACGTCCCGGCGGCGTCGCTGGGGCTGATGGCCTATGGAGCGCTGGGTGTCTCTAGCTTCTTCGCCCTGGTGTTCCGCCATCCGCTGGCCGATGCAGCGGCGCGGGCGGCCGCCGTGCCGGGTGCGGCCTTGACCGCCCTGGCCCTGGTCACCGGCGCCCTGTGGGGCCAGCCCATGTGGGGGACGTGGTGGGTGTGGGACGCGCGCCTGACCTCGGTGCTGGTGCTGTTCCTCTTCTACCTCGGCTATATGGCCCTGCGCAGCTCGATCGACGATGAGGCCAAGGCGGCGCGGGCGGCGGCGGTGCTGGGTCTGGTCGGCCTGATCAACCTGCCGATCGTCAAGTTCTCGGTCGATTGGTGGAACACCCTGCACCAGCCCGCGTCGCTGCTGCGGTCGGGCGGGACCAGCGTGGACCCGGTCTTCCTGCCCGCCCTGCTGACGATGATGGCGGCCTACGCCGTGCTGTTCGGGGCGATCTGGCTGACGTCGATCCGCACCGAGGTCCGTCGCCGTCGTGTTCTGACCCTTCGCGCCCGCGCGGCGCTGGAAGCCTGATGGAGTTGTCTCATGCTTGATCTGGACATGAGCCCCTACGGCGCCTTCGTCTGGCCCGCTTGGGGGATCAGCGCCGTGGTGCTGGCCGCCCTGTCGGCGCGCGCCCTGATCGCCGCCCGCCGCTGGAAGCGGGAGCTGGCCCGGCTGGAGGCCGCGCGTAAATGAAGCGCTGGCTGGCCCTGCTGCCCATCGTCGTTCTGGTCGCGCTGGGCGTCTTTCTGATGACGCAGATGGACCGGATGGCGGGCGACCCCGCCGCCGGGCCGACCTATCGTCCCGACGCGCTGGTCGGTCAGCTCATCCCCGAGACGACGGTCCTGCCCATCCTGTCGGACGGCAAGGCCAGCGACGACCTTCTGGACCTGAAGACGGCGGGCGTGGGCAAGCCGATGATCGTCAACGTCTTCGCCAGCTGGTGCGCGCCGTGCCGCCTGGAGCATCCGCAGCTGATGGAGCTGAAGGAGCAGGGGATCGCCGTGGTCGGCGTGGCCTATAAGGACGACCCCGTCGCCACCGACGCCTTCCTGGACGAGCTGGGCGACCCCTATCGTCTGGTGCTGGTCGACCGCGAGGGACGCGCCGGGCTGGACCTGGGCGTGTCGGGCGTGCCCGAGAGCTTCGCCGTCGACGCCTATGGGACCATCGTCGCCAAGTCCTCGGGGCCGATCCTGACCGACGCCGATCTGAAGACGCTGACCGACGCCCTGAACGCTCCAGCGCGTTGAGGCGACCGCCCGAAACAGGGTGAATCGCGCATTAACCATATCTAGACGAAGCGCGGGCATCCTTGGCCCATGTCCGCCATTTCGTCCGAGCGGCCGGCCTTTCCGCCTCAGGCGGGCGGCGCGGCCCACGCCCTGAGAACGGCCCAGTCGGCCTTCTTCCGCCAAGCCATGGGGCTGGCGGCGCCGGTTGCGGCTGAGGAGACGATGCGTTCGGCTGCGGCGGTTTCTGCGCCGGTCGAACAGGCGGCGCCGACATCGCGGCTGCAACGCCCCGGCTCGCTGCTGGACATTCGGGTATAGGCTGCGGCCTCATGCTCCGCTCCTGCCGGCGGACGCCGGGATGAGCGGGAGAGGAAGGGGTCAGCTTTCAGTCGCGCCCTTGAGCGGGACCACAACGGCGTCGGCCGCGGTATCAGCCTGCGGTTGCTCCACGACCGGCTCGCCCTTCTTCTTCCTGCCCCGGTCGTCGCCTTTGCGCGCGGCCTTTTCCGCCTTCTTGGCTTCCTTGGCGGCTCTCTTCGCCGCCTTGACCTCGGCGCGGACTTGTTCGGGGGCGGCGTCGGCGGCGTCGGAGAGGCTGCAAAGCAGGTCCAGGAAACTGTCGCGCTTGGATTTGGGCAGCAGGCCCATGATCCGCTTGTCGGCGGCCTCGACGCGCGGGCGGGCGGCGATGAGGGCGGCCTCGCCCTCAGGCGACAGGCGAACGGCCTTGGCGCGCGCATCCAGCGTCGAGCGTTCGCGCTCCAGCAGGCCCTTGGTCGTCATGCGCGCCACCAGATCCGCCAGGGTCGAGCGGTCGATCCCGGTCGCCTTGACCAGGTCGGTCTGCGTCAGGCCCGAGCGGGCGGCCACGGCCTCCAGCACGGCGAACTGGCGCTGGGTCAACCCCTCCGGCCCGGCTTCCTCGGCGTAGATGTCCAGCGCCAGCTGCAGCGCCCGATGAATCAGGTGGCTCGGCGATTCCGCCAGCCCGCCCTTGATCTTGGCCTGCTTGCCCGACTTGATCATCGTCTTCGTTCCCGAACAGCCCGATACCGGCCGTGGCCGGATGATGCTGCGACAGCTAACAGTCTGGCTTAACGCTTTGACGACGCAAACGCTGACGGTTTGAAGACATTTAAGCAGGCCTACCGCGCGTTCGCGCTGCTTGAGGCCTTTGTTGGCGGGCCTATCGGGCTTCGCCCTACTTGAGGCCCGGAAATGGATGATCGAGCCCTGCTATGCCTCCGTCATCCTCGGGCTTGACCCGAGGATCGAGCCTAGCGGCGCGCTTTTGCGTTCCGACGTCGCGCAGGCGGACAATCCGATCCTCGGGTCAAGCCCGAGGATGACGGGAGAAGTGAGACCCAACCCTAAAGGCCCGTGTCGGGCGAGACGGGGCCCGGTTCCTCGTCCTTGGTCATGTTCTTCAGGATCAGCGGCACCTGCGACAGGCCGAAGATCGAGGCCGCGATCCACAGCACGCCGCGGAAGGCGGTCCAGACGCCGTTGGGATCGGGCGTCCCCAGGTTGAGCGCCGACCAGATGGCGGTGACGGCGGTCGGGCTGCGGAACACTTCATTGGCGATGGCGACGGCCAGGAAGTAGAGGCCGTAGCGGAAGGTCAGTTTGCGCCACGCCTCGTCGGTCACCTTGATGGCCGAGCCCAGCAGGGCCTTGAACGGGTATTTCTTCAGCGGCAGCGAGCCGAGCAGGACGGCGGCCAGCAGGCCGTTCTGTACCGTCAGCTTGAGCTTCACGAACAGGTCGTCGTCGGTGACGATGGTCAGGACGCCGAACACCAGGGCGAAGCCGCCGGTGATCAGGGGCATGGGCGCCAGGCGCCGCTCCAGCACGAAGCCGACGGCCAGGGCGATCATCGAGGCGATGACCAGCACCCACGTCGCCTTGATCATGTCGCGGGTGATGAAATAGGCGGCCATGAAGGCGACCAGGGCGCCGAAGTCGACGGCCTGCCGGATCCATTGCGGACGTTTGCTCTGGGTCGCTTCAGTCATGGATCAGTCCTCAAGCCCGACCAGCGATCGGGAAAACGCGCGGGCGTCGAAAGGTTGCAGGTCCTCGACCCCTTCGCCGACGCCGATCAGCTTGATCGGGGCGTCGGAGGCCTGGGCCACCGGCACCAGGACGCCGCCGCGCGCGGTGCCGTCCAGCTTGGTCATCACCACGCCCGAGACATAGGCGGTGCGGCCGAAAATCTTTTCCTGCTCCAGCGCGTTGCGGCCGACGGTGGCGTCCAGCACCAGCAGGGTTTCGTGCGGGGCGTCCGCATCGACCTTCTTCAGCACGCGCACGATTTTGAGTAGTTCGTCCATCAGGGTGGACTTGTTCTGCAGCCGCCCGGCCGTGTCGATCAGGACGACGTCGAAGCCTTCCGCCTTGGCCTTGGCGTATGCGTCGAAGGCCAGACCGGCGGCGTCGGCGCCGTCGCGGCGGCTTTCGAAATGAGCGCCCGCGCGGTCGGCCCAGACCTTCAGCTGCTCGCGGGCGGCGGCGCGGAAGGTGTCGCCGGCGACGATCATCACCTTGGCGCCCTTGCCTGTCAGGTCGGAGGCGATCTTGCCCAGGGTCGTCGTCTTGCCCGAGCCGTTCACGCCGACGAACAGGACCACATAGGGCTTGGGCCCGCTGAGGGGATCGAACGTCGCCTGACGCGGCGTCAGTTCGGCCGCCACGGCCTCGGCCAAGGCTTCCTTGACCTCGCGCTCGTCAGAGGTCTTGCCGAACCGCAGGGCGCGAAAGCGCTCGACGATGCGGGCCGAGGCGGCGGGACCCAGATCGCTCTCGATCAGATGTTCCTCCAGCCGCTCCAGCGCCTCCTCCGAGAGGGGCTCCTTCACGAAGGTCGAGACGACCTGATCGGTCATCTGCTTGGAGGATCGGGACAGACCCGCGCTCAGCCGCTGAAACCAGCCTTTTTTGGGCGTATCGCTCATGGTGTGAGCCTTAGCCGACGGCGGTTCGCAGGTCACGAACTTCCCGCTGCCCGCTCATCCCGGCGGACGCCGGGACCCAGTGCTTTGGCTTCGGGCCGCAACCCTATATTGATCGAACGGTCTTAGAGATCGAGCGCCGCGCCTCGCGGCTCTCACTGGATCCCGGCGTCCGCCGGGATGAGCGGATGGATTGATGGCCTCGAACAGTTCCTTCCATGCCCCCAGCCGCCACGGCTTCGTGCGCGTCGCCGCCGCGACCCCGGTGGTTCATATCGCCGACCCGGCCGCCAACGCCGAGGAGCATGCACGGCTGATCCGTCAGGCGGGCGAGAAGGGCGTGGACCTGCTGGTCTTCCCCGAACTGTCGCTGAGCGCCTACGCCATCGACGACCTGCACCTGCAGGCGGCCCTGCTGGACGAGGTCGAGCGCCAGATCGCCCGTCTGGCCGCGGTCGCGGACGAGGCGAGCGTGATCGCCGTCATCGGCGCGCCGATCCGCAACGGCGACGCCCTGTTCAACTGCGCCGTCGTGCTGGGCGGGGGCGAGGTGCTGGGCGTGGTCCCCAAGACCTATCTGCCCAACTATCGCGAATACTATGAGAAGCGCTGGTTCGCGCCCGCCGCCAGCCGTAGCGAGGACGCCGTCGTCCTCAATGGCGAGCGCGTCGACTTCGCCCCGGGCCTGATCTTTGAGGCGACGAACCGGCCGGGCTTCGTTTTTGCGGTCGAGGTCTGCGAGGACTTCTGGGCGCCGCTGCCGCCGTCCACGCGGGCGGCGCTCGCAGGCGCGCGCATCCTGTGCAACCTGTCGGCCTCCAACATCGTCATCGGCAAGGCCGACGAGCGCGCCCTGCTGTGCGCCAGCCAGTCGGCGCGCACCCTGTCGGCCTATGTTTTCGCCGCTTCGGGCTGGGGCGAAAGCACCACCGATCTGGCGTGGGACGGTCAGGCGACCATCCATGAGCTGGGCGCGCGGCTGGCCGAGGGCGAACGGTTCGCGATGCATAGCCATCTGACGGTGGCCGACGTGGACGTGGACCGCATCGGTCTGGACCGCTTACGCAACGGCACCTTCGCCGACTGCGCCCGGATCGAGGGCGAGGCCGCGACGGTGGTTCCGTTCGAGGCGGGGGAGGGGCCGGCCGACGCCCTGATCCGCCCGCTGGACCGCTTCCCCTTCGTCCCGGACGATGCGGCGCGGCTGGATCAGGACTGCTTCGAGGCCTTCAACATTCAGGTCCAGGGCCTGATGCGGCGGATGACGGCGACGGGGTCCAAGACCCTGGTGATCGGCGTCTCGGGCGGTTTGGATTCGACCCAGGCCCTGCTGGTCGCCTGTCGCGCCTTTGACCGGCTGGAGCTGCCGCGCACGGGCATTCTGGCCTTCACCATGCCCGGTTTCGCCACTTCCGAGGGGACCAAGTCCAACGCCTGGAAATTGATGACGGCGCTGGGCGTGACGGGCGCCGAGATCGACATCCGGCCCGCCGCCGAACAGATGCTGCGCGACATCGGCCATGCTTTCGCGAACGGCGAGCCGGTGCACGACATCACCTTTGAGAACGTGCAGGCGGGTCTGCGCACCGACTATCTGTTCCGGCTGGCCAATCAGAACCACGGCTTCGTTCTGGGCACCGGCGATCTGTCGGAACTGGCGCTGGGGTGGTGCACCTATGGCGTCGGCGACCACATGAGCCACTACAACGTCAACGGCGGGGTGGCGAAGACCCTGATCCAGCACCTGATCCGTTGGGTGGCCGAGCGCGGTCTGGTGGGCGAGGCCGCGACGCCGACCCTGCACGCCATTCTGGCTACCGAGATCTCGCCCGAGCTGGTGCCCGCGGGCGCCGACGGGGCGATCCAGTCGACGCAGAGCATCGTCGGTCCCTATGCGCTGAACGACTTCTTCCTGTTCTACATCAGCCGCTTCGGCTTCAAGCCGTCCAAGGTCGCCTTCCTGGCGCATCAGGCCTGGGGCGACGCGGCGACGGGACGCTGGCCGGTCGGCCTGCCGCAGGGCGAGCGGGTCGCCTATGACCTGCCGACCATCAAGGGCTGGCTGCGCAAGTTCCTGATCCGCTTCTTCCAGACCAGCCAGTTCAAGCGCTCGGCCGTGCCGAACGGGCCGAAAGTGGTCACCGGCGGGTCGCTGTCGCCGCGTGGCGACTGGCGCGCGCCGTCGGATTCCTCAGCGCGGGTGTGGCTGGACGAACTGGACGCCAATACGCCTGAGAGTTGAAAGCGCCGTTTCGGGGTTTACCCGCCTGCATCACGCAGGTTAGCGTTTCGACCTCCCCGCCCTCTGTGAGACTGACATAGCCCGGTCGTGCGGGAGAGCCCGGACCTGTCCGGGTCAGCCTAGGGGCTGAGCGTTCGGGACTGGAGAAGGATACGCCATGCGTTTTGCAACGGCCGCCGCCCCGACCGCCATTCTGGCCGCCCTGTTTCTGACCGCCGCGCCCGCTCTGGCGCAGGACGGCGCTGAACCGGCGCCCGCCGCCGCGCCTGCCCCGGCCGGCGAGCCCACCGACGCCGAACTGGCCCAGTTCGCCGCCGCCATGAAGACGGTCTCGAGCGTGGCCGCCTCCGTCCAGAACGGAACGCCCACCGAGGAGCAACAAGCCCAGATGGCCGCCGCCGTGCAAAACTCGGGCCTGGCCGTCGAGCGCTTCAACGCTATTTCGGCCGCCGTCTCGGCGGATCCGGTGCTGCAGGCGCGCGCCGCCGTGGCTGGCGCCGCCCCGTCTGCGCCCGGCTCCGTGGGCGCTGGCGTGACGGACGCCGAAATCAGTCAGTTCGCCGCCGCCATGGCTGAAATCTCTGGCGTCGCCCGCGCCCTGAACGGCGCCCAGCCCAATGAGGAGCAGCAGGCGCAGATGGCGGCCGCCATCCAGAACTCGGGCCTCGAGATCGAGCGCTTCAACGCCATTTCCGCCGCCACGGCTCAGGATGAGCAGCTTCAGGCGCGCATCGCCCTTGCCCAGGCGCGGCAGGGCGAATAGGCCATACGGGACGGGCCGTCGCGGAAGCGGCGGCCTTCTCTCTATTGCAGGCAGGACCGATCATGAGCGACGACGTCACCAAGGACTCCAACGGCAACATCCTGTCGGACGGCGACAGCGTGACCCTGATCAAGGACCTGAAGGTCAAGGGCTCGGGCGGGGTGACGCTGAAGCGCGGCACGATGGTCAAGAACATCCGCCTGACCGGCGATCCCGATGAAATCGAAGCCAACGTCGAAAAGGTGCGCGGCCTGGTCCTGCGCACGGAGTTCGTCAAGAAGGCATAATTTAAGAGGCCTACCGCGCTTCGCGCTACTTGAGGCGCATTTAAGGGGCCTATCGCGCTTTGCGCTACTTGAGGCCCGTGACCTCGTGACCCTGTCATCCCGGAAGCCCGTAGGGCTATCCGGGACCGGCGGAAACGCGGCGTTTGAACAGCTGGCGGCAGCGTCCCGGGCGGTCCCGGCTCTCCGCTCCGCTGCGGCCGGGATGACGAGGAGGGTCGCCTCAGCCCACCCCCGCCAGAAACTCGAAGATGGCCGCCCGCGCCTCGGGTTCGTCCAGCATGGGGGCGTGGCCCACGCCGGGGATCTCGGCGTAGGCGAGGCTGGGCGCGGCCTTCTTCATCTTATCGACGATGGCGGGGCTGAGCAGGTCCGAGGTTCCGCCGCGCACCAGCAGGGTCGGCTTTTTGCGCGCCAGAGCCCGGAACGATGGCCACAGGTTGGGGACCAGGGCCTTGGACCCGGCCGCCTTGAACGGCGCTGCGATGTCGGGATCGTAGTCCAGCACCGGCGCGCCTTCGGTCCCCTCGCGGAAGATTCGGCGCGAGAAGGCGGCCCAATCCGCATCCGTATAATCGGGAAAGACCGTCTCATTGATGCGTCGGGCGTAGGCTGCAGCGTCGTCCCAGCTGTCGATCACGACCGGCTGGCCGGTATAGGCGGCGATGCGGGCCAGGCCCTCGGCGGCGACTTCGGGGCCGACGTCGTTCAGGATGGCGGCGGCGATGGCTTTGGGCTTCAGCGCCGTCAGCGCCATGGTGATCAGCCCGCCCATCGAGGTGCCGAGGAAGACCGCCTTCTCGATCCCCGTCTGCTCCATCAGGGCGACGACGTCCTTGGCGTAGACGTCCGGCGTGTAGGTCATGGGGTCGGGCGCCCGGTCCGACCGGCCGCGCCCACGCACGTCGACGGCCAGGACGCGGCGCCCGCTGTGCGCGATCAGCCCGGCGATGGCGCCGAAATCGGCGCTGTTGCGCGTCAGGCCGTGGATGGCGATGACCGGCAGGCGGGCCGGCCCCTCGGCCGGGGCGTAGTCGCGGGCGTAAAGGCTGAGGCCGTCGGGCGAAGTCCAGCGGCGCTCGACATAGCGGTCGGCCAACGGGGTGGTCATCGACATGGGGCGTCTCCGAACAGTCAATCTACGCGGACGACGTTAATTCATCGGATGCGGAATAGCGATCAGCCGGGCAGCAGATCGCGGACGAATTGATCCAGGTCGCCCTCGGTGAAGCGATGGCCCGCCACGCCCGCGCGCCGCGCCGCCTCCATGTCCGACGGCTGGTCCCCGATCATCAGCGAGCGGGACAGGTCCAGATCATGCTCGGCGGCGGCTTTCAGCAACATGCCCGGATTGGGTTTGCGGTCGGGGTGGTCGGGGTGGCGATAGCGCTCATCCGCCGCCTCAGAGTGAAAGGGACAGGCGTAGACGGCGTCGATGCGCCCGCCGCCCTCGGCGAGCCGCTCGATCAGCTGGCGGTTGAATTCATGCATGGTCTCTTCGCTGAACATGCCGCGCGCCACGCCTGACTGGTTGGTGACGATGACGGCGACATAGCCCGCCTCCTTCAGCCGCTTCACCGCCTCGGCCGCGCCGGGGATCAGCACCAGCTGGTCGGGCCGGTGCGGATAGCCGCTGTCGACGATCAGCACGCCGTCGCGATCCAGAAAGGCCCCTGGACGTTTCATGGGTCGGCTCATGATGGCTCCGTCAGCAGGGCCGAGAAGGCCGTCATCAGATGATAGAAGGTCGAGGCGGGGACGGCCGCGTCCTGCGCCCGGCCGTCGGCGTCGAAGGCGTCGAACCACAGGCCGGCGCGCGGCGTCGCCAGGTGCGTTTCGAACAGGCGGTCGACCAGACGGGCCGCTCGGTCCTGATCGCCGCGCAGATGCAGGGCCCGCAGCAGCTCGGTCTGGGCCCACAGGCGCACGCCGCCGTCGCGGACCCGTCCGATCCGGTCGATCTCGCGCACAGCCAGGCCATCGACGCGAACTCCGCAGGTCAGGGCGCTGGTGTAAAGCGCGCGCGCCGCTGCGCCGTGATCGGGCAGGCCGAGGCGCGCCGCCTCGCTCAGCAGCCAGACCCATTCCATGTGATGGCCGGGCTCGATGCACTGGCCTTCGGACCCGGGGCGGATGCTCCAGTCGCGCCCATAGAACTCGCCCAGCATCAGATGCTCGCGGTCGAAGAAGCGGCGGTTGAACAGGTCCAGCACCGACCGCGCCGCCGTCTCGAACGCAGGATCAGGCGCGGTCGCCTGCCAGGCCAGCAGGGCCTCCAGCATATGCATGTGCGGGTTCTGGCGGCGGGGCAGGACGGGCGGCAGCGCCTCCTGCCAGCCGCCGTGTTCCGGGTCGGCCATCTGGGCCTCGATGGCGGTCAGGGTCTCCAGCGCCAGAGGCCGCGCCCGCTCGTCCTTCAGCACTCGATGCGCCCCCGCAAGAGCGAACAGCACGAAGGCCAGGTCATACAGGTCCGGCGTGGCGTCGATGACCGCGCCCGCATCGTCCGTGGCGCGCACCCACAGGCCGTCGTCGCGCCGGGCGCCGTCGATCAGGGCGTCCAGTCCGGCGCGGGCGATGGCCTCGCCCTCGCTCCAGCCCAGCGCCGACGCCTCGGCGAAGACATGGATCTGGCGCGCCTGAACCCGTGTGCGACGCGGAGCGCCGGTGACGGCCCGCCCGCTGAAATCCAGCTTCTCATAGAAGCGCCCGTCGGCGTCGACCCCGGCTCGCGCCCACAGCGGCAGAGCCTGGCCGAACAGCCAGTCGCTAACCTGTTCCTTGGCGGCGGGGTCGAAGCGCATGATCCCGGATTAGGCGGCGCCCATGGCTTTGCCAAGCCGCCCCTTCGTTGCATCGCGCAACGCGAAGTGACCCCGGAGGGTTTGTTCAGCACCCCGGCGCTTTGGTAGGACGCAGCCTGACACAGACGACCCGCCTTCGCGTCCGCGCCCCGGAAGACGATCCCCCGCCGCGCCGGCCCTATCGAGAGAGCGACATCGCAATGACCATTCCCTTCATCGACCTCCAGGCCCAGCGCCTTCGCCTCGCCGGCAAGATCGAGGCCGCCGTCCAGGAGGCCGTGGTCGGCGGCGCCTGGGTCATGGGTCCGCAGGTGCGCCAGTTCGAGGCCGACCTGGCCGCCTTCGGCAAGGCCAAGCACGCCCTGGGCTGCGCCAACGGCACCGACGCCCTGGCCCTGCCGCTGATGGCTTGGGGGATCGGGCGCGGCGACGCGGTCTTTGTCCCCAGCTTCACCTTCGCCGCCACGGCCGAGGTCGTGCCCTGGTTCGACGCCGAGCCGGTCTTCGTCGACGTGGACGAGAACACCTACAACATGGACCCGGCCGCCCTGGAGCGGGCCATCGAGGGCATCAAGGCCGAGGGTCGCCTGACCCCACGCGTGGTCATCGCCGTCGACCTGTTCGGCCAGCCGGCCGACTATCCGGCCATCAAGGCGATCTGCGACAAATATGATCTGAAACTGATCTCGGACTCGGCCCAGGGCTTCGGCTGCACGATCGACGGCGCGCACCCGCTGAAATGGGCCGACGTGACCACCACCAGCTTCTTCCCGGCCAAGCCGCTGGGCTGCTACGGCGACGGCGGGGCGGTGCTGACCAACGACGACGATCTGGCACAGCTGATGGATTCCATCCGCGTCCACGGCAAGGCGGTGGCGGTCGACCTGAAGGACCGGACCTTTGACCACGACCCCAAATACCTGAACATGCGCATCGGCCTGAACAGCCGCCTGGACACCATCCAGGCCGCTGTCCTGATCGAGAAGCTGAAGGTCTTCGGCCAGGAGATCGAATGGCGCAACGCCGCCGCCGCCCGCTACAACGAGGGCCTGCGCGCCCACGTCGCCAAGGTTCCGGACGTTCCGGCGGGCAATGTCTCCAACTGGGCGCAGTATACGGTCGAGCATCCCGACCGCGACGCCCTGGCCGCGCACCTGAAGGATCAGGGCGTGCCCACGGCGGTCTATTATCCGATCCCGCTGCACCTGCAGCCCGCCTATGAGCATTTCCCGCGCGGCGCCGGGGGCCTGCCTGTCACCGAGCGGCTGAAGGATGTGGTGATCAGCCTGCCGATGCACTCGGACCTCGACGCACAGACGCAGGACCGCATCATCGCCGCCGTCGCCAGCTTCAAGGCCTGATCCGCATGACCATCCACCAGACCCCCCTCAAGATCGGCGTCGCCGGCGCCGGCGTCATGGGCCGCAACCACGCCCGCGTGCTGGCCGAACTGCGCGACGTCGAGCTGACGACGGTGTTCGATCCCGACGCCGTGACGGCCGAGGGCGTGGCCGCCGCCTATGGCGCGACCGCCGTGACGACGGCCGAGGCTTTCGTCGCCGCCGGTCTGGACGCCGCCGTCATCGCCACGCCGAACCGCTATCATGCCGAGTTGGGCGTGGCCCTGCTGAATGCGGGCGTCCATGTGCTGGTCGAAAAGCCGATCGCGGCCACGGTCGCCGACGCCCAGGCCATGATCGATGCGGCCAAGTCGAACAACCGCGTGCTGATGGTCGGCCATGTCGAGCGCTTCAACCCGGCGGTCGAGACGGTCAAGCGCGCCATCGACGGCGACGAGATCATCTCCATCCAGATCACCCGCGTCGGCCCCTTCCCGCCGCGCATGGGCGAGGTCGGGGTGGTCATCGACCTGGCGGTGCACGACATCGACATCATCCGTCACCTGACGGGGTCGGAGATGACCGAGGTCCAGTCCCTGCTGGGTCATGCCCACGCCTCGCGCGAGGATTCGGCCCTGCTGCAGTTCCGCATGGCCAATGACGTGATCGCCCACATCACCACCAACTGGGTCACGCCCTACAAGACCCGCACCCTGCAGGTCGCCACCAAGACCCGCTTCATCGTCGCCGATCTGATCACCCGCCAGGTGACCGAGTATTTCGGCCAGCAGCCGGACGGCTCCTACTCGACGCGGATGCTGAACTCCTGGCCCGCCGAACCGCTCAAGAAGGAGCACGAGGCCTTCCTCCACGCCATCCGCACCGGCGAGACGGCGGCGGTTTCGGGCGAGGACGGCCTGCGCAATCTGGAGGTGGCGCTGAGGTGTCTGGGGGAAAAGACCTAGGTCTTCACCACATGCATGGTCAGCCATTCGACGATCAGGGCGGGCTTGTCGCCGCCGTCGATCTCGATGGTCAGTTCGTGCTTCAGCAGCCAACGCGTCATGCCGTCCTGGGCGCCCTTGTCTTCAGCTGACAGCAGTTTGAAGCGGCCGCGCACGCGCGATCCGGACGGCGCCGGGGCGAGGAAGCGCAGGCGGTCGAAGCCGTAATTGACCGACATGACCAGATCATCCAGCGGGGCGACGGCCTCCATGCTCATCGCCGAGGCGAGGCTGAGGGTCAAAAAGCCATGCGCGATGGTCCCGCCAAAGGGGGTCGCCTTGGCGCGTTCGGGATCGACGTGGATGAACTGCTCGTCCTCGGTCAGACTAGCGAAGGCGTCGATGCGCGCCTGATCCAGGTCGAACCAGCGGCTGACGCCGACGTCCTGATTGATCATGGATTGAAGTTCGCTGGCCTTGGTCATGGATGACGCTCCCCTTAGAGACGGGCCTCAGCTTAGCCGCTATCTCCCCGCCCGCGCCAGCGAGGTCATCCCCCGAACCGCCCCTCGATGACGGCGCTGAATAGGCCGGGGTCGACGTTGCCGCCGGACAGGACGACGCCGGTGGTCAGGCCCTCGCCCGCGACCTTGCCCGACAGAAGGGCGGCCAGGGACACGGCGCCGCCCGGTTCGATGACCAGCTTCAGCCAGCGGAAGGCGAAGCGCATGGCCCCGGCGACCTCGGCGTCGGTGACGGTCGCCGCGCCCGACAGGCGTTGGTTGATGGGGAAGGTCAGTTCGCCCGGCATGGGCGCCATCAGGGCGTCGCAGATCGACGGCGCGCCCTCAGGATGGCCGCCGCGCATCCCGGCCGCCAGCGAGCGGCGAGTGTCGTCGAAGGCTTCCGGCTCGACCACGATGACGCGGGTGTCCGGGCTCTGTTCGGCCATGACCAGATTGATGCCGGCGATCAGCCCGCCGCCCGAGGCGCCGCACAGCAGCTGGTCCATCGGCGCGCCCGCCTGCTCCAGCATCTCCAGCCCGACCGTGCCCTGACCCTCGATGACGAAGGGATCGTCGAAGGGCGGGACGAGGACGCAGCCGCGCTCGGCCGCGATCTCGGCGCCGATGGCCTCGCGGCTCTCGGTCCAGCGGTCGTAGAAGCGCACCTCGCCGCCAAAGGCGCGCACCCCCTCGACCTTCACCGCCGGGCTGTCGGACGGCATGACGATCAGGGCGCGGGTCCCGACGGCCTTGGCGGCGGCCGCGACCCCTTGGGCATGGTTGCCCGAGGAATAGGCGACGACGCCGCGCGTCTTCTCTTCGTCGGTCAGTCGGCTGATGCGGTTATAGGCCCCGCGGAACTTGAAGGCGCCCGCGACCTGAAGCGTCTCCGCCTTCAGCAGCACCCGCCCGCCGACGGCCTCGTTCAGGGCCGGATGCTCGATCAGCGGCGTGCGAACGGCGGCGGGAGCGATCTGGCGGGCGGCGTCGACGACGCCTTCGATGCTGGGCGTATGCATGGTTCCCTCTTACGCGCGGACGCGGGCTCTGCATAAGTGTCATCATGCATGCGAACATGATCCTCGCCATCGACCAAGGCACGACCTCGACGCGGGCGATCGCGTTTGAAGTGTCACAGCCTCAAGTAGGACAAGGCCCGATAGGCGCAAAAGCAGATGCGCCTCAAGCAGGGCAAGGCCCGATAGGCGCAAAGGCAGATGCGCCTCAAGCAGCGCGAAGCCCGATAGGCGCAAAGAAAGACGGCGCGTTCAGCGCCGTCGCCGTCAGCCAGATCGAGCTGGCGCAGCATTTCCCGCACTCCGGCTGGGTCGAGCATGACGCGGCCGAGATCTGGCGCGCGACGTTGCAGACCTGCCGCGAAGTGGTCAGGAAGGCGGGCGGCGTCGGCCGTTTCGCCGCCATCGGCATCACCAACCAGCGCGAAACCTCGGTGCTCTGGGACGCGGCGACGGGCGAGCCGCTGCACCGCGCCATCGTCTGGCAGGACCGGCGTACGGCCGAGGCGACGGGCAAGCTGGCGGCGGCAGGGCATGAGGCGAAGGTCCAGGCGGCGACGGGCCTGATCCTCGATCCCTATTTCTCGGCCTCGAAATACGCCTGGTTGCTGGATGCCGTGCCCGGCGCGCGCGAGCGGGCGGCGCGGGGCGAGGTCAAGCTGGGCACCATCGACGCCTGGCTGATCTGGAAGCTGACGGGCGGCAAGAGCCACGTCACCGACGCCACCAACGCCAGCCGCACCAGCCTGATGAACCTGACGACGCGCGCCTGGCGCCCGGACCTGTGCGACCTGTTCCGCGTGCCGATCGAGGCCCTGCCTGAGATCAGGGACTGCGACGCCCTGTTGGGCCAGACCGATCCGGCGCTGTTCGGGCGGGCGTTGCCGATTCACGGCGCGGCGGGGGACCAGCAGGCGGCTCTGGTCGGCCACGGGGCGCTGAAGCCGGGCGACGCCAAGATCACTTATGGCACCGGCGCCTTCCTGGTCGCCAATGTCGGCGCGGCGCCGGTGGCCTCGACCTCGCGGCTGCTCGGCACGCTAGGCTACGCGGCGGGCGGCGAGGCGGCCTATGCGCTGGAGGGGTCCATCTTCTCGGCCGGGTCGGCGATCCAATGGCTGCGCGACGGGCTGAAGGTGCTGTCGGATTCGCGCCAGTCCGAGGCCGTGGCCCAGTCGCTGACGGACAACGGCGGGGTCTATCTGGTTCCTGGCTTTACTGGATTGGGCGCGCCGTGGTGGGAGCCGGAGGCCCGCGGCACCATCGTCGGTCTGACGCGCGACAGCGGCCCGGCGCATATGGTCCGCGCGGCGCTGGAGAGCCTAGCCTACCAGACCCGCGACCTGCTGGACGCCTTGAAGAAGGACGGCGCCCCGCCGCTGAAACGGCTCAAGGTCGACGGCGGGGTCACCGCCAACGCCTTCGCCATGCAGTTCGTCGCCGACATCTGCGAGGTCGAGGTCGAGCGCCCGGCCTTTCAGGAAATGACAGCCATGGGGGCGGCGCGGCTGGCGGCCTATGGCGTGGGCCTGACGTCCGCGCTGTGGACCGCGCCTGCTGAGTCGCCTGCTGTCTGGACGCCGCGCATGGAGCCAGCGGAAAGAGCGCGTCTGCTGACAGGATGGCGCGCCGCCGTGCGGGCGGCCGTCGCGGCGGCGCGACCCGAGTAGGCGGGCGGTGGTCGCCATTTGAAACAGTTATTATTGCAGATCGATTTGTGAAACGGGTGCGGAAGGCCTACCTATCGGTCTGGAGCATGAACACTGATGTCTGACAGCCAACGTTTTCCCGTCGCCGCCCACGCCCTGGCCTATCTGGCCCACAAGGGCGCCTATGCGGCGACCGAGGCCGAGCCGAGCGCCGTCCTGGCCGCTTCGGTGCCGACCAATCCGGTGGTCATCCGCCGGGTGACCGCCCTGCTGGCCAAGGCGGGGCTGATCGCGACGCGTCCGGGCGCCTCGGGCGGGTCGTGGCTGCTGCGGCGCCCTGAGACCATCTGTCTGGACGAGGTGCTGCGGGCGGTGAACGGTTGCGCCCATCTGGGTTCTCCGCCTGCGGGGGCCAAGGGCTGCCCGATCGGCGAACATATTCCGCGTCAGGTCGCCAAGGCCCTGACGGCGGCGGACCAGGCGGCGGGCGCAGCCCTGTCGAAGATCACCATCGCCGACCTGCTGGAAGAAGACCCTGAGGTGTTGCGCGCCTTCGCCCCGCATCCGTCCTGTCCCAACGCCGACGCAGCCTGACGAGCCGTCCGTGGGGGAGGGGCGCCGCACCATTCTGATCACCGGCGCTTCGGCGGGCATAGGGGCCGCGCTGGCCCGTGTCTGCGCCGGGCGTGGCTACGACCTGATCCTGACCGCCCGTCGCGAAGGACCGCTGCAGAGCCTGGCCGAGGAACTGAGCGCTGCGTACGGCGTCGCGATCGCCGTCATTCCCGCTGATCTGGCTGACCCTGACGCGCCCGTCCGTCTGGTCGAGGCGATCACCGTGCGGGGCCTGGCCGTCGACGGCCTGATCAATAACGCAGGCTTCAGCCGCACCACAGGCTTTCTGACCACGGACCCGGCTGACCACGCCGCCATGGTCCGCGTCATGCTGAGCGCGCCGGTCGAGCTGTCGCGTCTGCTGCTGCCGGGCATGGCCGCGCGCGGCTGGGGCCGGGTGCTGAACGTCGCCTCCCTGGCCGGGCAGATGCCCGCGACCGGCGGCGACACCCTTTACGGCCCGATCAAGAGCTTCCTGATCAAGGCGTCGCAAGGGTTGTGGCTGGAGATGCAGGGGACGGGCGTGCACGTCACCGCCCTGTGCCCCGGCTACACCTATACCGAGTTCCACGACGTCAACGGCTCGCGCGAGCAGGTCTCGGCCGCCTATCCGAAGTGGATGTGGATGGACGCCGATCGCGTCGCGCGCATCGGCTGGGACGCGGTCGAGGCGAACCGCCCGCGCGTGACGCCGGGCGTGATGAACAATGTGCTGGCGGCCCTGGGCGGAATGCTGCCCAACACGATGGCGCTGAAGATGGTCGGCGGCCACGCCAGGCGGCTGGACCGCCTCTAGCGGCTACTGGCCGCCCGCCGGATAGGGGGCGGTGACGCCGGCGCTGAACATGCCCGGCAGAGCCTCGCCCAGACCCATCAGGATGAACTGGATCGCCAGGGCGCACAGGATCAGGCCCAGCACCCGCACCACAATGGCCATGCCCACGTCGCCGAGGATGCGGCTGATCGGCCCCGTGGCCGAGAAGCACAGGAAGGTGACCACGCAGGCGGCGATCATGGCGACCAGGGAGGAGACGGTGCCGACCAGGCCCAGCTTGGCCGCCTCGCCGGCGTTGATGATCACGGCCGAGATGGCGCCGGGCCCGATCATCAGCGGAATGGCGAACGGCACGATCAGCCGCTTGAAGCGGCGCTTGGCGTAGCCGCGCACGTCCTTGGCGTCGGTCGCGGCGTCGGCGTCGGCGAAGATGGCGAGGAAGTCCTCGCGCGCCATGTCCAGACCGAGCAACAGCAGCAGGATCCCGCCTGCGATGCGGAAGGCCGCCAGCGAAATGCCGAAGAACTGCAGCAGGCCCAGGCCAGTGAAGAAGAAGAAGCCGAGGAAGACCACGGCGAACAGGCAGATCATGGCCGAGACGCTGATCCGCTGACGCAGGGAGGCGCCCGCCGTGGCCGCCGCGAAGATCGGCACATTGCCGATGGGGTCCAGCAGGGCGAACAGCGCCACGAACAGGTTGACCCCCAGATCGACCGCGTTCATTGCTCCATCCCGCCCTTAAAACCCGCCGCGCGACCGCGACTCCTTGCCCCACCTATCGGGGCATCCGCGCGCGCCTGCAAGCCGCCGAGAGCTGGAAATGTCCGCAGACCGACCCAATCGTCCTTTCGATCCGCGCGTGATCTGCGCCCTGGACGTGCCGACGACCGATGAGGCGCGGGCTTTGGTTGAGCGGATCGGCGATGCGCTGGGCTTTTACAAGGTGGGGCTTCAGCTGTTCGCCTCAGACGGCATGGCGCTGGCGCGCGAGTTGAAGGCGTCCGGCGCCCAGGTGTTCCTCGACTGGAAGCTGCACGATATCGGCGCGACGGTGGAGAAGGCGACGGCGGCGCTGGCCCATGCGGGTTGCGATCTGCTGACCGTCCACGCCCGGCCGCAGGTGATGGCGGCGGCGGCGCGCGGCGCGGCAGGCTCGGACCTGAAGATCTTGGGCGTGACCGTCCTGACCAGCCTGACCGACGACGATCTGAGGGCGGACGATCACAGCCTGTCGGCCGCCGAACTGGTGGAGCTGCGGGTGCGCCAGGCGCTGGAGGCGGGCGTCCACGGCGTCGTCTCCAGCCCGCATGAGGCGGGCCGGGCGCGGCGGATTGCAGTCGAGGGCGGCAGCGAGGACTTCTTGATCGTCACCCCGGGCGTGCGGCCTGCCGGGGCGGCGATGGACGATCAGGCGCGCGCGGCGACCCCGGTCAGCGCGCTAGAGGCCGGGGCGACCCATCTGGTCATCGGACGCCCGATCACGGCCGTCGCCGATCCGCGCGCGGCGGCTCAGGCGATTACGCAGGAGATTGCGCTGGTCTGATGGTTAGAGGACTGATCCCGAAGGGGATCGTGCTTCACGTGAAACATAAAGGGCGGCGTCCGCAGACGCCGCCCTTTTTCGTGATCAGCCGCGCTCGCCGCGTTCCTGGCGGTAGGGCCGCTCGGTCGGCGACGGCGCAGACGGCGGGGCCGGCGGCACGGCGTAGTAGCCCTGATCGAAGTTCACGACCGGCGGGGCCGTCTCGACGCGCGGCGGTTCGACATAGACGTCGGGTCGGGCCACTTCGACCTGGGCTGGGGCGACGCGCACGTCAGCGGCGGCGACATGGACCGGCGGCGGGGCGACGTGGACGCGGGCCGGTTCGACGTAGACCGGGGCCGGCTGCACATAGATCGGCGGCGACTCCACATAGACGGGCGGCTGCGAAACATAGACGGGCGGCTGGCTGACGTAGATCGGCTCGGAGCGGTAATGCACGGGTTGAGGCGGCGGGCCGCAGCGGCCGCAATCCTGGCTGTAACCGCCCTGATAATAGCCCTGCTGCTGATAGCCGCCACCGTACTGACCGCCGCTGTATTGGCCGCCGTAGCCGCCATAGCCATAGCGCGCCCACGGATAGCGGCCGTAGCCGTCGACCGGATAGCCGAAGGGCATGGAGCGGGTGACGCCGGAATAGCCATAGCCTCCCTGCTGGATCGGCGGTTGCGACGGAGCGACCACGACGGGCGGCCGCACCCCGGCGCCGCCGTAGCCGTACCCATAGCCGTAGCTCTCGACGGGGCCGTAGCCGCCCTGCCAGCCGGTGTCGCTGTACCAAGTCTGGGCGCGGCTCTGAACCACGGGACCGCGGGCGTAGCCTGCGGCGGCGTTATAGCGGGCGCCGGCCTGATGGGCCTCGGCGGCGCCGGCGATCAGCATCGCCGCGCCGGCGGCGGCGTAGAATAGAGCCTTCATGGCTGCGCTCCTTGTTTCGGCCGCAAAGGTTAATGCGGATCTCGTCGGAGCGTTCATTATTCTCCCGTCAAGGGAACCAGCGCGGGTTGGGGCAGCCGCAGACTGGGCGACAGCGCGGTCGCCGACTCAAGCAGCAAGCGCGCCCTCGTCGCGAAAGATGGCGTCTTAAGTCAGCTCAAGCAGCGAGCCGCCGTGCGGTGAGCGGTAGCGCACTAAAAACTCAAGCAGCGAGCCGCCGTGCGGCGAGCGGCAGCGCCCTAAAAGTCCACCGCGAGGCCCTTCTTCTCCCAGTCGCCGAAGCGGGTCGGCTCGGGCCCTTTGCGGCCGCCGACTTCGTTGGGCAAGGCGGCGTCGTCTTCCGCGGCGCGGCGTTCGGCCGCTTCCAGCAGGGCGCGGCGCGCGGCCTCGCTTAGCGGGCGGTCCGGCGTGGCGTGAGGCACGTCGGCGTTGAAGACGTCCTCGGCAGAGGTTTCGGTCGGGGGGGTGGGCTGTTCGGTCACAGGTCGCCTGCCTTGAGAGCGGGGATACTGGGGCTCAAATAGACGTTCCGGCCGAACACGCCACCCCTGAAGCCCGTTAGCTCGCTCGAACGCTCGCATGAACCACCTGAAGACATTCGCCCTGCTGGCCGTGATGACCGCCCTGTTCATGGGGATCGGCTATCTGATCGGCGGCGCCACGGGCATGGCGATCGCCCTGGCCGTCGCGGCGGGGATGAACCTGTTCAGCTACTGGAACGCCGACAAGATCGTCCTGAAGATGTACCGCGCCCAGCCGGTGGACGAGACCCACCCCAACGCCGTGGTGCGCGCCTATGTCGCCGATGTGAAGCAGATGGCGCAGGACGCCGGCCTGCCCCTGCCCAACATCACCATCATTCCGAACGACCAGCCCAACGCCTTCGCCACGGGACGCAATCCTCAGAACGCAGCGGTGGCTGCGACGACGGGCCTGCTGGACATGCTGACGCGCGAGGAGATTCGCGGGGTGATGGCGCACGAGTTGGCCCATGTGAAGAACCGCGACACCCTGACCATGACGGTCACGGCGACGGTGGCGGGCGCCATCGCCATGCTGGCCAACTTCGCCCTGTTCTTCGGCGGCGGGGACGACCGCGAGCGGCCCGGCGGGATGATCGGGACCATCGCCCTGATGTTGCTGGCGCCGATGGCGGCGGGTCTGGTGCAGATGGCCATCAGCCGCGCGCGCGAATACGAGGCCGACCGCGTCGGCGCCGAGATTGCCAACGACCCCCAGGCCCTGGCCTCGGCCCTGCAGAAGATCGAGGCCTATGCGCGCGGCGCAGTGAACGCCCCGGCCGAGCGCAATCCGGCCACGGCCCATATGTTCATCATCAACCCGCTGAACGGCAAGGGGGCGGACAATCTGTTCTCGACCCACCCGGCCACCGGCAACCGCGTCCGCGCCCTGATGGAGCTGGGGGCGAAGATGGGCATGAGGACGCGCCCGGCGGCGGCCTTCGTGGCGCCTTCGCCCTCCGCCGCGCCGATCCGCGGGACCAGCGTGCCCACGACCGATGACGGTCGTGCATCGCCGCCGCGCGGCCCGTGGGGCTGAACCTTCCGCACCGAGGGGGCTTTGCGTGCGCGGGCATTAGCCGCTAGAGCGCGCGCCATGACCGACGAGACCGATCCCAAGCCGTCCGACGCGGACCGTCCCGAATGGGCCAAGGCGCATGGCCCGCTGCGCTCCTTCGGGCGCATCAAGTCGCGGCCGATCAAGGCGAAGCAGGCGGCCCTGTTCGACACCCTGATGCCGCGCATCGCCGTGCCGGACCCGGCCAAGGGGCTGATCGACCCCCTGGCCCTGATGCCAGGCGCGAAGGCGGCGTGGCTGGAGATCGGCTTCGGCGGCGGCGAGCACCTGGCGGCCCAGGCGGCGCGTCATCCCGAGGCGGTGATGATCGGCTGCGAGCCCTTCCTGAACGGCGTCGCCTCGGCCCTGAGGCATGTCGAGGAAGGCGGGCTTCAGAATGTCCGCCTGCACGCCGACGACGCCCGCGCGGTGATGACGGCCCTGCCGGACGCCTCGCTGGACCGGGTGATGATCCTCTTCCCCGACCCCTGGCACAAGGCGCGCCACAATAAGCGCCGCTTTCTGCAGGACGAGACGGCGGTGGAGATCGCCCGCCTGCTGAAGCCCGGCGGCAAGGTGCGCTTCGTCACCGACTGGCTGGACTACGCCGACTGGGCGCTGGAGCGGCTGGCGCGCACGCCGGGCCTGACGCGGGTCGAGACGGGCGCCGACTGGTTCGCCGCGCCCGAAGACCACGTCGTCACCCGCTATGAGGAAAAGAAGCTGGGCGACACCGATCCGATTTTCCTGGAGTTTCAGAAAGGCTGAAACGATGGGCGAGGGAGGGTCGATTTCTGAAAAAGCCGATCCTCATTGGCCCCAGCTTTTGCTCTGCGTCGTGCTCGCTCCGGTGTTGTCGGCGATCTTCTACGGCCTGGCGGGGCGTCTGGCGGGTAGCGCGCAGGCCTCGGTGATGGTGTCCCCGCTCGGGTGGATGTTGGCGCTGTTTTACGGCTTCCTTCCAACGCTGCTGTTCGGGAGCGTGGGCTGCGCCCTGGGCGGGCGCTTTCTGTCGAGGGCGCCATGGCCTGCATGGGGGGCGGCCGGCGGCTTGGCGGCCTCGGCCTATGTGGCTGTCTCGTTGGCTATGGGCGGAATGAACCTGGGTGTTGGGTGGTTCGCGCCCTGGGCCACGCTGCTGCTCAGTGAAGACGGTCCGGCGTTGCTAGGAGGGAGCGGCTCATGGGCCGTGCCGCTCTGCATCGTTCTAGCTGGATTCGTCGCAGGGGCGCTCTATCGCGGGATGTCGAAGGCCGCGAGGGCGACAAGGGGCTGACACGGCCCCCGCTTTGGCCTATATGACCGCTCACATCGTTAGACCGACGTCCAACGGCGTCGTTTCAAGCGGCGGCCCGGATGGACCGTCGCTTTTGTTTTCTGGAGTAGCCGTTTGCGGGCCAAGACCGCCGAAGACCGTGCTCTGCTTGAGCTGATCGACCCCGTGGCCGAGAGCCTGGGGCTGGCGGTCGTGCGCGTGCGCCTGATGGGCGGGACGCTGCGTCGTCGTCTGCAGATCATGGCCGAGCGCCAGGCGGACCATGACATCTCGGTCGAGGAGTGCGCCCGCCTGTCGCGCGCCGTGTCCGAGGTGCTGGACGCCGCCGATCCGATCGCGGGCGAATACCTGCTGGAAGTCTCTTCGCCCGGCATCGACCGGCCGCTGACCCGCCTGATCGATTTCAGCCTGTTCGAGGGCTATGAGGCCCGCCTCGAGACCGACCGCATGGTCGAGGGCCGCAAGCGCTTCAAAGGCATTGTCGCCGGGACCGAGGGCGAGAACGTCGCCATCGACCTGGACGGCGAGGACGAGACCGCCTTGATCCCCTTCGCCTGGCTGGCTGACGCCAAGCTGGTGCTGACCGATGAACTGCTGAAGCGCGGCGCCGCCTTGCGCGCGGCGCGCGGCGAACCCGAAGACGACGGCCTGCCCCAAGATACGTCTGAGGGCGCGCCCGACGCTGAAAACTCCGACTCCACTCAAGACTCCACCAAGGACGACGCCTGATGGCCGTGACCGGAATCTCCGCCAACCGCCTGGAACTGCTCTCCATCGCCGACGCCGTCGCGCGCGAGAAGAGCATCGACCGGGAAATCGTCATCGACGCGATCGAGGAGGCGATCCAGAAGGGCGCCAAGTCGCGTTACGGCGCGCACCACGACATCCGCGCCAAGATCGACCACAAGACCGGCGAGCTGACCCTGACGCGTCACGTCACCATCGTCGCCGACGACTGGCAGCCTGAAGACGAGCTGGAAGAGTTCAACGACAGCGCCATGGTGCGTCTGCGCGACGCTGTGAAGCGCGACGCCGAGGCCGAGGTCGGCAAGGAATACGTCGAGGTCCTGCCGCCGTTCGAGTTCGGCCGGGTCCAGACGCAGATGGCCCGCCAGGTCGTGACCGGAAAGGTCCGCGAGGCCGAGCGCGCCAACCAGTACGAAGAGTTCAAGGACCGCGTCGGCGAGATCGTCAACGGCACGGTCAAGCGCGTCGAATACGGCAACACCATCGTCGACCTGGGTCGTGGCGAAGGCATCATGCGCCGCGACCAGTCGATCCCGCGCGAGGTGTTCAACATCGGCGACCGCGTGCGCACCTACATCTATGACGTGCGCCCGGAGGCCAAGGGCCCGCAGGTCATGCTGTCGCGCGCCCACCCCGGCTTCATGGCCAAGCTGTTCGCTCAGGAAGTGCCGGAAGTCTATGACGGCGTGATCGAGATCCGCGCCGCCGCCCGCGACGCCGGTTCGCGCGCCAAGATGGCCGTGCTGTCGAACGACAGCTCGATCGATCCGGTCGGCGCCTGCGTGGGCATGCGCGGCTCGCGCGTGCAGGCGGTCGTGGCCGAACTGCAGGGCGAGAAGATCGACATCATTCCGTGGGTCGACGACGAGCCGACCTTCATCGTCAACGCCCTGGCCCCGGCCGAAGTGGCCAAGGTGGTGCTGGACGAAGAGGCCGACCGCGTCGAGGTTGTGGTGCCGGACGAACAGCTGTCGCTGGCCATCGGCCGTCGCGGCCAGAACGTGCGCCTGGCCTCGCAGCTGACCGGCTGGCAGATCGACATCATCACCGAGTCTCAAGACAGCGAGCGTCGCCAGCGCGAGTTCGCCGAGCGGACCACCCTGTTCCAGGAAGCCCTGGACGTGGACGAGACGATCGCCCAGCTGCTGGTCACCGAAGGCTTCGCCACGGTCGAGGACCTGGCCTTTGTCGAGCCTTACGAAATCGCGGAGATCGAAGGCTTCGACGAGGACACCGCCGAAGAACTGCAGACCCGCGCCCGCGAGCACCTGGATCGTCTGGCGGCCGAGCTGGACGCCAAGCGCGTGGCCCTGGGCGTCGAAGATGGCGTGCTTGAGGTTCCGGGCGTGACCGCCGCCATCGCCGTCGCCCTGGGCGAAGGCGGCGTGAAGACGGTCGAGGATCTGGCCGATCTGGCCACCGACGAAATCCGCGGCGGCTACGAAGTGCGCGGCGGGGAGCGGGTCAAGGTCGCCGGCGTGCTGGAAAGCTTCAACCTGAGCCAGGAAGACGCCGAAAGGCTGATCCTGCAGGCGCGCGTGGCCGCCGGCTGGATCGACGCTTCGGAACTGCCCCAGCCTGAGTACGTCGAGGAAGAGACGTTCGAGGGCGAGTTCGATGGCGACTTCGACGGCGAGGGCGAAGACGCCCCGGCCGCCGACGCGAGCGACGACGGTGAGGCGCAAGCCGCCGCCGTCAACCTCGACGACCAGTCCCGCGACATGTGATGGGAGCCGCAGCTGTCCATGAGGTCGTCCGAGACGTTGATCGATAGGGATCGTCAGGACCTGGCGTCGCGCCAGGCCCTCGATGAATCTCGCCTGATCCGTTTCGTGGCCGGCCCGGACGGCGCGGTGGTCCCCGATCTGGCGCGCAAGCTGCCGGGCCGGGGCCTGTGGGTCGCCGCCGACCGCGCCTCCCTGGAGGCGGCGATCAAGAAGAACCTGTTCGCGCGCGCCGCCAAGGCGCCGCTGAAACCCGCCGCCGACCTGCCCGATCTGGTCGAAAAGCTCTTGGTTCGGCGCTGTCTGGACCAGCTGGGTCTTGCCCGGCGCGAAGGCGTGCTTATCTCTGGCTTCGAGAAATGCGCTGCGGCGATCCGCAGCGGCCGCGCCGCATGGCTGATCGAAGCCGCCGACGGCTCGGCCGACGGGCGCGGCAAGCTTCTGGCCCTCTCCAGACACGCCTCGCCCGCCCCCGAAATCTGCGGGGCTTTCAGCGCGGACGATTTGAGTTTGGCCCTTGGGCTGGAAAATGCGATACACGCCGTCCTGCTGCAAGGCGGGCGGGCTGATCGCTGGACCCTGGAGGTTCAGCGGTTGGCGGGATTTCGACCTCTCTGTCCCCAGAGCTGGAACCGGGCGGGGCCCGAACACGGCGCAGAGGACGACCGGGGCGACGCCCCGGATGGAGAGCCTTAGGGTTTGAGCGGCGGCGGGCCTGTTTCCGAAACAACGGAGGCGGGGCCGCATTCTGCTATGGGTGATTGAGACAGGCGAAGGCGGAATTCTCCGCCCTGAGTAAAGCGACCGGATGAGCGACGAAAACAACAATTCCAACGACGGCAAGACTCCTGCCAACGCGCCTTCGCAGACGGGGCCGCGCGCTCCGCTGAGCCTGAAGCCGCGCGCGACGGGTTCGGTCTCGACCGGCACTGTGAAGCAGAGCTTCAGCCACGGCCGTTCCAAGACCGTCGTCGTCGAGACCAAGCGCCGGGCGGGCGCACAGGGCGGGCATCAGCGTCCGCAGGGCTTCGAGGTCGCGCGTCCGCGTTCCGAAGGCGGCGCGCCGCGTTCAGCGGCCCCGCGTCAGCCGATGGGCGGAGGCCTGTCGGCCGAGGAGCAGGAAGCGCGTCGCCGCGCCATCGCTCTGGCCACCCAGCAGGCGGCTGAAAAGCAACGCCAGGCTGTAGCCGCCAAGGCCGCCGCCGAGGCCGCTGAGCGCGAGCAGGCCGCCGCCGCTGAAGCCGCCGCCTCCAAGGCCGCCGCCGAAGCCGCCGCCGCCAAGGCCGCCGCTGAAGCCGCGCGCGTCGAGGCCGCCAAGCTGGGCGCCGCCGCGCCCGCGTCGGACAAGGCCGCTGCGCCCAAGGTCGAAACGCCCAAGGCTGTGGCTCCCAAGGTTGAGACCCCCAAGGTCGAGGCCCCCAAGGTCGAGGCCAAGCCCGAACCGGTGAAGCCGGCCGCGGCCGCGGCTCCCAAGCGCCCCGCCGTCAACTTCGGCCAGCGCGCGCCCAAGATTCCGCAAGGCCGCGCGCCGCTTGAACGTCCCGCCTTCGGCGGCCGCTCGGCCCGCGAACAAGCCATGGGCGGCGAGCGTCCGCAGGCCAGCGAACCGGCGCCGCGTGAAGCCGGCCGCGAGGGCGGCGAGCGTCCCGCCCGTCCGGCCCAGACGGTCCGCTATTCTGCTCTGAACCCGCGTCCGGCCCCCGGCGCCCGCACCGGCGCCGCCGGCGCGGCCCGCCCTGGCGGTCGTCCGGCTCCGAACCAGCCCCCGGCCCAGCCCGAGGTGGCTCGTCCCAGCCGCGCCGGCGGCGGCTTCGCTCGTCCGGCTGGACGGGAAGACGACCGCGAGAAGCGTTTCGGCGACAATGCGCCGGGCAAGGCTGTCAGCCGCACGCGCGGCGAGCCCAAGCGCCGCGAAGGCCGCCTGACCATCCACTCGGTGGCGGGAGGCGACGAGGACGCCGTCGAGCGGATGCGCTCGCTGGCCTCGGTGCGTCGTGCTCGCGAACGCGAGAAGGAAAAGCGTCGCGGCGGTTCGACCGAAACGCCCAACCGTCCGCGTGAAGTGGTCATTCCCGACACCATCACCGTTGGCGAACTGGCCAACCGGATGGCCGTGCGCGGCGTCGACATCATCAAATTCCTGATGCGTCAGGGCCTGATGATGAAGATCAACGACGTGATCGATTCCGACACCGCCGAACTGGTGGCCGAGGAATACGGCATGGCCGTCAAGCGCGTGTCGGAATCCGACATCGAAGAAGGCTTCATCGCCGAAGCCGACGACGCCGACACCGGCGACGTGCGCGCCCCCGTCGTGGCCATCATGGGCCACGTCGACCACGGCAAGACCTCGCTGCTGGATGCTCTGCGCACCACCGACGTTGCGGCGGGCGAAGCCGGCGGCATCACCCAGCACATCGGCGCCTATCAGGTGCGGCTGGGCGACGGTCAGCGCATCACCTTCCTGGACACGCCCGGTCACGCGGCCTTCTCGGCGATGCGGGCGCGCGGCGCCAACGTCACCGACATCGTCGTCCTGGTCGTCGCGGCCGACGACGGCGTCATGCCGCAGACGGTCGAGGCCATCCAGCACGCCAAGGCGGCCGGGGCCCCGATCATCGTGGCCGTCAACAAGATCGACAAGCCGGACGCCAATCCGCAGAAGGTCGTCAACGAACTGCTGCAGTATGAAGTCATCTCGGAGAGCCTGGGCGGCGACACCCAGATCATCGAGCTGTCGGCCAAGGAGAAGCTCAATCTCAACGGCCTGACCGACGCCATCCTGTTGCAGGCCGAGGTCATGGACCTGCGCGCCAACGCCGAGCGTTCGGCTGAAGGCGTGGTCATCGAGGCCAAGCTGGACAAGGGTCGCGGCCCGGTCGCGACCGTCCTGGTCAAGCGCGGCACCCTGCGTCGCGGCGACATCGTCGTGGCCGGTTCGGCCTGGGGCAAGGCGCGCGCCTTGCTGAACGAGCGCAACGAGCAACTGCCGGAAGCCGGTCCTTCGGTCCCAGTCGAGATCCTCGGCCTGGACGAGGCCCCGTCGCCGGGCGACGTCTTCGCTGTGGTGGAATCCGAGGCCCGCGCTCGCGAACTGACCGAATACCGTCAGCGCGTGAAGCGCGAGAAGACGCAGGTCTCGGGCGGTTCGCTGTCGCTGGTCGACATGATGTCCAAGCTGCAGTCCAAGAAGGTCTCGGAACTGCCGGTCCTCATCAAGGCCGACGTTCAGGGCACCGCCGAAGCCATCGTCGGCTCGCTGGACAAGATGGGCAACGACGAGGTCCGCGCCCGCACCGTCTATTCGGGCGCCGGCGGCATCACCGAGAGCGACGTCAACCTGGCCAAGTCGGCCGGGGCGCCGATCCTGGGCTTCAACGTCCGGGCCTCGAAGCAGGCGCGCGATCTGGCCGAACGCGAAGGCGTCGAGATCCGCTACTACTCGATCATCTACGACCTGCTGGACGACATTAAGGGCGTACTCTCGGGCATGCTGGCGCCGCTCCAGCGCGAAACCTTCCTGGGCAACGCCAAGGTTCTGCAGGCCTTCGACATCACCAAGGTCGGCCGGGTCGCGGGCTGCCGCGTCACCGAAGGCGTGGTCCGCAAGGGCGCGCGCGTGCGCATCATCCGCGACGACGTGGTGGTTCTGGAGCTGGGCGTGCTCAACACGCTCAAACGCTTCAAGGACGAGGTCAACGAGGTGCCTTCGGGCCAGGAGTGCGGCATGCAGTTCCAGGGCTTCCAGGACATCAAGGAAGGCGACTACATCGAGTGCTTCACCGTCGAAGAGATCAAGCGCACCCTCGACTAGGACGCCTAGACCTGGACGTTTGAGCCTCACGGCCTGAAACATGAAGGGCGCGGTTTCGAAAGAAGCCGCGCCCTTTGTCTTTGGCTTGCGTTGGCAGTTAGTCCTCGACGACAGACTTCAGCGCGCCATCCGAGAAGGTCAGGATGAAGCGCTGGACCGGCGCCGCGTCGTCGGCCTGCAGCTCGATCTCTAGCCGTTCGCCGGTCAGTTCGGCGCTCATCGAGACCTCCGTCTCGCCCAGCCAGGCGCGCCCCGTGACCTGTTGATACGTCTGCTCCAGCTCCAGTCGGCAGGCCGTCCCGTCCTCGCGCGTCCAGTCCCATCGTCCGGCGACCGGGGCCGGAACGGTCCATTTGTAGATGTAGCCGTCGGCGACCTTGATCCGCTCATCCGCTGGCCAGTCGCCCATGTCGAAGGCGTGCGAGACGATGCGGGCGCCGGGCTTCAGCTGGCTAAGGAGACGCGGGCGCAGCTCCACATTGATCGACTGCAGCAGATACAGGCTGACCACGGTGGCCTCGCGGACATCGACGCTGAACAGGTCTTCCTCGATGAAGTCGACCATATGCTCGACCCCGGCCCAGCCGGCGTACTCCATGGCGTCGGCGATGCGCATGGGGTCGATGTCGAAGCCGATGCCGTGGGCGTCGCGGTCGCGGGCGGCGGCGATGACGATCCGGCCGTCGCCGCAGCCGAGGTCATAGAGGCGATCCTTCGGCCCTACGCCCGCCATGGCCAGCATGGCGGCGACGGTGTCTTCCTCCGTCGGTACGAAGGGCACGGCCAGATAATGGTCCGGGTCCTGGGCGTAGTTGTCGATGTCGAAGGGGTCTTTGAACACGGCGCTCGGATCATGAAGAGGAGGAACGGGCGAAAGGATGCCTCGGCAGGGATCCGTATGCTCGCGCGCGCATCATGCCGGACCGACGCCCGCCTCGCCAGCGGCCGCGTATTGAAGGCTTCATCTGGCCTTGCGTTGGCCTTAGGGTTCGGCCATCGCGTCGGGGGGCGCCGAACAATGGACCGCAAATGTCACGTGCTGGACCGTCTCTTCTGTTGATCGCCACGCTGGCTGGCGCGGCCGCGTCCCCGGCCGTGGCCGACACGCGCTTCCTGTCGTTTGACGCCAGCGACCGCCCGACCCAGGCCCTGACGCGCGGCGTGACGCTGGAGGTGGAGCGCGGCTGGTTCGGCGCCACCTTGGTGAAGAACCTGTTCTCCTCGACCTCGCGCGGCTCGGCCCGGTTCGAGCGCGGCGGACCGGACCAGGTCCGGCGCGTCCTGCCCCAGGGCGCAGCCGACGGCGGCGTCTACAGCATCCTGGCCGACGGCGACGGCCGCGCCCTGTCGCGCGCCCTGTGTCCGGGCGCCGATGAGGCCTTCATCGTCGTGGGCCGGGTGCGCGCCGGCCATCCGCTGACGATCGAGACGGTCGGCCGCTGGGCTGACGGCCAGTTCCGCCACTGCGTCAGCCTGAATTACAGCTATCGCGGCGAGTGGGCGACGATGCAGGGCTCTTCGCCTGCGCGCGATGTTCCGGCGGCCTTCGGCAACAACTAAAGGCGAGGCGGGCGTGCTGATCCGCTGGAGCCTCGCTGTTCTTCTGGGTCTGCTGGCTGGTCTGTGGACGGCGCAGCGGCCGGGCGATCCGGCGCTGTTTCCGCCCCAGGACGCACAGGCGGCGATCGTCGTCCATCTGCTCGACAACGGATTTCACACCGATCTGGTCGCGCCGCGCGCGGCGCTGGCGGGCGGAGACGATGCGCTGGCGCGAGCGGTGCTAGCCCTGCAGCCCGGCGACTGGGTGCGGATCGGTTGGGGCGACGCCGTCTTCTATGTCGAACAGGGGCCGATCAGCCGGCGGCTGCCCGACGGAGGGCGGGCCCTTTTCAAACCGGGCGGCAATCCGTCCGTGGTCATGCTGGACCCGGATCCGGTCGATCCCGCCCTTCTGTCCGACGAGATACGGACGACCCTGAGCCTGTCGTCCGACGGCTTTACCGCCTTGCGCGCGCGCGTGGCGTCCTCGCTCCAGCGGGATGCGGAAGGACGAGCGGTCATCGCCGCGAGGAGGCCGGACGACGACGCCGTGTTCTACGCCAGCCAGGAGACCTTTTGGGTCGGCCATCTGTGCAACCACTGGACGGCCGAGGTGCTGAACGCGGGCGGCCTGCCCATGCCGATGGTGCGCAGCCTGACCTCTGGCGCGGTGATGCGGGCGGCGCGAACCGCCGAACAGCGCGCGGCGGAACTGGACTTGCGCGGCGCAGACGACTAGACCCCGCCCCTTCGCGTTTCAGAGCCGGCGTCCGATCCCCGGCGGCGCGAGCAGGAGGAGCCCCGATGGCCCGCAAGCAACACACCCGCAACGCCAGCGGCCCGCTGGGCCCGTCGCAGCGTCAGCTGCGCGCCGGCGAGCTGATCCGCCACGCCCTGGTCGACGTCATGCGCGAGCATGAGATTCACGACGAGGCCTTGCTGGGCGTCTCCGTCACGGTGACCGAGGTGCGGATGAGCCCGGACCTGCGCCACGCCACCTGTTTCGTCGAGCCGCTGGGCGCCGGGGTCGAGGCGGCCGAGACGGCCGGGCAAGAGAGCGCCATCATCAAGGCGCTGAACGAACACGCCAAATTCCTGCGCGGCCAGCTGGGCCGCCGCATCGACATGAAGTTCACGCCCGACCTGAAATTCCGCCACGACGAGAGCTTCGACGCCGCCAGCCACATGGACCGCCTGTTCAACGATCCGCGCGTGCGCGCCGACATCGAACAGGCTGACAACCAGGGCGAAGACTGACTCATGGCGCGGCGCAAGAAGGGCGATCTCGTCAACGGCTGGGTGTGTCTGGACAAGCCCTATGAGATGGGCTCGACCGAGGCGGTGACGAAGGTCCGTCGCCTGTTCAACGCCCAGAAGGCGGGCCATGCCGGGACGCTGGACCCGCTGGCCTCGGGCATTTTGCCCATCGCGCTGGGCGAGGCGACCAAGACCGTGCCCTTCATGATGGAAGCGCAGAAGGTCTATCGCTTCACCATCCACTGGGGCATTTCGACCGACAGCATCGACCGCGAGGGCGAGATCATCGCCCGCTCCGACGTGCGGCCTTCGGTGGAGGCGGTGACGGCGGCCCTGCCGTCCTTCGTCGGCGAGATCGACCAGACGCCGCCCGCCTTTTCGGCCGTAAGGGTCAATGGCGAGCGCGCCTATGATCTGGCGCGGGCGGGGGTCGAGGTCGAGCTGCAGCCGCGCCGCGTGACCATCCATGAGGCGGCGGTGACGGCCGCGCCCGACGTTGATCACGTCGAGATCACGATGCGGACGGGCAAGGGCGTCTATGTCCGTTCGCTGGCGCGCGACCTGGCGATCATGCTGGGGGCCGAGGGCCATGTCTCGGACCTGCGGCGCGAGCGGGTGGGGCCGTTCTCGGTCGACAACGCCGTAACGCTGGATTTTCTGGAAGAGTTGGCGCATAAGGGCGCCGCCTTTGAGGGCTTGCTGCCCGTTTCGACCGCTCTGGACGACATCCCGGAGTTGGCCGTGACGGATCAGGACGCCCTCTCTTTGAGGCAGGGACGGCCGATCGTTCTGCTCCCCCGACAGATTGAAACGCTCAAGGCCCGGCTCGCCGCCGGCTCGCGGCTGGTTTCGGTCTTCGAGGGCGGAACCCTGGTCGCGCTCGGCAATCTCAGGGCCGGTCGGCTTGAACCCGACCGTGTTTTCAACCTCCCTTGAAGCAGGCCGACCGCTTGCCGACAGGAACTCCAACGCCCTCAAACAGCGAGCCTCCGCGAGGCGAGCGATAGGGCAAGAAAGGACCTCCGATGTCGATTACGGCTCAACGTAAAGCTGAAGTCATCGCCGACAACGCCCGCTCGACGGGCGACACCGGTTCGGCCGAAGTGCAGGTCGCGATCCTGACGGAACGCATCGCCAACCTGACCGAGCACTTCAAGACCCACAAGAAGGACAACCACTCGCGTCGTGGCCTGCTGAAGCAGGTTTCGCAGCGTCGTCGCCTTCTGGACCACCTGAACAAGACCGACAGCGCTCGCTATCAGGCGCTGATCGCCAAGCTGGGCCTGCGTCGCTAAGGCGCCCCGGTTGCGGATCGGATAATCTCCACGAGGCGCGGGCGGTCACGTCCGCGCCTCGTTCCGCTATTAGTAGCAAGCTTCCCGCGCGCCGCGGGTCTGACCGGCGCAACCGACGCGAGGGCCTTGAATCCGGTCCTCAATCACCCGCCCGGCCGCGACGTCGCGGTCAGGTCAACGGGGACCGTTAAGGACTGAACGGCCTGACGCTCCGCACACCCCCGACGGGAATACGCCCGCGGGAGACGAAAGACGAAACATGTTCGATATCAAACGCAAGACGATCGAGTGGGCCGGCCGCCCGCTGACCCTGGAGACGGGCCGCATCGCCCGTCAGGCCGACGGCGCCGTGCTGGCGACCTACGGCGAGACCGTGGTCCTGGCCACCGTCGTCTACGGCCGTCAGCCCAAGCCGGGCCTGGATTTCTTCCCGCTGACCGTCAACTACCAAGAGAAGACGTTCGCCGCCGGCAAGATCCCGGGCGGCTACTTCAAGCGTGAAGGCCGTCCGACCGAGAAGGAGACCCTGGTCTCCCGCCTGATCGACCGCCCGATCCGCCCCCTGTTCGTCAAGGGCTTCAAGAACGAGACCCAGGTCATCGTCACCGTGCTGCAGCACGACCTTGAGAACGACCCCGACATCCTGGGCATGGTCGCCGCCTCGGCCGCCCTGACCATCTCGGGCGTGCCCTTCATGGGCCCGATCGGCGCCGCGCGCGTCGGCATGATCGACGGCGAGCTGGTGCTGAACCCGGCCATCGACACCCTGGGCGAGAGCGCCCTGGATCTGGTCGTCGCCGGCACGCAAGACGCCATCATGATGGTCGAATCCGAAGCCAAGGAGCTGTCGGAAGAGAAGATGCTCGAGGCCCTGATGTTCGCGCACGCGGGCATGCAGCCGGTGATCGACGCCATCATCGACCTGGCCGAGCACGCCGCCAAGGAGCCGTTCGACTTCCAGGCCGAAGACCACTCGGACGTGGTCGCCTCGATCAAGTCGCTGGTCGGCGAAGAGATCAAGGCCGCCTACGCCCACCCGGGCAAGTACGAGCGCCGCTCGGGCGTGGACGCCGCCAAGAAGAAGGCCGCCGAGGCCCTGGTGAAGACCGACGAGAATCCGGACGGCGTCGACTCGTCGAAGTTCTCGGCCGCGTTCAAGGAGTGCGAAGCCGACGTCCTGCGTCGCGACATCATCGAGAACAGCCACCGCGTCGACGGCCGCGCCCTGGACAAGGTCCGCGCCATCGTTTCGGAAGTCGGCGTCCTGCCGCGCACCCACGGTTCGTCGCTGTTCACGCGCGGCGAAACGCAAGCTCTGGTCGTCGCCACGCTCGGCACCGGCGAGGACGAGCAGTACATCGACAGCCTGACGGGCACCTACAAAGAGTCCTTCCTGCTGCACTACAACTTCCCGCCCTATTCGGTCGGTGAAGCGGGCCGCATGGGCTCGCCGGGCCGTCGCGAAATCGGTCACGGCAAGCTGGCCTGGCGCGCCATCCGCCCGATGCTGCCGTCGCGCGAAGACTTCCCCTACACCATCCGCCTGGTGTCGGAGATCACCGAGTCCAACGGCTCGTCCTCGATGGCCACGGTCTGCGGTTCGTCGCTAGCCCTGATGGACGCCGGCGTGCCGCTGGTCCGTCCGGTCTCGGGCATCGCCATGGGTCTGATCCTGGAGCCGTCGGGCGAGTTCGCCATCCTGTCGGACATCCTGGGTGACGAAGACCACCTGGGCGACATGGACTTCAAGGTCGCGGGCACCTCGGAAGGCATCACCAGCCTTCAGATGGATATCAAGGTCGCCGGCATCACCAAGGAGATCATGCAGCAGGCCCTGACGCAGGCTTCGGCCGGCCGTCTGCACATCCTTGAGGAAATGTCCAAGGCGATGGAGGCCCCGCGCGCCGAGCTGGGCGAGTTCGCGCCCAAGATCGAATCCATCAAGATCGCGGTCGATAAGATCCGCGAAGTGATCGGTTCGGGCGGCAAGGTCATCCGCGAAATCGTCGAGAAGACCGGCGCCAAGGTCGACATCGGCGATGACGGCACCATCAAGATCGCCGCCAACGAGCAGGAGAAGATCGAAGCCGCCAAGGCCTGGATCCAGTCCATCGCCTCGGAGCCGGAAGTCGGCACGATCTACACCGGCAAGGTCGTGAAGGTCGTCGACTTCGGCGCCTTCGTGAACTTCTTCGGCGCCAAGGACGGCCTGGTCCACGTGTCCCAGATCGCTCTGGAGCGCGTCGCCAACCCGGCCGACGTCCTGTCGGAAGGCCAGGAGGTCAAGGTCAAGTTCCTGGGCTTCGACGATCGCGGCAAGACCAAGCTGTCGATGAAGGTCGTCGATCAGGAAACCGGCGAGGACATCACCGACAAGATCAACGCCGAGCGCGCTGAGCGCGGCGAAGCTCCGCTGTCGGAAGACACCGGCGGGCGTCCCAAGCGTGACGGCGACCGCAACGGCGGCGACCGCGGCCGTCGCCGTCGCGACTAAGCCTCGGCGTCATTGCTGAAGTAAGAAGGCCCCGGCGGATCGCTCCGCCGGGGTTTTCTTTTTGGGCGCTATCGCTCGCCGCGCGACGGCTCCCTGCTTGAGCGCGCCTTCTCTCTCCCCTTCATGGGGAGGGTGGCTGAGGCCGCGAGGCCGAAGCCGGGTCGGGGCGGCTTGGCAAATCAACCGCCGAGGCCAGGACCACCTGGCCCTCCCCACCCGGTCTCCGCTTCGCTTCGACCACCCTCCCCATGAAGGGGAGGGAGAAGATCAGCTCTTGCACTCTTTCGGCGCGGTTTCGCCGTCGCGGGTCCACGTCGCGCAACTGCGGTCGATCTCGCCCTGGATCAGGTCGCAGGGGTTGGCGGCGTTGCAGGGCGGGCGCGTGGCGGGGCTGACGGCGACGCAGCGCTGGACCAGCCGGGCCGAAGCCGCTTCGCCCAGGGTCTCGCGGCAGGGGCGATCGTCGATGGGTACGCGCTGGGGCGCCATGTCCGGGCCTTCGGGCAGGCGGACTTCGGGTTCGCGGGCCGGGGAGGGCGCTGGCGTCGGCGCCGACGTGGCCGGTTCGGGGCGCGGCTGGCAGGCGATCAGAAGCCCGCTCAGGGACAGGCAGGCCAGAAGAGACAGTCGGGGCATGTGCGGACTTTCGGATCGGGGTTCGCCTTGGCAACGACGATGACCCCGATCCGGCTCCGCGAAAAGTCTTATCGGCGGGCGGCTTCGACGGCGGCGCGCTGCAGGGCGAACAGCTCGGCGCAGCCGATTTCCGCCAATTCGAACAGGCGGTCGAACTCGGCCCGGCTGAAGCCGCGCTTCTCGCCGGTGGCCTGGATCTCGACGATCTGACCCGCCCCGGTCAGGACGAAGTTGCTGTCGGCCTCGGCGGTGGAGTCCTCCTCATAGTCGAGGTCCAGCACCGGCAGATCCTTGAACACGCCGCAGGACACGGCCGCCACCTGATCCAGGATCGGGTCGGTCGTCAGCACGCCCTCGTCCTTGAGATAGTTGAGCGCCGAGGCCATGGCCACCCAGGCGCCGGTGATGGAGGCGGTCCGGGTGCCGCCGTCGGCCTGGATCACGTCGCAGTCGATCAGCACCTGACGCTCGCCCAGCGCCTTCAGGTCGACCACGGCGCGCAAGGAGCGGCCGATCAGGCGCTGGATTTCCTGGGTGCGGCCCGACTGCTTGCCGGCGGCGGCTTCGCGGCGGCCGCGGGTGTGGGTGGCGCGCGGCAGCATGCCGTACTCGGCCGTGACCCAGCCCTGGCCGCTGTTGCGCATCCAGCCCGGCACCTTCTCCTCGATCGAGGCCGTCACCAGCACCTTGGTATGGCCGAAGGAGACGAGGCATGAGCCCTCGGCGTAGCGGTTGACGCCGGTTTCCAGCGTGACGGTGCGGAGTTGTTCGGGGGTGCGTTCGGACGGGCGCATGGGAATTCCTTGGAAGCGGGATGGCGCGTGCTTATCCTGAAACCATGAGCCTGTCCCGCCCTGACCTGTTTGCGGCGCCTGCCCCGTCCGTTCCGGCGGGACGGAGGGCGCCGACATGAGCCTGCTTTACCCCTCGCCGGGTCTGGCGACGCTGGACGCGCGGGCGCGCGACATCTTTCGCCGGGTGGTCGAGACCTATCTGGAGACGGGCGATCCGGTGGGGTCGCACACCCTGGCGCGCGCCGGGCTGGAGCTGTCGCCCGCCTCGATCCGAAACACCATGCAGGCGTTGACGCAGGCCGGGCTGCTGGCCTCGCCGCACGCATCGGCCGGGCGGGCGCCGACCCATGCGGGCCTGCGGCTGTTCGTGGACGGCCTGTTGGAAGTCGGCGACATCGGTCAGGAGGAGCGGCGCGAGATTGACGCCCGGCTGGCGGTGCTGGGCGCCAAGGGCGGCGGCCGCAATGTCGAGGAGGCGCTGGATGCGGCCTCGTCGCTGCTGTCGGGTCTCGCGGGCGGGGCGGGCATCGTCGCCAGCCCCGTGCGCGAAGCCGGGGTGCGCCACGTCGAGTTCGTGGCTCTGGGCGGCGGACAGGCGTTGGCGGTGCTGGTCGCCGACGACGGGGTGGTCGAGAACCGGCTGATGAACCTGGCGCCGGGCGTCACCCCCTCGACCCTGCAGGAGGCGTCCAACTTCCTCAGCGCCCGGTTGAAGGGCCGTCCGCTGGCCGAGGCGCGCCATGAGATGAAGGCCGAGATGGAGGCCGCGCGGCGCGATCTGGACGCCGCCGCCGCCCGTCTGGTCGAGGATGGACTGGCCGCCTGGAGCGGCGGCGCAGGCGGCGCGGGCCACGACCGCAACCTGATCGTGCGCGGGCGCGGCAACCTTCTGCAGGACGCCCGCGCGGCCGAGGATCTGGAGCGGGTGCGCGTCCTGTTCGACGATCTGGAGCAGAAGGAACAGCTGATCGGCCTGCTGGACGATGTCGGCGCGGCCCAGGGCGTGCGCATCTATATCGGCGCGGAAACGCGACTCTTTTCGCTTTCGGGTTCCGCCGTGATCGCGGCGCCCTATATGTCGGGCCGGCAGCGGGTGCTGGGCGCCATCGGCGTCATCGGGCCCGCGCGGTTGAACTACGCCCGTGTCATACCGTTGGTGGACTATACCGCCCGGGTGCTGGGCCGGATTCTGGACGGACAAGAGACGTGAACGACATCAACGACGAGACCCGGGACCAACTCGAGCAGGACATCCACGAAGGCGAAGCTGCGCCTGAAGGCGATGAAAACGCCGTGGTCGACGCCCTGATCGCCGAGCGCGATCAGTGGAAGGACCGCGCCCTGCGCGCCGTGGCCGATGCCGAGAACACCAAGCGCCGCGCCGAGACGCAGCAGAACGACGCGCGCGCCTACGCCATCCAGCGCTTCGCCAAGGATCTGCTGGGCGTGGCCGATACGCTGGAGCGCGGTCTGGCGGCGGCGCCCAAGGACGCCGAAGGCCCGACGGCGGCCATGGTGACGGGGCTAGAGCTGACGCAGAAATCCCTGCTGTCGGCCTTTGAGGCCAACGGCCTGACCCGCGTCGATCCGGCGCCGGGCGACGCCTTCGACCCGCACCTGCATCAGGCGATGATGGAGCAGCCGTCGGACACCGTGCCGGGCGGCGCCGTCATCCAGACGCTGCAGCCGGGCTACGCCTTGTTCGGCCGCACCGTGCGCGCCGCGATGGTGGTGGTCGCGGCCAAGGGCTCCGGCCCGGCGACGGGCGGCGCCTATGCCGATCCGAACACGACCGGCGGGAATTTCGACGCCAAGGCCTGAGGCTTTCGCCTGCTGCAACGACGACGGCCCGGCGCAAGCGCGTCGGGCCGTTTTCTGTTTGCCTATGGCACCGCTCGCCCCGGCGTCCGCCGGGATCCAGTCAGACCTTCACACGTCACGTTTGCGGCCAAAGTACTGGGCCCCGGCGTCCGCCGGGGTGAGCGGGTAGAGAGGTCATCGCTTCAGCTGTTGCTCGAACAGTTCCAGCAACCGACGCCAGCCGTCCTTCGCATCCGCCTCGCGATAGGAGGCGCGGTAGTCGGCGTGGAAGCCGTGCGGGGCGTCGTCATAGAGGATGATCTGGCTGTCGGTCCGCCCTGCGGCCTTCAGAGCCTCGTTCATCGCCTTGACCGTGGCGTTGGGAATGCCGCTGTCTTGTCCACCGTAAAGGCCCAGCACCGGCGCCTTGAGTTCGCCCGCCAGATCGATGGGCCAGGGGCGGCCCGCCGCCTTCTGGTCGTCGGTGGCATTGGCGGCGGGCGCGAGGCGGCCGTACCAGGCGACCCCGGCGTCCAGCGTCGGGAAGCGGGCCATCGCCTGCCACACCACCTTGCCGCCCCAGCAAAAGCCGGTGATCCCGACCTTGTCGGCCTTGGCCCAGGCCTGGGCGCCGATCCAGTCCAGGGTGGCGCTGATGTCGCCCATCACCTGGTCGTAGCCGGCGGCGGCGACGATGCGCTGGATCGCCTGCATGTCGCTGAGCGGGGCTGGGTCCTGGACGCGCACGAAGAAGGCGGGCGCCACGGCGGCGTAGCCCGCCTTGGCTAGGCGGCGGCAGACGTCGCGGATGTATTCGTGCACGCCGAAAATCTCGGACACGACGATGACGACCGGGAAGGGGCCGGCGCCTCCGGGCCGCGCGACATAGGCGGGCAGGCTGAAGCCGTCGGGCGCCGGATAGGCTGCGTCCTGCGTGACCAGCCCCGCCGCGTCGGTGGCGATCGGCTGGGCCGACTGGCTGAGGGCGGCCGGGGCGTAGGCGGCGAAGAACAGCCCGCCGGCCGTCGCCACGCCCAGGCTGCGGCGGCTGGGGGCGATCTGGTCGGGGCTCAGGCCCTCGGGCCGGGTGATCAGGGTCATCGCGGGTCTCCGGTCGGCGCTGTGGAAGCGGCGACAGTGCCTCGGCTTTCCCTCCGCCGTCGAGTCTTTCCGTCTAGCCCGCGACCCGCAGCGTCAGATTGATCCGCCCGCCGTCGGGCAGCAGTCGCGAAGAGCCCGCCAGAAGCCGGTCGATCCCGTGCCGCGCCAGCCTTGCAGGCCCGGTCAGGGCGCAGACGTCGCCGGAGGCCAGGCGCACCGTGCTGGTGGCGCCGCTCTTTCCGGTTTCGTCGGGGGCCGGGCCGATGCGGAACACCGCCGTATCGCCCAGAGAGACCGACAGCACCGGCGCCGTCAGGTCGCGTTCGTCCTTGTCCTGATGCAGACCCATCTTCGCCTCGCCCTGATAGAGGTTGACCAGGCAGGCGTCGGGCGGGCTCGGCCAGCCGGTCAGGGCGTCCCACAGGCTCAGCAAGGGGGCCGGAATGGCGGGCCAGGGCGCGCCCGTCATGGGATGGGTCGGCTGATAGCGATAGCCCGCGCGGTCCGACACCCAGCCCACAGCGCCGAAGTTGCTCATCCGCACCGAAAAGGGCCGCCCGCCGGGCGTCGTCGGCCGATAGAGGGGCGCGGCGTCCAGCCCTGCCTGCACCTGAGCCAGCAGCTCGCCTTGCGCCGCCGCGTCTAGCAGGCCAGGCCACAGCCGAAAGCCGGGGAGGGCGGTCGGGGTTTCGGGAAGCGCTGGGGGCGGGATTTGCGAGGTCATCGGCCGAATTTAGCGGCGCGATGCGTCCTTGTCCGCCATAAGGCGCGGAATCTGCCCCGAACCGCACAGAAGGCCTTGCGGGCCCTGCGGACTTTCCCATATCCGAGCCAATCCGGCGATAACCCCCTTTTCGTTAGGGGTTTGTCCGCCGACCTCGTCCACCGCCGCACCGGGCCTCGCGTCCGGCGCGGCATGATTTCAAAAGCCCATCAGGGGGCGGTCACGCGCGGCGCTTGATCCAAGGCCGCCGCATCGCCCGCCGCAAGGAGTGAAAAAGACAAGCCCATGGCCAAGATCATCGGCATCGACCTCGGCACGACCAACTCGTGCGTCGCCGTCATGGACGGCAAGAACCCCAAGGTCATCGAAAACGCCGAAGGCGCCCGCACCACCCCGTCGGTGGTCGCCATTCAGGACGGCGGCGAAATCCTCGTCGGCCAGCCCGCGCGCCGTCAGGCGGTGACCAACCCCGCCAACACCTTCTTCGCCATCAAGCGCCTGATCGGCCGCAATTTCGATGACCCGGTGGTGGCCAAGGACAAGGGCATGGTGCCCTTTGAGATCGTCAAGGGCCCGACCGGCGACGCCTGGGTCCAGGCCCACGGCAAGGACTATTCGCCCCAGCAGGTTTCGGCCTTCACCCTGGGCAAGATGAAGGAGGCCGCAGAGGCCTATCTGGGCGAGAAGGTCACCCAGGCCGTCATCACCGTTCCGGCCTATTTCAACGACGCCCAGCGTCAGGCGACCAAGGACGCCGGCAAGATCGCCGGTCTGGAAGTCCTGCGCATCATCAACGAGCCGACTGCGGCGGCCCTGGCCTATGGTCTTGAGAAGAACGACGGTCAGAAGATCGCCGTCTATGACCTGGGCGGCGGCACCTTCGACGTCTCGATCCTGGAGATCGGCGACGGCGTGTTCGAGGTGAAGTCGACCAACGGCGACACCTTCCTGGGCGGCGAAGACTTCGACATGCGTCTGGTCGACTACCTGGCCGACGAGTTCAAGAAGGAGCAGGGCGTCGACCTGCGCTCGGACAAGCTGGCCCTGCAGCGCCTGAAGGAAGAGGCCGAAAAGGCCAAGAAGGAGCTTTCCTCGACGACCCAGTACGAGGTCAACCTGCCGTTCATCACCATGAACCAGTCGGGCCCGCTGCACCTGAACATCAAGCTGTCGCGCGCCAAGCTGGAAGCCCTGGTCGACGACCTGGTCGCCCGCACCATCGAGCCGTGCAAGAAGGCCCTGGCCGACGCCGGCCTGAAGGCTTCGGACATTGACGAGGTGGTGCTGGTCGGCGGCATGACCCGCATGCCCAAGGTGCAGGAAGCCGTGAAGGCCTTCTTCGGCAAGGAGCCGCACAAGGGCGTGAACCCGGACGAGGTCGTGGCCCTGGGCGCCGCCGTTCAGGCGGGCGTGCTGCAAGGCGACGTCAAGGACGTGCTGCTGCTGGACGTGACCCCGCTGACGCTGGGCATCGAGACGCTGGGCGGCGTGTTCACCCCGCTGATCGAGCGCAACACCACCATCCCGACCAAGAAGGCCCAGACCTTCTCGACCGCTGACGACAATCAGTCGGCCGTGACGATCCGCGTCTTCCAGGGCGAGCGTCCGATGGCCGCCGACAACAAGATCCTGGGTCAGTTCGATCTGATGGGGATCCCGCCGGCGCCGCGCGGCATGCCGCAGATCGAGGTCGCCTTCGACATCGACGCCAACGGCATCGTCCACGTCACCGCCAAGGACAAGGCGACCAACAAGGAGCAGTCGATCCGCATTCAGGCCAACGGCGGCCTGTCGGACGCGGACATCGAGCAGATGGTCAAGGAAGCCGAGGCCAACGCCGCGGCCGACAAGGCCCGCAAGGAGCTGGTCGAGGCCCAGAACGGCGCCGACAGCCTGGTCCACTCGACCGAGAAGGCCCTGGCCGAGCACGGCGACAAGATCGACGAAGCGACCAAGGCGACCATCCAGTCGGCCCTGGACGATCTGAAGTCGGCCAAGGACGGCACGGACCCCGAGGCCATCCGCGAGAAGACCAACACCCTGGCTCAGGCCTCGATGAAGCTGGGCGAGGCCATGTACGCCGCCCAGCAGGGCGGGGCTGAAGGCGGCGCCGAGGGCCAACCGGCCGACGACGGCGTGGTCGACGCCGAGTTCGAGGAAGTCTCGGACGCGGACGAGAAGAAGGACGCCTAAGACGGCGCCTGGCTAATGTTCGGCCCCGCTTGTCAGACGGCAGGCGGGGCCGTTTCATGAAACTTGCATCATTGGACCGGGCGCCCATGTCATCAGGCAGGCTGCCGGTCATCCGCAAACGGAGCGCCTCCGATCAAGAGAGGCCTGAAGCCGCGGGAAAGTAAGAGGACGAACGCCTGATGGCGCAACGTGACTATTACGAGATTCTGGGGGTCGAGCGGACGGTCGATGCGGCCGCGCTCAAGAGCGCCTATCGCAAGCTGGCGATGGAGCACCACCCTGACCGCAACGGCGGCTCCGAAGAGTCCGTGGCCCGTTTCAAGGAAATCTCCGAGGCCTACACCGTCCTGTCCGACGAGCAGAAGCGCGCGGCCTATGATCGTTTCGGCCATGCCGGGGTGAACGGCGGCGGCGCGGGCGGGGGCAACCCGTTCGGCCAGGGCGGCGCGGGCTTCCACGACATCAACGACATCTTCTCCCAGGTCTTCGGCGACGCCTTCGGGGACGCCTTCGGCGGCCGGGGCGGCGGCGGACGCCAGAACCACGGGCCGCGCCGCGGCTCGGACCTGCGCTACGACCTGGAGATCACGCTTGAGCAGGCCTATCAGGGCGCCGAGGTCGAGATCGCCATCCCGACCCTGATGAGCTGCGAGGTCTGCGACGGCTCGGGCGCCAAGGCGGGCACCAAGCCGACCATCTGCAACACCTGCGGCGGCGCCGGGCGCGTGCGCCAGGCCAACGGCTTCTTCCAGGTCGAGCGCACCTGCCCCCGCTGCGGCGGCTCGGGCGAGATGATCGCCGACCCCTGCACCACCTGCCGGGGCCACGGCCAGGTCCGCAAGACCCGCAAGCTCAGCCTCAAGGTGCCGGCGGGCGTCGACGACGGTTCGCGCATCCGCCTGTCGGGCGAGGGCGAGGCGGGTCAGCGCGGCGGGCCGCGCGGGGACCTTTACGTCTTCCTGTCGGTCACGCCGCACGAACTGTTCGAGCGCGACAACCTGGACCTGCTGGTCACGGTGCCGGTGCCGATGACGGTGGCGGCCCTGGGCGGCGTCGTGGACGCGCCCTGCCTGATCTCGGACGCCTGCGACGGCAAGTGCAAGGCCCCGGTCGAGGTGCCCGCGGGCGCCCAGACCGGCAAGACCGTCCGCATCAAGGGCAAGGGCATGCCGCACCTGAATGGGCGCGGCCGCGGCGACCTGGTGGTCGAGCTGTTCGTCGAGACGCCGACCGATCTGAACGCGCGCCAGAAGGAGCTGCTGGCCGAACTGGCCGCGTCGCTGGGCGAGAGCCAGACCCCGCGCAACACCAGCTTCGCCGGCAAGGCCAAGCGCTTCTGGGCCGACATCCTGGGCGGCGACGCCGACAATCCGAAAGAGACCGCGTGAGCGACATCTTCCACGCCGGCATCTCCGGCGCCCGGGGCCGCATGGGCCGCGCCGTGTCTCAGGTTCTGGACGCCCGCGAGGACGTGGTGGTCGCCGCCCGTTTCGACCGCGGCGAGACCGTCGATCTGAAGCTGTGCGACGTCATCATCGACTTCTCGACGCCCGAGGCCTCGGTGGCTCTGGCCAAGGCGTGCGCCGAGGCGGGCGGACCGGCCCTGGTGATCGGTTCCACCGGGCTGGCGCCCGAGCAGGAGGCCGAGATCGAGGCCGCCGCCGAGAAGATCGCCATCGTCATGAGCGGCAACTTCTCGCTGGGCGTGAACATATTGATCGGCCTGGTCGAACACGCGGCCCTGCGGCTCGACGCGCGCGACTGGGACATCGAGGTGCTGGAGACCCATCACCGCCGCAAGGTCGATGCGCCCTCAGGCACGGCCCTGATGCTGGGCGAGGCGGCCGCCAACGGCCGGGGCCGCGAGCTGGCCGAGCTGCAAAGCGCCCCCTATGACGGCATCACCGGCCCGCGCGAGCCGGGCAAGATCGGCTTCGCCTCCCTGCGCGCCGGCGGGGTGATCGGCGAGCACACCGTCATGTTCGCCTCGGAAGACGAGATGCTGACCCTGTCGCATTCGGCCATCGACCGCAGCCTGTTCGCCAAGGGCGCCGTGGCCGCCGCCGCCTGGGTGCGCAACCGCCGCCCCGGCCTCTACGACATGCAGGACGTGCTGGGCTTCCGCCAGGCGTGACAGACTAGAGCGCGATCGCTCGCCGCGCGTCGGCTCGTTCCTCTGCCGCGATCGTATCGCGGCCTCACGCCGCTTCGGACAGCAGTTCGGTCATGGCGGCGCGCCAGGCGCAAAGGTCCTGCGAACGGGCTGCGATCAGGTGTCGGAGCGCCTCGGACTGACGAGGCGACGGCGCCGTCATTCCCCACGCGGCGAAGCTGCGGCGCTCGATCGTGTCCCTGACCAACACCTCGATATCTTCATGCCGTTCATCGAAATGCAGATGCAGCATGAGGATATCCAGGGCGCTGGGCGAGCCTTCGAGGATCTGAACGAACACGCCGTCTTGCAGGGTCAGGGCCCCGCTGATGCCGTTGCGGGCGTTCAAATAAGCCGCGACATCGACGATGTCGGCGATCGCCTTAGCCTCGTCTTCGCGAGCGAGCCGTGACCGGCTGAAGTAGACGAGCTGTTCCAGCGTGTTCATGACCGCCACGCTAAACCAGTATCTAAGGATGTGAAAGTAGAGTCTTCATCAACGCCCGGTTGAACCGAATCCGCCCGCGCCCCGGTCGGTTTCGTCCAGGGCTTCGACCTCGACGATCTGCGCCTGCTCGTAGCGGGCGATCACCATCTGGGCGATGCGGTCGCCGCGCTTGATCTCGAACGGCAGCTCGCCGTGGTTGATCAGGATGACCCCGACCTCGCCGCGATAATCGCTGTCGATGGTGCCGGGCGAATTCGGCGCCGAGATTCCGTGCTTCAGCGCCAGGCCCGAGCGCGGGCGCACCTGGGCTTCGTACCCGGGCTCCAGGGCGATCTTCAGACCAGTGGGCACCAATTTGCGCTGGCCGGGCTCCAGCACCAGGGTCTCGCCCTCGGCGAGCGCGGCGCGAAGGTCCATGCCGGCCGAACCGGCGGTCTCATAGGCGGGCAGGGCCAAGCCCTCGGCGTGGGGCAGGCGTTCGATACGGAGGGCGGTCATGGTCTCAAGCCTTGAAGTGATCGGCGATGCGCTGGGCCAGCTTCCTGGCGACCTGGGTCTTGGACTGGCGCGGCCAGGGCTCGTCGCCATTGCGGGTGAACAGGGTCACGGCGTTTCCGTCCGAGCCGAACACCTCGTCCGAGACGTCATTGCCGACGATCCAGTCGCACCCCTTGCGGGAGAGCTTGGCGCGCGCGTTGGCTGCCAGGTCGCTGGTCTCGGCGGCGAAACCGACCACCAGTCTCGGGCGGCGAGGGCCGGGCGCGGAGACGCCCGCCAGGATGTCGGGGTTTTCGATCAGGGCCAGCGACGGCGGCCCGCCCGGCGCCTTCTTGATCTTGCCCGAGGCCACCCCGTCCACGCGCCAGTCGGCGACGGCGGCGCTCATCACGGCGATGTCGGCCGGGAGCGCCGCGTCGACAGCGGCCTTCATTTCCGTGGCGGCCTCGACCCAGACGCGGGTCACGCCCACGGGCGCGTCCAGCGCCACCGGGCCGGAGATCAGCGTCACCTGCGCCCCCAGTTCGGCCAGGGCGGCGGCGACCGCATAGCCCTGCTTGCCGCTGGAGCGGTTGGTCAGGCCGCGCACCGGGTCGATCGGCTCGAACGTCGGCCCGGCCGTCACCACGGCGGTCCGGCCGGTCAGCGGGCGTCCATCCGGTCCGGCCAGCAGACGGGCGATGGCGTCCAGGATGACCGGGGGCTCGGCCATGCGGCCTGGCCCGAACTCGCCGCAGGCCATGACGCCGTCGTCGGGTCCGACCACGGCCATGCCGTGATAGCCGTCGAAGCCCTTCAGCCGCGCGACATTGGCCTGAACCGCCGGGTGCAGCCACATGCGCACGTTCATCGCCGGAGCCAGCAACACCTTCTTGTCGGTGGCCAGAAGCGTGGTCGAGGCCAGGTCGTCGGCCATGCCGTTGGCCGCCTTGGCGATCAGCCCGGCCGTGGCGGGCGCCACGACCACCAGATCGGCCCAGCGCGACAGTTCGATATGGCCCATGGCGGTTTCGTCGTCCGGCATGAACAGGTCCTGTCGGACCGGATGGCCGGTCAGGGCCGCCAGCGACATGGGGGTGACGAACTCGGCCCCGGCCTTGGTCAGGACGGCCATCGTCTGCGCGCCCGCCTTGCTGAGCAGGCGGATCAGCTCCAGCGCCTTATAGGCGGCGATGCCGCCGCCGATGATCAGCAGGACCTTGCGGCCGGCCAGGGCGCTGGAAAGCGAGGGTGCGGTCATGAACCAAGGTCTAGCGGCGTGGCGTGACGGCGTCGAGACAAAGCGACGTCGCCCCCGTTTGCGCGACAGGGCTTTGCCGGGCGATGAAAATCATGCCTAACTGCGTTCTTCAGAAATATCGGGAGGGGCGCCATGCGTATGCGGATGTCTGCGGCTCTGGCTGCGGCGGTTCTGGCTCTGGCGGGATGCGATAGCGGCGGTTCGGCGGTAGAGACGCGCGATCGTAGCGCCGCCGAGCCGGTCGGCTTGATCTCGGCGAGCGGGCCGGACGATGCGGCGGCCGCCGCGCCGCCGGAAGCGGCCAAACCCGCCGTCACCGCCAACCGGCGCGAGACCGCCGACGCCAAGGTGCAGCGGCTGTATGAGCGAAACGGCGCCGACTTCGGCGCCCGCTCGGCCGACGACTACCTGCAGAAGGTGCGGAGCTTCACCGAGGCGACGCCGAAGGGAACCGAGACGGTGAAGCGCGCCAACGGCGACACCCTCTTCTATCAGGCCGCGACCAACACCTTCGCCGTGGTCGACCGCAACGGCGTGCCGCGCACCATGTTCAAGCCGGACGACGGCCCGGCCTACTGGGCGCAGCAGAAGGAGCGGGCGCCGACCTTCGGCCAGCGTCGTAATGCGACGCGATCGGCGGAATAGCGGCGGGGCGTCTTAGGCCGCCTCGAACGTCAGGGGCGCGCCCCAGAACTGGGCGACCAGGTCCGATTGCGGGCCGGGCGTTCCGGTGGTCAGGAAGTCGCGGCGGGCCGAGGAGCCCAACTCATATTCCGGATGGCGCCCGAAATAGCGCTCCAGCGAGTCGGCGACGGCGGCGGGCTGGCTGATGATCTGGACGCCGGGCGGCAGGGCCTGGGCGAACAGGTCGGCCACGATCTCATAGTGGGTGCAGCCCAGGACGGCCTTGTCCGGATGGCGGCCGATCCGGCGGCGCAAGGCGTCGACGTGGTCGTCGATGACCACCTTCAACTCCTCGGGCGGGGCGCCCAGTTCGATCAGGCCCGCCAGGCCGGGGCAGGCCTCGGTGAAGACCGCCAGGTCGTCGCGGCGCTTGTCGATCTCGATCTCATAGACGCGGCTCATGGCGGTGGCGGCGGTGCAGAAGACGCCGGTGACGTCGATGGCCTGCTTCTTCTCGCCTTCCAGCCGCCCGTTGCGTTCGGCCTCATAGGACCAGGGCAGGCCGGTGGCCGCCTCGATGGTGGGCACGATGATGCCCAGCACGTTGACCGGACGGCCCAGCTTTTCGCGCATCCCCGGAATCCAGGTCTGCTGCAGACGGCGCAGCGCAATGGCCGAGGCCGTGTTGCAGGCCAGCACGACGATCGAGGCGCCCGCCTCGAACAGGCGCTCGCATCCGGCGCGGGTCAGTTCGACGATGTCCTCGCCGCCGCGCCCGCCATAGGGGGCGTGCGCCTGATCGCCCAGATAGATGAAGTCCCGCGTCGGAAAGCGGGTCGTGAGTTCGCGGTGGACCGTCAGGCCCCCCACGCCGGAGTCGAAAACGCCTATCGCCATGCAGCGGCCTTTAGACCTGCGGGGTTTCGCCGTCCAATACTTAGGACTAAACCGGATTTATGGGACGCTCTCGGACCCTGCGCCGAAGGATGTCCAAAACAGCTATGGTTGGGAGACCTGGATGCACAGACGCCATCTTCTCATCGGAGGCGCGAGCCTCTTCGCCCTGTCGGGCTGCGCTTCGGCCGGGGCCGTGGAGAACGCGGTGAGCGGCGCCGTCGCCGCCCTGACGACCGCCGATGAGGCCCGGATCGCCCGCGCCGTCCTGCCGGCGACCGCGCCGCGCGCCGAGCTGCTGCAGCCCTGGACCGGTTCGTATGAAGGCGTGCCGCCGTGGGACAAGGTGACGGCGCCCAAGATGCGCGAAGCCATCCTGGAAGGCATCGAACTGCAACGCGCCGACATCGCCGCCATCGCGAACAACGCCGAAGCCCCGACCTTCGCCAACACCATGGCGGCGATGGAGATGGCGGGCGAGCCGCTGGACCGCGCCATGAACGTGTTCAGCGTCATGACCTCGAACATCGGCGGCGAGCAGTGGGACGTGCTGGAAACCGAGCTGTCGCCGATCCTGTCGGCCGCCTCGGACGAGATCACCTTCAACGAGAAGCTGTTCGCCCGCATCAAGGCCGTAGCCGACGGCGCTGACGCCGCAGGCCTGAACGCCCAGCAGAAGCGTCTGGCCGAGCGCAGCCGCGACGCCTTCGTGCGCAACGGCGCCGCCCTGGACGCCGCGGGCAAGGCCGAGCTGGGCCGCATCAACACCGATCTGTCGAACGCCTTCACCAGCTTCGGCCAGAAGGTCGTGGCCGACGAGAACACCTGGACCGTCATCACTGATGAGGCCGGGCTGAAGGGCCTGCCGGACTCCAACAAGGCCGCCGCCGCCGCCGCCGCGCGTTCGCGCAACGTCCAGGGCTGGGCCATCGTCAACACCCGCTCTAGCGTCGATCCCTTCCTGACCTTCGCCGACGACCGCGCGCTGCGCCAGCAGGTCTGGACCAAGTTCGTCAAGCGCGGCGACAACGGCGACGCCAACGACACCAAGTCGACCATCGCCCGTATCGTCGCCCTGCGTCAGCAGCGCGCCAAGCTGCTGGGCTTCGGCAACCACGCCGAATGGCGCATGCAAGACACGATGGCCAAGACCCCGGCCGCGGCGATGGACCTGATGCAGCGCGTCTGGGCCCCGGCCAAGGCCCGCGTCGCCGAGGAAGTCGCCGACATGAAGGCGATCGCCGGTCACGACATCGAGCCGTGGGACTATCTCTACTACGCCGAGAAGGTGCGGAAGGCGAAGTACGACCTCGATCAGAACGAGCTGAAGCCCTACTTCGAACTGCACGCCGTGCGCGCGGCCTCCTTCTACATGGCCGAACGCCTGTACGGCTTCGTCTTCAAGCCGCTGGCCAAGGGGACCGTCTCGACCTTCGAGCCGGACGTGACCACCTATGAGGTCACGGACAAGGCCACCGGCAAGCTGATCGGCCTGTTCTACGCCGACGACTTCGCCCGTCCGGGCAAGCGTTCGGGCGCCTGGATGACCACCTATCGGTCGTTCTCGCAGCTGACCGGCTCCAAGCCGATCCTGGCCTCGAACAACAACAACTTCGTCAAGGCGCCGGAGGGCCAGCCCCTGCTGATCTCGCTGGACGACGCCGAGACCCTGTTCCACGAGTTCGGCCACGCCCTGCACTACTTCTCGTCGGTGGTGACCTATCCGTCGTTCGGCAACACGCCGCGCGACTTCGTGGAATATCCGTCGCAGGTGCATGAGCACTGGGTGCTGACCCGGCCCATCCTCGACGGCTATATGAAGCACGTGGAGACGGGCCAGCCGATGCCGCAGGCGCTGGTGGACAAGATCGAGGCCTCCTCGACCTTCAACCAGGGCTACGCCACCGTCAGCTACCTGTCCTCGGCCCTGGTCGACATGGACCTGCACACGCAGGCGACGCCGCCGACCGACATCGCCGCCTTCGAGAAAGCCTCGCTGGACCGTCTGGGCATGCCCAAGGAGATCGTGATGCGGCACCGCCTGCCGCAGTTCAATCACCTGTTCACCTCGGACGCCTATTCGGCCGGCTACTATTCCTACCTGTGGTCGGAAGTGATGGACGCCGACACCTGGGCCTGCTTCGAGGAGTCCGGCGACGTCTTCAACCCGGAGATCGGCGGCCGCTTCAAGTCGATCATCCTGGCGCCGGGCAACACCACCGACCGCGGCGACGCCTATCGCCAGTTCCGCGGCCGCAATCCGGACGTGGCGGCCCTGCTGAAGGTGCGCGGCTTCCCGACTTCTTAAGAGTGGGCCTACCGCCCTTCGGGCTACTTGAGGCCGTTGGGCGCCTAGGGCCGCGTCGGGGCGAGACCCGAAGGGCGGCGCGAAGCAGCCAAGGCGAAAGCCTTCTGACCGCGGCACAACCAAAGAGAGGGCCTGGCGGAGGAATCCGCCGGGCCTTTTCTATTTCGGCCGGGGTGGCGTAAGCCTTGGCTATTCAGTTGAAGGAGCGCCCATGAGCGTCGTCGCCTCCTACGTCTACAAGGACGGCAAGCGGGTGCGCGCGGCGCCGCTGACGGATCAGGGCCTGACCCTGGCCAAGGGCGAATACCTGTGGATCGGCCTGCATGAGCCGACGGACGATGAGTTCGATGTCCTGGTCCGACGTTTTCACCTGCACCCCCTGGCGGTCGAGGACGCCCTGACGGCGCACCAGATCCCCAAGCTGGAGGTCTATGGCTCCGAACTGTTCATCGTCGCCCGCACGGCCCAGGCCAAGGGCGACCGCATCCTGTACGGCGAGACTCACGTCTTTATCGGCCCCAACTACGTCATCACCATCCGCCACGGTTCGGCCCGCGCCCACACCCAGTTGCGCGCCCAGCTGGAGGCCTCGCCCCACCAGCTGAGCCACGGCCCGGACTTCATCCTGCACGGAGTGCTGGACTTCATCGTCGACGGCTACATCCCCATCATCGACGCCATCGAGGACAAGGTGCTGGAGATGGAGCAGGTGGCCCTGGACAGCTTTCTGTCGCGCGCCGACATCACCCGCCTGTTCCAGCTGCGCCGCGAACTGGTGAAGTTCAGCCGGGTGCTGGGGCCGATGGAGGAAGTCAGCGTCAAGCTGCAGTCGCTGGACCTGCCCTGCATCGACCGCGAGGTGCGGCCCTATTTCCGCGACGTGGCCGACCATGTGCGCCGCGTCTCCAGCCGGGCGGCGGGCCTGCGCGACATTCTGGCCTCGGTGTTTGAGGTGTCCAACCTGCTGGAGCAGCAGCGCCAGGGCGTCATCACCCGCAAGCTCGCCGCCTGGGCCGCCATCCTGGCCACGCCGACGGCGGTGGCGGGCATCTACGGCATGAATTTCGAACACATGCCGGAGCTGCGCTGGACCTATGGCTATCCGGCCGTTCTGGCCTTCATCGTCGCCATCTGCATCGGCCTGTACGTCACCTTCAAGCGGACGCGTTGGCTGTGATTCATCCTGCCCGTGCGCGCGCCTGCGCATAGGTCAGCCGGGCCGACTGCGGCAGTTTTTCTAGCGCCTCGTCGCGCACGCCGGCCAGGCAGCGGATGCGGGCGACGCCGCTGTATCTCTGGCAGAGACGACGGGCGGCGCGCATCACGTCGCGGTCGAAGGCTGCCGCGCCTTCCCGCGAAGCCAGGTCGCGGACGTCGATGGCGAGGCGGCTGTCCGCCGAGGCGGCCCCTGCCGAGGCCAAAAGAACGGCGGCTGAACAAATGATCCTGAGCATGGGCTTCCAACCTTTTTAAAGTCGCGCTGCGGCGACGACGGCTGGGAGATCACGCGGCGTTTCAAGCGGAACGGAGTTCGTTCAAAGGCTGATTTGCGACGCTCGCATAAGAATGGGTCACCTTACCGGCGCGTCATCTGAGGGCCGCAAGGCGGCCTTCCTCAACCGCTGTTTCTGAGGCCTGCCGCCACGCCGTTGATGGCCAGAAGGATGCCGTTGCTGACGCGCGGATCATCGTCGCCTGCGCGGCGGCGGCGGATCAGCTCGATCTGAACATGGTTCAGCGGCTCGACATAAGGCATCCGCTGGCGGATCAGCCGGTCCAGTTCGGGCTGACCGCCCAGCAGGGCGTCCTGGCCGGTGATGGACAGGACGGCGGCGACGGTGCGGTCCCATTCGGCGCGGATAGAAGCATAGATGCGCTCGGCCAGAGCGGGGTCGGGGACCAGGCCGGCGTAGCGCCGGGCGACGGCCATGTCGGCCTTGGCCATGACCATCTCCATGTTCTGGATGACGGTGCGGAAGAAGGGCCAGGTTTCGGCCATGGCGCGCAGTTCGGCCGGGTCTTCGCCCCGAACCGCCGAGCCGAAGCCGTACCAGCCGGGCAGCATGACCCGCGACTGCGACCAGCTGAACACCCACGGAATGGCGCGCAGGTCCTCGATGGCGGGCGAGGCGGTGCGGCTGGCCGGGCGCGAGCCGATCTTCAGGTCGGCGATCTCGGCGATGGGGGTGGCGGCGCGGAAATAGTCGACGAAGCCCGGCGTCTCATAGACGAGGGCCCGATAGGCCTTCATCGAGGCGGCCGACAGGCGCGCGGCCGTTTCGCCATAGCGCGCGCTGTAGCCGGCGTCCGATTGCGGCCCCAGCGAGGCCAGCAGCGTCCCGCAGGTCAGGGCGTCGAGGTTGCGTTGGGCCACCTCCGGCTCGCCGTATTTGTTGGCGATGACCTCGCCCTGTTCGGTGACGCGGATGCGGCCCGCCACCGTCCCGGCGGGCTGGCCCAGCACGGCCGAGAAGCTTGATCCGCCGCCGCGCCCCACGGCGCCGCCGCGCCCATGGAACAGCTGCAGCCGCACCCCCGCCGCGCGCGTGACCTCTAGCAGGGCGCGCGAGGCCTCGTGCAACTCCCAGCCCGAGGTCAGGTAGGAGCCGTCCTTGTTGCTGTCGGAATAGCCGATCATCACCTCCTGCACCCCGCGCGCCTCGGCCACGGCGCGGGCGGACGGCTCGGCAAGGACCCGCTCAAGCGTGGCGCGGGCGGCGCGCAGGTCGTCGATGGTCTCGAACAGGGGCGCGGCCTGGATGGGGCAGGCGGCCGCGTCGGCCGGGTCGTAGAGGCCGACTTCCTTGAGCAGCAGATAGACCTCCAGCATGTCCGAAGCGGCGTCGGTCTTGGACACGATGTGGGTGCGGATCGCCTGCGGGCCGAACGTCGAAAGAGCCTCGGCGGCGGCCTGAAGGATGGCGCGCTCCTTCAGCGTCTCGGGGGCATAGTCCGCATACGGAGAGAACAGGGGGCGCGGGCTGGTCAGCTCGCGCGCCAGCACGGCCAGCCGCTCAGCTTCGTCCAGGGCGGCGTAGTCGGGGCAGACGCCCGCGACCTTCAGCAGGTCGGCGACCACGCGCTCATGCACGTCGGAGTTCTGGCGCAGGTCCAGCGTCGCCATGTGGAAGCCGAACACGTCCGCCGCCGTGATCAGTCGCGCTAGTCGGTCGTCGGCGAAGACGGCGCCGTGGGTCCGCACCAGACTGTCGTGCAGGATGTTCAAGTCGGCGCGGAAGGCGTTGGGACCGTCATAGGGCGGAGCCTTAAATCGGGCCGGACGCGGCGTCGGCTCGCCGGTCAGGGCCGGATAGGCGGCCGACAGGCGGGCGTAGATCTGGCTGAGCGCCCGGCGATAGGGTTCGTCCGCGCGCTGGATGGAGGCGTCGCCCGAGCCTTGCGCCAAGGCGGCCAGTTCGGGCGTGACGCGGGTCAGGTCGATGGACAGGCTGAGCTCGGCGCCCAGGGCGTGCACCTCGTCCAGATAGAAGCCGAGCGCGGCGCGGGCCTGACTGCGGAAGGCGGCGCGCAGGGTGTCGGCGTCGACGTTCGGGTTGCCGTCGCGGTCGCCGCCGACCCAGGAGCCGATGCGCACGAAGGGCGTCAGATCGGGCGCCCCCAGCAGGCGCCGCCATTCGGCCAGCTGGGCCGGGGCGACATGCAGGAAGATGCGCCGCAGCCAGTCGACCACGATGTCGATCTCGTCCTGCACCACCGGCGCCGAGGCGCGGGTCAGCCGCGTGGCCCACAGGATGACGATCTGACGGCGCAGGGCCGCCTTCAGCGTTTCGGGATCGCAGGCGATCCCGTCGCGGTCGCAGCCGTCCAGCAGTTCGCCGACCGCCGCCGTGCGGTCGATGACGCTCTTGCGGCGCACCTCGGACGGGTGGGCGGTCAGCACCGGCGAGATCAGGGCCCGGCTCAGAAGGTCGCGCACCGCGCCCCTGTCGACGCCCGCTTCGGCCAGTCGTTTAAGCACGCCTTCGGGGGTGTCCGCCCGCTCTCCCGCCTCGGCCTGGGCCTGGGCGCGGCGCTTGCCCGCCCGGTCCTCTGCGACATTGGCCAGCAGGGAGAAGGCGGCGAAACCATGCGTCAGGCCGATGGCCTGATCCAGCGACAGGTCGCCCAGCAGACGCTCCAGTTCCGAAGCATCGTCCGAGGCCGGGTCGCGGTGATAGGCGACGGACGCCTTTCGCACGGCTTCGATCCGGTCGTAGAGCGCCTGTCCGCCCTCGTCGCGGATCACCTCGCCCAGCAGGGCGCCCAGAAGCCGAACCTCATCGCGGAGGCGGTCGTGGGGAAATTCCGAAGTCTGGCTCATGGATTGTCTCTCAAGGGCGAGGCCGGAAGCGAAGCCGTATCAGGGTGATCCCGGTGCGCTAGTCCACGAGGCAACGCGCCAACCCCCTGAGCGGTCGCCTTTCGTCTTGAGAACGGAGTCGACATCGCCTTGCTTTTCCGCCATAAGCCGCGACTTCCGGCGCAATTGAACCTGCGCCTCCACCCGCACGACCCCTGATTTTCTTCAGGACGAGGCGGGAGAGGGCCTCTGTCGACGTGATCGTTCGCAGAGGTCGCCCGCCTATGGGCGCTGCTCACGGAGGCCAAGGCCCAGGCGCATGAAAGGGTTTGAATGTTTGAGGCTCTGAACGAGCGGCTGACAGGCGTATTCGACCGGATCACCGGCCGCGGCGCCCTGTCCGAAAAGGATGTCGAGGAGGCCCTGCGCGAGGTCCGCGTCGCCCTGCTCGAGGCCGACGTCGCCCTGCCGGTCGTCAAGGACTTCATCGCCCGCGCCAAGACGGCCGCGACCGGCGAGGACGTCATCCGCGCGGTCAAGCCCGCCGATCAGGTCATCAAGATCGTCTATGACGGCCTGGTCGACATGCTGGGCGGCGAAGAGCCGGTTCCGCTGAACACCAATGCGACCCCGCCCGCCGTCGTGCTGATGGCCGGTCTGCAGGGCTCGGGCAAGACGACGACCTCGGCCAAGCTGGCCCTGCGCCTGTCGAAGTTCGACAAGAAGAAGGTCATGATGGCCTCGCTGGACACGCGTCGTCCGGCGGCCATGGAGCAGCTGGCCACCCTGGGCCAGCAGATCGAGGTCGCGACCCTGCCCATCGTGGCCGGCGAGAGCGCGGTCCAGATCACCCGCCGCGCGCTGCAATCGGCCAAGCTGCAGGGCTTCGATGTCCTGATCCTCGACACCGCCGGCCGCATCACCCTGGACGAAGGGCTGATGAACGAGGTGGCCGAGGTCGCGCAGATCGCCAAGCCGGTCGAGACCCTGCTGGTCGCCGACAGCCTGACCGGTCAGGACGCCGTGCGCACCGCCGCCGCCTTCCACGAACGCCTGCCGCTGACCGGTCTGGTGCTGACCCGCGCCGATGGCGACGGGCGCGGCGGCGCCATGCTGTCGATGCGCGCCGTCACCGGCCTGCCGATCAAATATCTGGGCGCGGGCGAAAAGGTCGATGCGCTGGACGTCTTTGACGCCCGCCGCGTCGCCGGCCGCATCCTGGGTCAGGGGGACATCGTCGCCCTGGTCGAGAAGGCTGCGGGCGAGCTGGACCAGGCCAAGGCCGAGAAGATGGCCCGCAAGCTGGCCAAGGGTCAGTTTGACCTGGACGACCTGGCGGGCCAGCTGAACCAGATGAAGAAGATGGGCGGTCTTCAGGGCATCATGGGCCTGTTGCCCGGCGTGGCCAAGCTGAAGAACCAGATGGCCGAGAACAACGTCTCGGACAAGATGATCGACCGCCAACTGGCCGTCATCAACTCCATGACCAAGGCCGAGCGCAAGAAGCCGGACCTGCTGAACGCCAGCCGCAAGAAGCGCGTGGCCAAGGGCGCCGGCGTCGAGGTCCAGGACATCAACCGCCTGCTGAAGCAGCACCGGCAGATGGCCGACATGGTCAAGTCCCTGTCCAAGGGCGGCGGCAAGAACCTGCAGAAAATGGCCTCCATGATGGGCGGCCTGCCCGGCATAGGCGGCGGCGGTAAGGACATGAACCGCTTGAAGGCCCTGGGCGGCGGCAAGATGCCGGAACCCTCGGACGATGAAATGAAAGCCATTCAGGACCGCTTGGCGGGTCTGGGCGGCGGACAACTTCCGGGGGGCCTTCCGGGTCTGCCGGGCTTCCCCAAAAAGAACTAACGCCTTTCTAGAAAGAGACTGAAAATGCTGAAGATTCGTCTGTCCCGCGGCGGCGCCAAGAAGCGCCCCTACTACCACATCGTCATCGCCGACTCGCACGCCCCGCGCGACGGCAAGTTCATCGAGCGCGTCGGCAGCTACAACCCGATGCTGCCCAAGGACAGCGCCACCCCGCGCATCGTCCTGAAGGCCGACCGCATCGCCGAGTGGCTCGCCAAGGGCGCCCAGCCGACCGACCGCGTCGCCCGCTTCATCAGCCAGAGCCAGGACGAAGCGCTGGCCGGCAAGGTCCAGTGGGTCCAGGGCAACAACCCGAAGAAGGCCGAGCCGGGCAAGAAGGCCCAGGAACGCGCCGCCGAGCGCGCGCAGCGCGAAGCCGACCGCCTGGAAGCCGAAGCCGCCGCCAAGGCCGAGGCCGCTGAGGCCGCCGCCGCCGCTGCCGCCGCTCCGGCCGTGGAAGAAGCTCCGGCTGAAGAAGCCCCTGCGGCTGAAGCGCCTGCCGAAGCCGCCGCTGAGGCGACCGAAGAGCAGGCCTAAGCCTTACTTTTCATCCGGCTGCGGCCGGTTGAAACGGGAAAGCAGCGTCCTTTCGGGGCGCTGCTTTTCTGCTATCTGGACCCCATCGCATCGGTAAACGGAGCCCGGTATGAGCAACGAAGACAGACTGATCCTGGTGGGCCAGATCGGCGGCGCCTTCGGCGTGAAGGGCGAGGTGCGCATCAGCGCCTATACCGCCGACCCCATGGCCCTGGTCGGCTATTCGCCGCTTCTGGGCGCCGACGGCAAGCCGGCGCTGACGCTGATCTCGGCCCGGCCGGACAAGGCGGGCGTGGTGGCGCGGGTCAAGGAAATCGCCACCAAGGAAGAGGCCGACGCCCGGCGCGGCCAGAAGCTGTTCGTCACGCGCGACGCCTTGCCGGAGCCGGAGGAGGACGAGTTCTACCTGACCGACCTGGTCGGCCTGGAGGGGCGTGATCCGGCCGACGTGGTGCTGGGCAAGGTCAAGTCGGTCCAGAACTTCGGCGCCGACGACATGCTGGAGATCGCCCCGGCCGAGGGCGGTCCGACCTGGTACCTGCCCTTCACCCGCGAGACGGCGCCGGAACTGCACATCAATGAAGGCTGGCTGCGCATCGTCCGCCCGACCGAAGTCAGCGACCGCGACGAAGACTGACGCGCGGACATTCGCCGCATGGGCGGTTGCGGATCGTCTTACGGTTCCCGACATGGACAGGGTCACACCAGCCGGAGCGTTCCATGGCCGACCTGTCCGCCTTCCCCGTCACCCGTCAGTTTCCGCCGCAGCATCCGGACCGACTTCAGCTCTATTCGCTGCCGACGCCCAATGGGGTGAAGGTGTCGATCCTGCTGGAGGAGCTGGGTCTGCCCTATGAGGCCCATCTGGTCGACATCGGCAAGGATGAGACCTGGACGCCGGAGTTTCTGTCTCTGAACCCCAACGGCAAGATCCCCGCCATCATCGATCCCGACGGCCCCGGCGGAAAGCCGCTGCCCCTGTTCGAATCCGGCGCCATCCTGGTCTATCTGGCCGAGAAGACGGGGCGCTTCCTGCCCGCCGATCCGGCGGCGCGCTATGAGACGCTGCAGTGGGTCTTCTTCCAGATGGCGGCCATCGGCCCGATGTTCGGCCAACTGGGCTTCTTCCACAGGTTCGCCGGGCGCGAGTACGAGGACAAGCGGCCGCGCGATCGCTACGTCGCCGAGTCCAAGCGGTTGCTGGGCGTGCTGGAGGGAAGGCTCGAGGGTCGCGACTGGATCATGGGCGCCGACTACACCATCGCCGACATCGCCATCCTGGGCTGGGTGCGCAACCTGATCGGCTTCTATGAGGCGGGCGATCTGGTCGGCTTTTCCGACTTCCCGCGCGTCGGCGCCTGGCTGAAGCGGGGCCTGGCGCGTCCGGCGGTGCAGCGCGGGCTGGAGATCCCGGCGCGATCGTAAATGGAGGCGGGGGCGCGACGCCGCGGCCCCGCGTCGACCTAGACTTCTTCGGTCGGGGCGTCGCCGACGTGCTTCTTGATCGACTCTATGGCCCGCTTGGCGCCCGACTTGTCGGAATAGCCCTCGGTCGAGAAGATGACCTCCGAGTTGTATTTGAACCGGACGCGGAACTCGCCGGCCTTGTCTTGGTAGACCTCGAACTTGTGCGCCATGATCGCCTCGCTTCGCAGGCCCCAGTCGGCCCAAGGTCAAGCTGACATAGTCGCTTCGCTCGTCAATGCCCCGCCGAACACGGGTGCGTGAGGGGGAGCCGAGACGCCGGCTGGCCGTTCTCCCCTTATGCCGTCCAGCGTCATCCGCCGCTTCAGCTATGACGAGGCCGCCCGTCGATTGCGGCTGACCTTCGTCTCGGGCGCCGTCTACGACTACGACGACGTGCCGCCGGAGGTGGCCAAGGGTCTGGCGCAGGCGTCGTCAAAGGGGCGCTTCTTCGGGCTGCGCGTTCGCGACCGCTATCCCTGTCGCCGGGTGTTCAGCGCGCGCCAATCCAGCGACGCGCGGCCAGGGCGATGAAGCCGACCGCCAGGCCCCAGAAGGCCGAACCCACCCCGAACAGCACCATGCCCGACGCCGTGGCGGCGAAGGTCAGCACGGCCGCCTCGCGATCTTCGGGCGCGCTCATCATGCCGCTCAGCGACCCCGTCAACGGAGCGATCAGAGCCAGGCCGGTCAGGAGCGCCAGCGCCCCCGTCGGCATGGCGATGAACAGGCCGGCCAGGGGCGCGGCGAACAGGGCGACGACCAAGTAGAAGAGGCCGTAGATCACCCCCACGGTCCAACGCCGCGCGGGGTCAGGATGGGCGTCCGGCCCAGTGCAGATGGCGGCGGTGATGGCGGCCAGGTTGACCCCATGCGCGCCGAAGGGGGCGAGAAGCGTGCTGGTCAGGCCACCCCAGAAGATCAGTTTTCCGGTGGGCGGCGCGTAGCCGGCGGCCCTCAGCACCACCAGCCCCGGCAGGTTCTGCGAGGCCAGGGTCACCAGATACAGCGGCAGGGCCAGGCTGACCGCCGCCTTCCAGTCGAAGGCGGGCCGAACCGGCGACAGGCTGCCGAACAGGCCGCTCCCCTGCGGCAAGCCCAACTGGCCCCGCCAGGCCAGGACCGCGAAGGCGGCGACCAGGACGGCGGGCAGGGCCCAGGCGGGCGCCAGGCGGCGCATGACCAGGAACACCAGCAGCAGGCCCCCGGCCAGGGCCAGATCGCTCGGAAACACCAAAAACAGCTTGAGGCAGAAAGGCAGGAGCACGCCCGCCAGCATGGCCGAGGCGACGGTCGCGGGGATGCGCTCGGCCAGCCGACCCAGGGCCGGAATCATCCCCGTCAGCGTCATCATCACGCCGGCCAGGACGAAGGCGCCGACGGCGGTGCTCCACCCCAGGCCGAGCGTCGAAGCCGCCAGCAGGGCGGCGCCGGGCGTCGACCAGGCCAGGATGACCGGCGTCTTCAGCCGCCAGCTGAGCAAGGCGCCCGGCACGGCGATGCCCAGGCACAGCGCCGTGACCATGGAGACGATCTGTTCGGGCGAGGCGCCCATCGCCTGTCCGGCCTGCACCACCAGGGCGACCGTGCCGCCGAAACCGACGATCGTGGCCACGGCGGCGGCGGAGAAGCTGGCGGGGGGCGGCAGGCGCAAGGAATTCATGCGCCCAAGCTAGGCTGGGCTGCGCACCACCGGAAGAGGGGCAAAGAAAAGGGCCGTCGGTTCGCCGACGGCCCTGATTTCCGCTCAGGCGAGGCTGGCTCAGCCCTCCATGTCGTCCGGCAGGCCGACGGCGTGGAAGCCGGCGTCGACGTGGACGACTTCGCCCGTGGTCGAGCGGCCCAGATCCGAGCACAGCCACAGGGCGGCGCCGGCGACGCCTTCCATCGAGGTCTCTTCCTTGATCAGCGAGAATTGCGCCGACTTGGAGTGCAGGCCGCGCCCGCCGGCGATGCCCGCCAGCGACAGGGTGCGCATGGCGCCCGCCGAGATGGCGTTGACGCGGATGCCCTTCGGACCGAGATCGCGCGCGATATAGCGGGTGGCGGCTTCCAGCGCGGCCTTGGCCACGCCCATGGTGTTGTAGTTCGGGATGACCCGTTCGGAGCCGAGGTAGGTCAGGGTGATCATCGAGCCGCCGTTGGGCATCAGCTTGGCCGAGCGCTTGGCCACGTCGACGAAGCTGAAGGCCGAGATGTTCATGGCCAGCAGGAAGCTGTCGCGGGTGGTGTTGTCGACGAAGGAGCCCTTCAGCTCGTCCTTGTTGGCGAAGGCCACCGAGTGGACGACGAAGTCGATCGTGCCGAACTCCTTCTCCAGCTCGGCGAAGGCGGCGTCCATCGAGGCGTCGTCGGTGACGTCAGCCTGGATCAGCAGCTTGGCGCCGACGCTTTCGGCCAGCGGGCGCACGCGGCGCTCAAGACCCTCGCCCAGATAGGTGAAGGCCAGCTCGGCGCCCTGGGCGGCCAGCTGCGAGGCGATGCCCCAGGCGATGGAGTTGGAGTTGGCCACCCCCATGATCAGGCCCTTCTTGCCCTTCATGAGTTCGCCGGTGGGCATGTCCCAGCCTTCGCTCGTCGCCATGGGTTCGTCTCCGTATCTAGAACTTGATCCGCCTTTTGGACGGGCGCGCGGCGGGTGACAAGTGAGTGCTGACGCTGGCGTTTACCCGCCGTCGGCCTAAGTTGACGTCATGAGCTTCGACGCCGACAGTTCGCACGCACAGCCGCAGGCTGGTCCCGTCTTCTTCGACCGCCGCGAACTGGACCAGATGCTGCGGGTTTATGGGCGGATGGTGGCGGCGGGCGAATGGCGCGACTACGCCATGGCCGGGGCCAGGGAGCACGCCGAGTTCGCCGTCTTCCGCCGCCACGGCGACGCGCCCGTCTATCGCATCGAGAAACGCCCCGCCCTGCGCCTGAAACAGGGCCAGTGGGCGGTGATCGGCGAGGGCGGCCATGTGCTGAAACGCGGCCGCGATCTGGCCCAGGTGCTGCGCGTGTTCGACAGTCGGAAGTTCACGGTGGTGGAGTAGGGCGGTCTCGCCCCTCGTCCTCGACCTCTCCTTGCCGTCAGCCTCAACCCCTCTCTCCGCCGTCATCCTCGGGCTTGACCCGAGGATCGGGTTGTCTTCGCGCGAGGCATAGACGGTCGAGGACGCAGCGTGGCTCGATCCTCGGGTCAAGCCCGAGGATGACGGAGGCAATGGCGCCAATTCCAAAGAAAAAGGCCCCGACGTCGCCGTGGGGGCCTCATTCTTTCTTGGACTATCGCCCTTCGCGCTCAAGTCGGCCGTGACCGCGTCACGGCCATAGCGCGCTCACAAAGCCTCTATTCGCGGCTGCCGCCCATGAAGGCCAGCAGGAACTGGAACAGGTTGATGAAGTTGATGAACAGGCTCAGGGCCCCGAAGCCCGTGGCCACGCCCATGGCGTTCTTGTCGCCGCCCAGGGCGTAGTAGGTCATCTTCAGACGCTGGGTGTCATAGGCGATCAAGCCCGAGAAGATCAGCACGCCCAGCCCCGAGATCACCAGGCCGAACATGCCCGACTTCACCAGGAAGGCGTTGACCAGCATGGCCAGGATCAGGCCGATCAGGGCCATGATCAGGAAGGTGCCCATGCCGCTGAGGTCCTTCTTGGTCGTGTAGCCGACCAGGCTCAGACCCGCGAAGGCGGCGGCGGTGACGAAGAAGGTCGAGGCCAGCGAACCGCCCGTATAGCGCAGGAACAGCACGCCCAGACCCGCGCCGATGGTGGCGACCACGGCCCAGTAGAGCATGTTCACGCCCTTGGCCGTCGGGTTCTTCATGAAGAACATGGAGCCGAACAGCATGACCAGCGGCGAGAACTGGATGATCATGCCCAGCATGGTCAGGCCGATGCGGCCGTCCGGCATGCGGGCGAACAGCAGCTGCTGCACGGCGGGGACGTTGCCGGTGACGTAGGCCAGGACGCCGGCGACGACCAGACCGATCGCTAGCTTGTTGTAGACGCCCAGCATGAAGGCGCGCAGGCCGGCGTCGACGGACATGTCCGCCGACTGCGGAAGCGGGCGCGCATAGCCGTTGTTGAAATCGCTCATCGCGAAAGAAGTCTCCCATTCGGCCGGGATGGTCCCGACCTTTGGCTCAAATATCGGCACGCCGGGGCGTCCATGCAAGAAAAAGCGGGCTTCCGGCCGGCGGTTCCGCCCGCTACCAAGGGTCGCATGCTACGTCTGTTCACCGCCATCGCCATTCCCGAGGACGTCGCCGAGACCCTGGCGCGGCGGCAGTCCGGCCTGCCCGGCGCCCGCTGGCGGCCGCTGGACGCCCTGCACGTCACCCTGGCCTTCTATGGCGAGGCGTCCGAGCACACAGCCGACGACCTGGCCTCCGAGCTGACCCGCGCCGAGGGCGGGGGGCCCTTTAAGCTCACCCTGAGCGGCGTCGGCGCCTTCGGCGACGCCCATCGCAGCCACACCCTGTGGGCCGGGTTGGAGCGGTCCGAACCGCTGAACGTCCTGGCCGGGCGTTGCCGGTCGGCCGGCGAGCGCGCGGGCGTCCCGCCGGAGAAGCGCGAATACCGGCCGCACGTCACCCTGGCCTATCTGAAGCCCCAGGCGAACCCCGACCGCATCGGCGCCTGGATCGCCGGGCACAACCTGTTGAAGTCGCCGCCGATCCGGGTGGATCGCTTCGGCCTCTACTCCAGCATCCTGACCGGGGACGGCAGCGTCTACACCCTGGAGCGGGAGTATCTGTTGTGATCGAGCGTCCCACCTCGCCCCTCGGCCCCACGCTGGAAACCGAGCGTCTGTTCGTGCGCCCGCCGACGCTGGAGGACTTCCCGCGCTGGGCCGACTTCATGAGCGACCCTGAGACGACCCGCTTCATCGGCGGGGTGCAGTCCAGGCACGAGGTTTGGCGCGCCATCGCCTCGGTGGCGGGCATGTGGGCGCTGCAGGGCGAGGGCATGTTCTCGGTGATCGAGAAGGCGACCGGCCTGTGGATGGGCCGGATCGGGCCGCTGCACCCCTATGACTGGCCGGGCCGGGAAGTGGGCTGGAGCCTGCACCGCGACGCCACGGGCAAGGGCTATGCGCTCGAGGCGGCTGCGGCGACCATGGACTACGCCTTCGACGTGCTGGAGTGGCCCGACGTCATCCACTGCATCGACCCGGACAACCGCGCCTCGGAGAAGCTGGCCGAGCGGCTGGGCTCGACCAATCGCGGGCCGGGCGCGATCCCGCCGCCGTTTCACGAGCACAAGGTCAATCTGTGGGGCCAGACGCGCGAGCAGTGGCGGGCGAACCGGCAGCGCTTGCGGTAGGAACGCAACGGGAACATAAGGGCGCATGGCCGCCGCCGCGCTTCACCTCGAACTGGTCTTCAGCCGCCCCGAAACCACCCTCTCGGTGACGCGAGGGGCCGCTCGGCTGTTGGTCGACATGGGCTATGCGCCCCTGCTGGAGGTCTGCCTGCCTAACGGGCGGCGCGCCGACGTCATGGCCCTTGGACCCAAGGGCGACATTGTCATCTGCGAGGTGAAGTCGGGCATCGACGACTATCGCGTCGACCGCAAATGGCAGGAGTACGGGCCGTTCTGCGACGCCTTCTACTTCGCCGTGGCCCCGGAGTTTCCCGAGGGCGTGCTGCCGGACGAGCCGGGCCTGATCGTGGCCGACGGCTTCGGCGGGGCGGTGCTGCGCGAGGCGCCGGCGACGCCCCTGGCCCCCGCGCGCCGCAAGGCCCTGACCCTGGCCTTCGCCCGTCTGGGCGCGCTCAGGGCGATGCGCGAATAACGCCCTCCCCTTGAGGGAAGGTGGGCGCCGGAGGCGCTCGGATGAGGGGTGTCGGCGCGGTGTCTGAAGTTCTAGCGATCGGGCGCTGCAACAGCCGCTTAAGCCGCTGCGCTCACACCCCTCATCCGTCAGGCTGCGCCTGCCGCCTTCTCCCTCAAGGGGAGAAGGGTCTCCTTACCCGCCCACGGCGTGCAGCGCCGCGCCATGGTCGCGCAGCCAGCGGCGGTGCGGGCGATGATCCCCGATCAGTCGAGCCACGACGGCCCAATAGGCCGGGCTGTGGTCGGCGTGGACCAGGTGGGCGACCTCATGCGCGGCCAGGTAGTCGGCCACGGCGGGCGGGGCCATGATGACGCGCCACGAGTAGCGGATCGAGCGGTTGTGCGGGCTGCACGAACCCCAGCGCGAGCGGGTGTCGACGATGGACACCTTCACCGGTCCCTGACCCAGGCTCTTCAGGTGGACCTGCGTGCGTTCGGTCAGGAAGTCGCGCGCAGCCCGGCGGAACCAGTTCTCGATGCGGCGAGAGAAGGCCTCGCCCTGGCCGCCGGAACGCAGCACAGGCCCCTCGTCCGTTTCGATCAGGCGCGCGGCGCCCGCGCCGCCGCTCGCCTCCAGCCGCACCGGACGGCCCAGCCAGGTGACGACGGCGCCGGGTTCAAACGCCAGGGTCTCTACCCGCGCGGCCAGGCGTTCGGCGATCCATCCGGCCTTGGTGCGGGCGAAGGCCACGACCTCGCCAAGGCGCCGCTCGCTGGGGGCCACGGCCACGGCCTCGCCGGCGCGGGCGTCGATGCGGATCGACAGCCGCCGCGCGCGCGGATTGACCGACAGCCTCAGGGCGCCGCCGCCCTCAAGCGGCAGACGCTGACCGTTCCGGTACGACACTGAGGGCTTCGTTCTGGGCGATGAAATCGCGCACGCGGGGATAGATCTCCTCGCGGAAACGGCGGCCGTTGAAGACGCCGTAGTGGCCGACCTTGGGCTGGACGTAGAGCAGACGGCGGTCGTCGGGGATGTTGGGCGTCAGCCCGTGCGCCGCCTGCGTCTGGCCGACGCCGGAGATGTCGTCCATCTCGCCCTCGATGGTGGCCAGGCCGATGTCAGTGATGGCCGTCAGATCCACCGTCTGGCCGCGATGCTGCAACAGGCCGCGCGGCAGCAGGTGCTGCTGGAAGACGATGTCGATGGTCTGGAGATAGAATTCCTCGGTCAGGTCCAGCACCGACAGATATTCGTCGTAGAACTGCTCGTGCTTCTCGACCCCGTCGCCGTCGCCCGCCACCAGATCCTCGAAATAGCGGCGATGGGCGTCGACGTGTTTGTCCTCGTTCATCGACATGAAGCTGTAGAGCTGGACGAAGCCGGGATAGACCCGCCGCCCCACGCCTGGATAGGGCAGGGGCACGGTGTGGATCATGTTCGACTTGAACCAGGTGAACGGCTTTTCCTCGGCCAGCTGGTTCGTCACCGTCGGCGACAGGCGCGCGTCGATGGGGGAGCCCATGAAGGTCATGGAGGCGGGGCGGTTCGGGTCGTTCTCGGCGGCCATCACGGCGCAGGCCGCCAGCACCGGCGGCCCCGGCTGGCAGACGCCGACGACGTGGGCGCGCGGGCCGACGGCGGCCAGCATGTCGCGCACATGGTCGATGTAGTCGTTGAAGTCGAAACGGCCTTCCAGCATCGGCACCTGACGGGCGTTGGCCCAGTCGGTGACATAGACGTCGTGGTCCTGAAGGAAGGTCTCGACCGTGCCGCGCAGCAGGGTGGCGTAGTGGCCCGACAGCGGCGCCACGATCACCACGGCGGGCGCGGCGGGGGGGCGGCCCGCGCGTTTCAGGTCGCCGATGTTGCGGGCGAACCGCACCAGCCGGCACCAGGGCGAGGACCACACCACCTGTTCGGTGGTGCGCACGGGCTTGCCGTCGATCTCGATCGTCTCAAGGCCCCAGTCGGGCTTGCCGTAGCGGCGCGTCAGGCTTTCGAACACCTCGGCGGCGGCATAGGCGGTGCGGCCGATCGCCGTGTCCGCCGCCGGATTGAGCGGAGAGGTCCAGAACTGCCGGGCCATCTGGGCCCCGATCCGGAACGGCGTCGCTGAATGGTAGGCGAGCTCGTGAAAAGCGTAGAGCATGAAACCCCGAGTGTGGCCCCCCGCCGATGCGGATCGCCGATCATACAGGATGATGCGCTGCAAAAAAGCCCGCCCGCGCCGCGTTCAGGCAAAGGTGATCAGCCCTTCTCCATCGCGTTTTCGATCAGGGTCACGGTGCGGCTGGGCCCCAGATCGTGGGCGACGGCGCTGCGGAACTTGCCGTCCGGCCCCATCAGATAGACGGTCAGGCCGTGGTTCATGGTGTAGCCCTCGCCCTCGCCGACCTTCTGATAGAAGGCGCGGTATTCCCTGGCGACCTGGGCCACCTGTTCCGGCGTGCCGGTCAGCCCGATGACGCCGTCGGGGAAGCCGTCCGACGACAGATAGTCCTTCAGCATCTGCGGGGTGTCGCGCTCAGGGTCGATGCTGATGAAGACGATCTGCAGGTCCTTGGCCTTTTCGCCCATCCGTTCCTGCACGGCGTTCAGCACGCCCAGCGTGGTCGGGCAGTAGTCGGGGCAATAGGTGAAGCCGAAGAAGACCAGACTCCACTTGCCGTCCAGAATCTTCTCATCAACGACCTGGCCGTCCTGATTGGTCAGGGTGAAGGGGCCGCCGACCAGGGGCTGGCCCGTCGCCGAATCCGTCGTCTGGGCCGCCTGTTGCCGACCGCCGACGACCACCATGGTGATCAGGCCCAGCGCCAGGGCGATGACCGCGCAGGCGGCGGCGAACAGGATGACGGGACGGCGGGGCATGGCCTCTCCTTAGGCGAGAACGACGCTGATCATCGGGCGGGCGCGACACGGCATACCGTGCAGCCGCCCCTCGCGCGGTCTATAGAAGAGGGGTGAGCCCGACAGAAGCCCCCATACCGCCGCACGCCCCGCTGCACCTCCTGGCCCAGGCGGGCGGCGAGCTGGCCGGTCTGCCCGAACTGCCCCGGCGCGGGCGCGGCCTGTCGCTGCGCACCCTGATCGTGCTGCGGTGGCTGGCGGTGATCGGCCAGACCTGCGCCATCCTGACCGCCTATTTCGCCCTGCATTTCCCCTTGCCGTTATGGGAGTGCCTGACGGTGATCGGCGCGGGCGTGGCGATGAACCTGGCAACGATGGCGCGGGCGCGGCGCATCGACGGCAGCCTGCCGGACGGGCCGAGAACCGCCGCGCAGCTGGGCTTCGACATCCTGCAGCTGGCGACGCTGCTGGCCCTGACCGGCGGTCTGGCCAACCCCTTCTGCCTGTTGTTGGTCGCGCCGGTGACGATCGCGGCGGCGGCCCTGCCTGCGCGGCAGGCGGTCATTCTGGGCATCATGGCCCTGATCGCCGTCGGCTTCCTGTTCTCCTGGTCCCTGCCCCTGCCGTGGCGCCTGCATGAGCATCTGGAGCTGCCGGGCCTCTACCGTCTGGGGCTGGGGCTGGCGCTGGTGACCGGGGTGCTGTTCACCTCCGGCTATGCGTGGAAGGTGGCGGCCGACGCCGACAAGCTGGAGCTGGCCCTGGCCACCACGCAGGACGTGCTGCAGCGCGAACAGAGGCTGGCGGCCCTGGGCGGTCTGGCCGCCGCCGCCGCCCATGAACTGGGCACGCCCCTGGCCACCATACAGGTCGTCGCCAAGGAGATGCTGCGGGACGCCCCCGCCGGCAGTCCCGCCGCCGAGGACGCCGGCCTGATCCTGCAGCAAGCCGAGCGCTGCCGCGCCATCCTGAAGCAGTTGTCGGCCCAGCCCCAGGAAGGCGACGCCCTGTTCGCCGACATCGATCTGAAGGCCCTGCTGGAAGAGGTGGCCCAGCCGCATCGGGGCTTTGATCTGGACTTCGACATCGCCGTGAAGGCGCCGCCCGGCCAGCCCGTGCCGCGCGTGCGCCGCCTGCCCGAGATCGTCCACGGCCTGTCCACCCTAGTCGAAAACGCCGCCGACTTCGCCACCGCGCGGGTGCAACTGACCGCCGTGGTGGACGCAGGATGGATCGAGATCGACATCGTCGACGACGGCCCCGGCTTCGCCTCTGAGATTCTGCCGCGCCTGGGCGAGCCCTATGTGACCAGCCGTCCGCAGGCCAAGGCCCGCCGGGCCCTGGCGGCCCAGATCGCCTCGGCGTCCAGCCCGGCGCGCAGGGGACGACGCGCGCCGCCCCCGGTCACCGCCCCCATCGCGCCCAGCCAGGGCGGCATGGGGCTGGGCTTCTTCATCGCCCGCACCCTGCTGGAACGGACCGGCGCCAAGGTTTCGGTCGGCGCGGGCGCGCCCGCCAAGGGCCAGCCCGGCGGCGCCCTCGTCTCCGTGCGCTGGGCGCGTCAGGCGCTGGAAGTCACCGCCTCGGCGATGGATGGCGGCGGAACCTGATGTCGCAGTTGCGAGCTTGGCCCTTGACCCTGCGTCGTTGACGCACGACCTGAAACCTCAGGAGAATTTCATGTCCGAACTCGAGACCCAGATCGCCGCCCTCAACGACAAGTCCCTGCTGCTGCTGGACGATGATCAGGCGCTGCGCACCCGGCTGGGCCGGGCGCTGGAATCGCGCGGGTTCGTCGTCTCTGTCGCCGGTTCGGTGGCCGAGGCCAGCGACGCCCTGCGCCAGTCGGTCCCGGCCTTCGCGGTCCTGGACATGCGGCTGGAGGACGGCAACGGCCTGAAGGTGGTCGAGATGATCCGCGAGCGGCGCGAGGACGCCCGCATCGTCATGCTGACCGGCTACGGCGCCATCGCCACGGCCGTGGCGGCGGTCAAGGCGGGCGCGGTCGACTATCTGCAGAAGCCCGCCGACGCCGACGACGTGGTCAAGGCTCTGCTGTCGACCGGCGAAGCGCCTGAGCCGCCGGAAAACCCGATGTCGGCCGACCGGGTGCGCTGGGAGCATATCCAGCGGGTCTATGAGCTGTGCGACCACAACGTGTCGGAGACGGCGCGCCGCCTGGGCATGCACCGCCGCACCCTGCAACGCATCCTGGCCAAGCGCGCGCCGCGATAGGCTGCTTTTTGCGCGCTATGCTTGCGACGCGGTCGCTCGCGGCTTGAGCGCCTTACGCTTCTCCCTCACCCCTCGTGGGAGAAGGCGGCCCGCTCCGAGGGGAGAGGGGCGCCCAGTCGGTCAGAAGAACAGCGCGTCCGGGCGCCGTTCCTGCTGGGGCGCAGGGGGCGTCTGCGGCGGGGCGGGCCGGGCCGCCGGCGCCGGTTGCGGCTGGACCGGTTGCTGAGCCTGGCCGTCGATGATCACCGGCGGCGGAGCGTCGTAGGGCGTGGCCGTGGCGTAAGGGTCCTCGACCTGACCCATCAGATCGCCGACCGGATCGGGCGGAATCCAGCCTTCGGGCAGGGGCGGACCGTTGGGAATGGCTTGGACCGCCAGCTTGGGCAGGGCGGCTTCCATAAAGCCGCGCCAGATGGCGGCGGGCGCCGCGCCGCCAGTGACTCGGGCCATCGGCTTGTTGTCGTCCTTGCCGACCCAGACCGCGGCGACGAAGCCGCCGGTGTAGCCGACGAACCAGGCGTCCTTGTAATCCGAGGTGGTGCCGGTCTTGCCGGCGATATCGCGCCCGCCGATCGCCGCCGAGCGGCCGCTGCCCGACGTGACGACGCCGCGCAGCATCTGGTTCATGTAATAGAGCGGCGGATTATTGATGGCCTGGCCGCCTTCCGACGGGCCGTGGGTATAGATCACGCGGCCGGACGGCGTGCGGATCCGGCTGATGCCATAGGCGTCGACGCGGCGGCCGCCGTTGGCGAAGGCGTCATAGGCCTGAGCCATCTCCAGCGGGCTGACCTCGACGGCGCCGAGCGCCATGGACGGCTGCAGGCCGATCTCGCTGGAGATCCCGAGGCGACGGGCGGCGCGGGCCACGCTGTCGCGCCCGACCTGATCGGCGACATAGGCCGCGACCGTGTTGGTCGATTGGGCCACAGCCTGGGCCAGGGTCATCTGGCCCGAGAAATTGCCGGAATAGTTGCGCGGCGACCAGCCGCCGATGGTCACGGGCTGGTCCACCACCGGGGTCTGCGGCGTATAGCCCGCCTCGACGGCGGCCAGATAGACGAAGGGCTTCCAGGCCGAGCCCGCCTGACGCCGCGCATCCACCGCGCGGTTGAACTGGCTGTCGCCGTAGGAGGCGCCGCCGATCATGGCGCGCACCCGGCCGTCGCCGTCCAGGGCGACCAGGGCCGCCTGTTCGACGCCCTTGCCCTTGTCGCGGTCCAGGATGCGGCGCACGGCGCGCTCGGCGTCGGTCTGCAAGGTCAGATCGAGCGTCGTCTCGACGACCATGTCCTCGGTCGGTTCGCCGACCAGGGTGCGGATCTGCTTGTCCAGCCAGTCGATGAAGTATTGGGCGTGCTGGCTGGCCAGGGTCTTCGACACCCGCACCGGCTCGGCCACGGCGGCCTCGCGCTGGGCCGGGGTGATGGCGCCGACCTCAACCATTTCGTTCAGCACGACGTTGGCGCGTGTCGCGGCGCGCTCGCTTTCGGAGACGGGGGAATAGCGCGAGGGCGCCTTCAGTAGGCCTGCCAGCAGGGCGGCCTCGCCGACCGTCAGCTTGTCGGCGCTCTTGTCGAAATAGCGCTGCGAGGCGGATTCGATGCCGTAGGCGCCCGCGCCGAAATAGACGCGGTTCAGATACAGGGCGAGGATTTCCTTCTTGGAGAACTTCATCTCCAGCCACACGGCCAGGATCAGCTCCTGCACCTTGCGCTTCATGTTCTGATCAGGCGTCAGGAACAGGTTCTTGGCCAGCTGCTGGGTGATGGTCGAGCCGCCCTGGACCACGCGCCCGGCCCTCAGGTTCGAGGCCATGGCCCGGCTCATGCCGATCGGATCGAAGCCGGGGTGGTGATAGAAGCGGCGATCCTCGATGGCCACGAAGGCAGCGGGGACGTAGTCGGGCAGGGCGTCCAGATCGACCGGCGGCGCCATCTGGGTGCCGCGCACCGCGATCAGGGCGCCGGAGCGGTCCAGATAGGTGATCGAGGGCTGGCGATCGACTTCATACAGGCTGGAGGTGTCCGGCAGGTCGCGCGCAAAGACGGCCAGGAAGACCACGGCGAAGATCAGGCCCCAGACGGCCAGCACCGCGCCCCAGTAGAACAGGCGGCCGAAGACGGTTCGGCGCGGGCGTGCTCCACCCTGCTCGTTGCGGTCGGGTCCGCGGTCGTTGCGCGCCATGAACATCCCTCTATGCCAGCGACGTGGACCCTAGCCGTTCCCGTCGCCGGCGAAAACGCCCCCGTTTTCGATCACGGCAGCGTGTGCGCCTATTTCGCCGAAAGAATGGCGCGGCTGGCCAGTCAGACGCCGTTCCCGCCGCCGTTCTCCACCGCCAGTCCGGCCTCGGTCAGCGCGGCGCGATACGCCTCAGGGGCCAGGCTGCCGTGATAGAGGGCTTCGCCGCGCCACTCGCCGATCGCCTCGCCGTGGGCGGGTCCGGCGGTGAACATCAGCCGGCCGCCGGGCGTCACACGGGCGGCCAGGGCGGGCAGGACCGCTGTCTGCGCTTCCGGAGTCAGGTGGAACAGGCTGTGCCAGGCCAGAACCCCGTGAAAAGCGTCGTCCGGCAAGGCGTCGCGCATGTCGCCGATACGCCAGTCGCCGCCAGGCAAGGTCTTGCGCGCATGGGCGATCAGGCCGGGCGAGGCGTCGAGGCCGATGACCTCGAACCCGCGCTCCAGCAGGGCGGCGCCCATGGGCCAGCCCGAGCCGCAACCGACGTCCAGCACCCGGGCGCCGCGCGGCCAGCCCTGCGTGAAGCGGTCCAGCCAGGCGGCTTCGTTCCAGTCGCCTTCATCCCGGCGCAGGACGACGCCCCGGTCGCGAATCCAGTCGGCCGCCTTGTCCTGATAGAGGCCGACGATCCGATCCGCAGCCGGATGGCTCACTTGGCCAGGAAGGCGTCCAGCGCGCCATGGAAGGCGTCGGGCTGGTCGAACATGATGAAGTGGGCGCTGTCGTCGATGCGCTTCAGCCTGGCGCCCGGCAGGGTCGCGAACGACATCTGGTAGATGGCGTCGGTAATCGCGTCGGTCATGCGGGCGTCGTTGAACTTGACGTAGAGCACCTCGGTCGGGGCGGTGATCTTGGCCAATTCGGGTCGCAGGTCGGTGGTCACCAGTTCGCGGAAGGCGGCGGCCGAGACTTTCTGGTCGCTGCCCCGCATGTCCTTCAACGCCTCTTCGCGGCGGCTTTCGGTGTTGATCATGCCGTTGATGGAGGCCGTGGCCTGGGCGACGTAGGCCTCGCGCGGGCTGGTCGACTGGGCGGTCCAGATCTGATCGGCGACGGGGGTCACGCTCTCGGCCGTCGCGCCGGGCGCGCCGAACATGGCGCCCATGAACGGGATCATGTCCACGACCATCAGCTTGCCGACCAGCTCGGGGTGACGCGCGGCCAGCATCATGCCCATGGTGCCCCCCATGGAGTGGCCGACGACGGCGGGCTTGTTCAGATGCTGCTCGCGGATGTAGCGGGCGATGTCTTCGGCCACGGGGGCGCCGACCGGTTGGGGCGCGTCGCCCTGGGCGTTGGCTTGAGGCGCGGCGCCCGCGAAACCGGCGACGTGGATGCGGTGGATGCGATAGCGCCCGGCCAGGTGATCGACCGTCCGCTGCCAGACCGCGGGCGAGGACGACAGGCCGGGGATCAGGATCAGGTCGGGCGCGCCTTCCGGTCCGTCGACGCGGACGCTGAGGCGGTCGGAGGCGAAGGCGGCGTGCGCCGCGCCGTGGGCCGCGTGATTGACATGGCCGTCCTGAGCCACGGCGGGAGCGGCGGCCAGCAACAGGGCGGCGGCGCCGAAAAAGGCGGTGGAGGCGGTGCGGATCAAGGCGTCTCTCCCAAAGAGAATTTGAGACAGATTAATTCATCGGCTGAGGAAGGGAATGGCCTTTGGACGGCCAGCCGTCCCTGCTGCTACAAGGCGGCCATGACTGCAGACGCCGCGCCCGCACCCTCTACTGCTCCAGAAGCGAAAGCCCCGCCGACCGCTTTCGGCAAGGGCTTCATCACCGACGCCTGGTATTTCGTCGCCCTGGCGCGCGACGTGCCGGTGGCCAGCCTGAAGCGCTATGAGATTATGGGCGAGCCGGTGCTGATCGGCCGCACCCGCGCGGGGGAGGTCTATGGCATGCGCGACATCTGCCCCCACCGCGCGGCGCCGTTGTCGGCCGGACGCCTGGTCGAGAAGCCGGGCGAGGGCGAGACGATCGAGTGCCCCTATCACGGCTGGCGCTTCCGGCCTGATGGCGTCTGCGCCGCCATCCCGTCGCTGGTCGAGGATCAGGCGTTCGAGGCCAACCGCATCAAGGTGCGATCCTATCCGGTGCGCGAGAGCCAGGGCATGGTCTTCGTCTGGATGGCGGCCGACGCCCGCAATCCGTCCGAGCCGGATCAGGAACCGCCGCTGTTCCCCGGCGCCGTCGGCCAGCCGCGCCTGGTCGAGGCGATGGATTTCGACAGCCATATCGACCACGCCGTCGTCGGCCTGATGGACCCCGCCCACGGCCCCTATGTCCACCAGCAGTGGTGGTGGCGCTCCGAGCATTCCATGCACGAGAAAGCCAAAACCTTTGCCCCGGTCGACTTCGGCTGGGCCATGGTGCGCCATGCGCCGTCCTCGAACAGCCGCCTGTACAAGGTGCTGGGCGGGGCGCCTGCGACCGAAATCACCTTCCGCCTGCCGGGCTATCGCTGGGAGCATATTCAGGTGGGCGCCAAGCAGGTGCTGGCCCTGACCTGCCTGACGCCGGTGAGCGAGACCAAGACCCGCATCACCCAGATCTTCTGGTCCGACCACTGGGTGTTCGGCATCGCCAAGCCCTTCCTGCGCATGGGCGTCGTCGCCTTCCTCAAGCAGGACGGCGGCATGGTGAACCTGCAGAACGAGGGGCTGAAATACGACCCGGCCCTGATCTGGATCGATGACGCCGACAAACAGGCCAAATGGTATCAGCAGCTGAAGCGCGAATGGCTGAAGAGCCGCGCCGAGGGCCGCGCCTTCGTCAATCCGATCCAGGAGACGGTGCTGCGCTGGAAGAGCTGACGGCGGAACTCCGGCGGCTCAGCTCTGGCCGTTCCGTGCGGAACCGCGCAATCATGCCGTCATGAAGTCGGTCGCGCGCCTCTTTCGTCTGCATTTGGCCCTGTGGTTGGGGTTGGCGGTCATGGCGGCCGCGAGCGCCGTTTCGCCCGTAGCCTGGGGCTGGCCGATGCGGCTGGCGGTCGCGTGGGACGCGGGCGTGGCGGCCTTTCTGCTGCTGACCTTCGTGCGGCTCAGCCGAACCCGATCGGTGGCGAGGATCCGCGCGCGGGCGGCGGAAATGGACCAGGCGGGCAGGGCGGTTCTGCCGCTCAGCCTGTTGGCGGCGGGGGCCAGCGTCTTCGTCATCGTCTTGATGGCGGCGTCGGGGGGCAAGCCGACGGCGACGGCGGCGACGCTGATCGTGGCCACCATCGCCCTGAGCTGGCTGTTCGTGCAGACCATCTTCGCCCTGCATTACGCCCATGAATTCTATGCGCCGGCCGGGACCGGCCAGGGCGACCGCCAAGGGCTGATGTTCCCCGGCGAGGACGACGCCGACTATTGGGACTTCCTGCACTTCGCCCTGATCATCGGCGTGGCGAACCAGACCGCCGATGTGCAGATCTCCAGCCAGCGCCTGCGCCGCATCGCCACCGTCCACAGCATCCTGGCCTGGCTGTTCAACACGGTGATCCTGGCCCTGGCGGTCAATCTGGCGGTCAACCTGTTGTAGGCTTTCGGCGGGTTCGCCTTGACTTGGCCGCTATTGAGGTCCATCTGCGCTGTATCGCACAATGCGGTGACCGGCGCGTTCCAGCGCGTGTTTGGGCTTCCCTGACCGGAAGGCCTGTCTGTCGAGCGGCCGGATCATTCGATTTCATACGTCGTCCATACACGCGGGGCGGCGCCCGTTCCCCGCCCGATTTCGGGCAGGCGACGTGCGCCCTTTTGTGAAGGTCTGGTTCGTCCAGCCGCGCGCGCCGCCGTTCGTGAAAGACAGACGTGAGCGACACTCTTACTTTTGAATCCATGGGCCTGAACAAGGCTCTGCTGACCGCCCTGGCCGCAACCGGCTACGAGAAGCCGACGCCGATCCAGGCCAAGTCCATCCCCGACGTGATGAAGGGCAAGGACCTGCTGGGCATCGCCCAGACCGGCACCGGCAAGACGGCGGCCTTCGCCCTGCCGATCCTACATCGCCTGGCCGAGAACCGCGTGGCGCCCAAGCCGCGCACCACGCGCTGCCTGGTCCTGAGCCCGACGCGCGAACTGGCGACCCAGATCGCCGACAGCTTCAAGCAATACGGCGCCCACCTGGGCTTCCGCGTCGCCGTCATCTTCGGCGGCGTGAAATACGGCCCGCAGGAACGCGCCCTGCAACAGGGGCTTGATGTGCTGGTCGCGGCGCCCGGCCGCCTGCTGGACCACCTGCAACAGAAGACGCTGGACCTGTCGCAGACCGAGATCTTCGTCCTGGACGAGGCCGACCAGATGCTGGACCTGGGCTTCATCAAGCCGATCCGCCAGATCGTCAGCCGCATCCCGGCCAAGCGCCAGAACCTGTTCTTCTCGGCCACCATGCCGTCTGAGATCGGCAAGCTGGCCGGCGAGCTGCTGAAGGACCCGGTCAAGGTCCAGGTCACGCCGCAGGCCACCACGGTCGAGCGCATCCAGCAGTCGGTGATCTGGGTCGAACAGGGCAAGAAGCGCGCCCTGCTGACCGAGCTGTTCTCCGACCCCGCCTATACGCGCTGCCTGGTCTTCACCAAGACCAAGCACGGCGCCGACAAGGTCGCGGCCTATCTGGAGGCGGGCGGCGTCGAGGCCGGCGCCATCCACGGCAACAAGAGCCAGCCGCAACGCGAGCGCGCGCTTGAAGCCTTCAAGAACGGCAAGCTGCGCGTTCTGGTCGCCACCGACATCGCCGCGCGCGGGATCGACGTGGACAAGGTCACCCACGTGGTGAACTTCGAGCTGCCCTATGTGCCGGAAGCCTATGTCCACCGCATCGGCCGGACGGCCCGAGCGGGCAAGGACGGCACCGCCATCAGCTTCGTCGCCGGCGACGAGATGAAGCTGCTGAAGGACATCGAGAAGGTCACGCGCCAGAAGATCCCCGCGATCGACCGCCGCAACGACAAGGCGCTGGCCCAGCTGGACGCCTCCATCATGGCGGCGGGCGTGGCCAAGAAGGCGACCCTGCCTGAACGTGAAGGCCGCTCGGACGGCGAAGGCCGGGGCGGGCGTGGTCGCGGCGGCCGCAACCCGCACCGTGAAGGCGTCAAGCAGGAGGCCGGCGGTCAGCCGCACCGCCAGCGTCGCGGCCGCAACGGCGCGCCTGCGGTTGAGCGCGCGGCGCCGGTCTACGATCCGATGGCGGGCGATCGCGCCCGCTCGTCGGTGCGCGCAGCGCCGTCCGCCGAGCCCAAGCCGGTCGGCGAACTGCAGCGCCGCCCGCGTCGTCGTCGCCCGTCGAACGGGGGCAAGGGCCACGCCGCCCAGGGCTGATACAGCAAAGCCCGCTCGCTCCCCGAGGAGCGGGCGGCGCGGGCCGCCCGCGACAGGGTCGGGGAGGCGCGGGGCGCCTCCACCGCCTTAAAGCTTGCAAACCCGCTCAAGCCAGCAGGCGGCCGCGCCGCCTGCGTTAGCGGTCTATCAGTGCCTGAACACCCGCACGCCGGTGAAGGCCATGGCGATGTTGCGTTCGTCGGCGGCGGCGATGACTTCCTCGTCGCGGATCGAGCCGCCCGGCTGGATCACCGCCGTGGCCCCGGCGGCGACGGCTTCCAGCAGACCGTCGGCGAAGGGGAAGAAGGCTTCGGACGCGCAAGCCGAGCCTTCAGCCAGCGAATGGGCCAGACCCTTGGCCTCGCCGGCTTCCTTGGCGCGGATGGCGGCGATGCGGGCGCTGTCGCGGCGGTTCATCTGGCCGGCGCCGATGCCCGCCGTCTGGCCGTCCTTGGCGTAGACGATGGCGTTGGACTTGACGTGCTTGGCCACGGTGAAGGCGAATAGCATGTCCTGGATCTCGCTCGGCGTCGGCTGGCGGCGCGTGACGATCTTCAGATCTTCCGGCTTGATCAGCGAGCGGTCGCGCGACTGCACCAGGAAGCCGCCGGCCACCGAGCGGAACACCTCGCCCGGGCCGTGCGGGTCAGGGAGACCATTCGTGATCAACAGGCGCAGGTTCTTCTTGGCGGCGAAGACTTCCTTGGCCTCGTCGTCCGCGCCCGGCGCGATGACCACCTCGGTGAAGATGCCGGTGATGGCGCGGGCGTCCTCGCCCGTCAGCGGGCGGTTGACGGCGATGACGCCGCCGAAGGCCGACACGGCGTCGCATTCCAGCGCGCGGGCGTAGGCCTCCGACAGGGTATGGCCGACGGCCACGCCGCAGGGGTTGGCGTGTTTGACGATGACGCAGGCCGGGGCCTCGAACTCGGCGACCAGCTCATAGGCGGCGTCGGCGTCGGCGATGTTGTTGTAGCCCAGCTCCTTGCCCTGGATCTGGGTGGCGTAGGCCACGCCCGGGCGCTTCTCGCCGGTGCGGTAGAAGGCGCCGGTCTGGTGCGGGTTTTCGCCATAGCGCAGCGTTTGCGCCAGCGAACCGGCGATCGCCTTGCGCGCCGGGGCGGCGTCTTCCAGCTGACCGGCGAACCACGACGACACGGCGGCGTCATAGGCGGCGGTGCGGGCGAAGGCGCGGGCGGCCAATTGCTTGCGCAGCGCCAGCGTGGTCGTTCCGTCGGCCTTTAGCGCCTCGACGATCAGGCCGATGCTCTCGGCGTCCACGGCGACGGCGACGTGGCCGTGGTTCTTGCTGCCCGAGCGGATCATGGCCGGGCCGCCGATGTCGATATTCTCGATGGCCGCTTCAAAGCCGCCGCCGGATTCCACCGTCTTTTCGAACGGATAGAGATCGATCCAGACGATGTCGATTGGGCCGATGCCGTGCTCGCTCATGGCGGCGGCGTGGGCCTGGGCGTTGCGCACGCCCAGCAGGCCGCCGTGCACGACCGGGTGCAGGGTCTTGACCCGGCCGTCCATCATTTCCGGGAAGCCGGTCAGATCGGCCACGTCCTTGACCGGCAGGCCGAAGCCCGCGATCGCCGCCTTGGTGCCTCCGGTCGAGACCAGCTCGACGCCCAGCCCCGCCAGGGTGCGCGCGGCGTCTTCCAGCCCCGCCTTGTCCGACAGGGAGATCAGGGCGCGGACGGGCTTGATCGCGTCCGGGGCGGGCGGAAAGTCGGGAGCGGCGGGCATGGGCGGCGTCCGTTTACGGCTGGGGCGGGGAGATGGCGGGGCCTCTAGCACCAACGGGACACGGCGTCAGCCCTTGGCGGTCGTTGCTGTGCTCCCGGCGCCCGATCCTCGGGTCAAGCCCGAGGATGACGAAAGGGAGGGGGCACGTGGAGAATGTTGTCGTGTCTTGCTCACACTGCGTCATCCTCGGGCTTGACCCGAGGATCGAGTTGTCCGCCACTCACGGTTCCATGAACGAGCGCCGTCCCTTCATCGCGACCTATATTCTGGCCAGTCGCCCGCTCGGCGTTCTTTACGTCGGCATGACCTCGAACCTCTACGAACGCATCCGCCAGCATCGGGAGGACGGCATCGAAGGCTTCGCCCAGCGCTACGGCTGCAAGACGCTGGTCTGGTACGAAGCGCATGGCTTCGTCACCGAGGCGATCCGGCGCGAGAAGTCGCTGAAGCGCTGGAACCGCACCTGGAAGCTGGAGCTGATCGAGAAGACCAACCCGGAGTGGCAAGACCTCTATCCCAGCCTGTTTGGATTGGCGCCTGATCCTCGGGTCAAGCCCGAGGATGAGGGAGGGAGAGAGGGAGGCGTCGAGGCATTTCTGAAGCGCCTCGACCGGCTTTAGTCCGGATCGCCGCTCGCGCCGGCCGGGCTCAGCTTCCAGCGGACCTTGGTTTCGGCGTCGGTGCGGGCCGAGCCGCGCACGACGATCTGCAAGGAGCGGCGGGTCAGGCCTTCGTCGATGTGGACGGCGGGCTCGATGGCTACGTCGGGGCCGTCGCTGCGGAACCACCAGCCGCGTCCGGACGGGCCGCGCAGCAGGATGGAGCGGCGGTCGCGGGCCAGCGAGGCCTGGACCCCCGGCTCCAGCTGGAAGCGCAGGGCGTAGGGGGCGGCGATGGCGCGGGTCGCTTCGGGGCGGCCTTCGGGCGGGTGCAGCCGCTCCTCGGCGCGCAGTTCGTCCAGCCGCTGGTCGATGTAGAGGCGGCGCTGGTGCATCAGGCCGTACTGCGCCATCCAGCCGTCGTGCTCGACCTCCAGCCAGACGGCGCCGGCGCCTTCCTGATGCTGGCGCGTGACGTGCAGGGCGGGGCCGACGAGGCGCGGGCCCAGCAGCTCGCCCTTCCAGCCCGCCAGAGGCTCGGCCAGAGGCTGCTCGCCCAGCGTCAGGGTCGAGGCGCCCGGCGTCAGGCGCAGGGCCTGGCGGTCCAGGGCGCGCGGCGTCCATCCCGCCGAGGTGAACAGGCGGTCGCGGCCGCAGACGACCTCCAGGGCCGCGGGCTGGCCGCAGGCGGCGGCCGACCAGGCGTTGCGCGCCGGGGCCTCGACATCGACCATGACGGTCAGAAGAGGGCTGGAGACGCGCAGCAGGCCGCCGACCACGCCGCTGGGCGGGGCGGCGGGGGCGTCGTCATGCGCGCGGGCGGCGGCGATGCGCTCGGGCGTGGAGGGGCCGCCGCCCTGAAACACGGCCAGCTTCCGATCGGGCAGGGTCTGCAGGCGCAGGGCCATCGTCAGGCGCGAAATGGCCTCGGCCACCGGCTCGGGCGTGACTTCGGACAGCTGGGCCAGGGCGTCGTCCAGCGTCAGCAGGTCGAGCAGCAGCTCCAGCCCCCTTTCCGGCGCGCGCGAGGCGTGGGCGCCGTCGGGGGCGACCGTGGCGGTCAGGGCGGCGGGCAGACGTTTCAGCGCCTTGTTGCGGATGGCGGCGCCGGCCTTGCCGGTCAGGGCGCATCCCGCGACGGCGGCGGCGGTCAGGCGCTCGGCCCGGCCCAGGATCCCGCCGGGCGGCCGCAGCAGCTGGCGCGCCTGATGGGCCAGGATGTCGGTCAGCTTCAGGCGCTCGACCTCGGTCGCTGCGCCCGCCAGCCGCCGTCCGGCGCAGGCCAGGTGATAGACGCGGCGGGCCAGAATGTCCGGATCCCAGGAAAAGGGCGACCAGCGGCTGAAGACCTCATGCCAGGCCAGGGTCAGGGCCAGGACTTCGCGCACGCCGCGATCGCCCTGAGCCATCATGGCGGGCAGCCAGTTGAAGCTGTGCAGCTCGACGGCGAAGGCGCGGCTGGGCGTGGGGCTGTTCCACAGCTCGGTCGGAGTTCCGGCGTCCAGGCTCAGGCCCGCCAGCGTCAGCTTGCCCGACAACAGGGGGCGCGGGGCCTCTTCGGGCAGGGGGCGGAAGTCGCGCGGGCTGACGGCGAAACCCTCGGCGGTCGGACCGCCCAGCGTCAGGCCGTAGCCGGGCAGGCCGTACAGTTCGATCCACGCCTGGCGCGCCAACAGCCCCTTGGCGACCGAGGCCCACAGGCGCGGGTCCGGTCGGGCGCCGGAGGCGGGGCGCACGGGGGTCCGCATCGGGGCGCCCTTCAGGCCGGGGATGTGCCCTTCGGCCAGGGGGACGTCGCTGTCGCGCGGGGCGAAGGGGCCGAGGGGGCTCACGCGGCGGCGGCCTTCAGGGCCTGGATATTAGCGGCATAGGCGTCCGGCCCGCCCTTGAAGACGAAGGAGCCGGCGACCAGCGCATCGGCCCCGGCGGCGACGCAGGCCCCGGCGTTGGCGGCGACCACCCCGCCGTCCACTTGCAGGTGCGCCCTTGATCCGGCGCGGTCGAGGATGGCGCGGGCGCGCTCGATCTTCCGCAGCGAAGTCTCGATGAATTTCTGACCGCCGAAGCCTGGATTGACCGACATGATCAGCACCAGATCGACCAGTTCGACCGCCTCTTCCAGCACGCTCAGAGGCGTGGCGGGGTTGAAGACGAGGCCCGCCTTGGCGCCCAGTTGGCGGATGTGGCCGAGCGTGCGGTGGACGTGGGGGCCGCTTTCGGGATGGACGCTCATGATGTCGGCGCCCGCCGCGCGATAGGCCTCCAGCCAGTTGTCGACCGGCGCGACCATCAGGTGGACGTCGAACGGAAGGCTGGTGTGCGGGCGCAGGGCCTTCACCACGTCCGGGCCGATGGTCAGGTTAGGCACGAAATGGCCGTCCATGACATCGACGTGGATCCAGTCGGCGCCGGCCGCCTCAAGCGCCCGGATTTCCTCGCCCAGGCGAGAGAAGTCGCTGGCCAGGATGGAGGGGCAGATCAGCGGGGCGGTCGCGGCGGTCTGGGTCATGGCCCTGCGACTTACGTGGGTGTGAGGCGAGGGGCAAGCCGGGCTGCGGACGCAAGGTCGCGTCTTCTGCATGGATTTCGATCAGGCGGGGCTTTCGCCGGCGCTGGGCGGAAAGGTCATGCGGAAGCCTCAGCCGGGTCTTGGCGGAGGGGCGGGCGGTTGACCCTGGTTTGCGAACGGGTCAAGACGCCTGCGCCGTCCAGATGCCTGTCGTGGGGCGGCGTCTTTTTGGAAACCCTCAGATGAACCCCGAAGACCGAAGTCTGTCTTCAACTTCTTCGACGCTCTGAGGACGTTCGCTTCCGCGCGAGCGCCCTCGCGAAAGGAAGCAACCATGCTGAACGCCTATGACTGGCGGGCCGATCGGCTCGTGCGCCTCGATACGACCGTGGATCACGGCCCCGCCTGCTGGATCGATCTTGTCTCTCCGACCGCGCAGGAGGCGGCGGCTCTGGAGATCCTGACGGGCATCGACCTCCCCAGCCGCGACGAGATGGACGATGTCGAGCCGTCCGCCCGTCTTTACGCGGAAGACGGGGGCGTCTTCATGATCGCCGCCGTGGCGACGGATCTAGAGACCCACGATCCGATCAAGACGCCGGTGACCTTCATCCTGAAGGGCGGGCGGCTGGTGACGGTGAGCTACGGCCAGCCGCGCTCCTTCCAGACCTTCATCGCCCACGCCACCCACAAGCCCGGCGAGCGGCTGGCCAGCGGCGAGGCCGTGATGATGGGGCTGATCGAAGCGGTGATTGACCGCTACGCCGATGCCCTGGAAACCAAGGGGCTGGAGCTGGACGCCATCTCGCGGATGATCTTTCGCAAGCGCGACCCCAAGGCGATGGAGAGCCACAACCTGCAGGCCGTGATCCGCGACATCGGCCGGGCGGGCGACTTCCTGGGCCTGATCCGCGAGAGCCTGTCCAGCCTGCAGCGCCTGCTGGCCTATCATGCAGCCGTGTCGGGCGCGCGGGCCGGGAGCAAGGCCGATCGCGAGGGGCGCCAGACCGTGCGTCTGCTGCAGCGGGACGCGGCGGCGCTGAGCGAGCTCAGCGTCTCCATGTCCTCCAAGGTGACCTTCCTGATGGACGCCACCCTGGGCCTGATCAATCTGGAGCAGAACCAGATCATCAAGATCTTCTCGGTCGCGGCCGTGGCCCTGCTGCCGCCGACGCTGATTGCGTCGATCTACGGCATGAACTTCGACGTCATGCCGGAACTGCACTGGCGGTACGGCTATCCGGCGGCGGTGGGGGCGATGATCCTGTCGGCGGCTCTGCCCTACTTCGTCTTCCGCAAGAAACGCTGGCTCTAACCGTCCTGAGACGGGCCGCAGACCGCGCGGAAACCGGCGGCGGCGAAACGCACCATGTAGTCGCAGGCGCTGTCCAGGTCGCCCGACCGGCACAGGCCGCCGGACAGGCGATCCAGCCGCCCCGTCTCGCCCAGCGTCAGGGTCAGGGCGCCCGACAGGTTGTGCCAGGCCCAATAGAGCTGCTCGTCCCGCGCCTCCGGCATGATGCGTTTGACCAGTTCAAGCAGGCGTCGGATGGCCGGGTCGAAATAACGGGCCATGGTCTCGCCGCCGAAGGCAGGCTGGGCGTTCGTCTGGGCCACCAGGGCGGCGTAGTGCTTCCACCCCGGCCCGCCCTTCAGCGACCACTGGAAAGGCGGGCGCAGGAAGGCTTCGAGCAGGCCTTCCAGCGTCATGGCGGGCCCCGTCGCCTCGGCGTAGCGATCCATGGCGGCGACGCGCTCGCTGTTCCACACCTCGGCGCGGCGGTTGAAGACGGAGTCGAACAGCTCCTTCTTGGCCCCGAAATAATAGTGGACCAGGGCCGTATCCACGCCCGCCTCGCGCGCCACCTCGCGGATGGTGACGCCATAGAAGCCGTGCTTGGAAAACAGGTCCTCGGCCGCATTCATGATGGCGTCGCGGGTCTCTCCAACGGCGGACGCCTTGGATTTCTTGGGCCGACCGCGCCGCGCCGGGGCGGCGGGCGAGGGGGGAATCTGGGGCGGCGGCAGGTCGCTCTTCGTCATGGTCGGAAGCTAGTCGCGCTTTGGGGGTTAGTGCAACGGCGCCACAGGGAGGGCCTTTCCGTGACGCAAATCAGGCTTGGCCGTTTGACAGTCGGCCGAAACCCGGTCACCTATGCTGAAAATCATTGAACGCTGAATAAAAGCGTCGATCGGGCCGGAAACATGATTGGGATTGAAATGAACAGACTCGTGAAAACCGCCCTTCTGGCGGGCGCCGCCTTCGGCGTGATGGCTTCGGCCGCGCAGGCGCAACAGGCTCCGGCCATGGAGGCGCAGGCCTCGACTGTCGACGACATCATCGTCAGCGCGCGCCGCCGTGACGAAGCGCTGAAGGACGTGCCGGTGTCGGTGTCGGCCATGAGCGCCGAGCGCCTGGAGCAGACCGGCGCTTCGGACATCACCGCCCTGCAGCAGCAGACGCCCAACGCGACCGTCCAGGTGGCGCGCGGGTCCAACTCGACCCTGATTTCCTTCATTCGCGGCATCGGCCAGCAGGACCCGCTGTGGGGCTTCGAGCCGGGCGTGGGCCTGTATGTCGACGACGTCTATGTGGCGCGCCCGCAAGGCGCCGTGCTGGACATCTTCGATATCGAGCGCATCGAGGTCCTGCGCGGGCCGCAGGGGTCGCTGTACGGCCGCAACACGGTCGGCGGCGCCATCAAATACGTCACGTCGCGTCTGGACCCTGACGCGCCGGAGCTGACGCTACGCGGCGCTTACGGCAGCTACAACCAGATCGATCTGCTGGCCCAGGGCTCGATGCGGGTGACCGACAAGCTGCGCATCGGCGGCGCCGTCGCCAGCTACAACCGCGACGGCTATGGCGAGAACCTCAACACGGGCGCCGAGCACTACGACAAGGATGTCCTGGCCGGCCGCGTCAGCGTCGAGTTCCAGCCCACCGACAACACCTTCTTCCGCCTGGCCTATGATCGCGTCGAGGACCGCTCGAACCCGCGTCACGGCCACCGCGAGAAGGCCGGCGTCGGCCCCGGCGCCGGCGTTCCGGGCAGTGTCTATGACACCTACGCCGGCCTGGGCGACCGCAACAAGGTCACCACCGAAGGCGTCTCGCTGACGGCTCAGGTCGACCTCAACGACGTGTGGACGGTCAAGTCGATCACCGCCTACCGCTCGGGCGACACCGACACCCTGATCGACTTCGACAACACGCCGGCGCCGACGCTGGACGTGCCGGCCATCTACGGCGACCACCAGTTCACCCAGGAATTCCAGGCGCTGTTCAGCACCGACCGCATCCAGGGCGTGGCGGGGATATTCTACCTGGACGGCACCGCTTCGGGCGCCTTCGACACCATCGCCCAGAACTTCGGCATCGTCATCGGCACGGCCGGTTACGTGAAGACGACCAGCATCGCGCTGTTCACCGACATCAACCTGGACCTGACCGAACGTCTGCACCTGGGCCTGGGCGCGCGCTATACGGTCGACGACAAGACCGGCCACGTCTTCCGCGCCAACTATCTGGGCGCGACCCGCAGCCCGCTGCTGGGCGGCGCGGCGCGCGCCCCGATCCTGCTGCGCACCGACTACACGCGCTCGAACAGCTTCGATCAGTTCACGCCCAAGGCCTCGCTGTCCTACGACTTCTCGGACCGCATCACCGGCTACGCCTCCTACTCCAAGGGCTATAAGTCGGGCGGCTTCGACATGCGCGGCGACGCGATCCTGACGCCGAACACGGTCAACGGCTATCAGCCGGAAACGGTCGACTCGTATGAAATCGGCCTGAAGGGTTCGGCCTTCGACCGTCGCCTGAGCTTCGCCTCGGCCGTCTTCTACAATGAGTACCAGGACCAGCAGGTCACCACCCAGGTTCCGGCCGTGGGCGGCATCGCCAGCTTCGTCGACAACGTCGGTTCGTCCAAGTTCTATGGGGCTGAAGTCGAAGGCTCTCTGATCCTGACCGACAGCCTGACGGCCAACTTCGCCGTCGGCTACCTGGACTCCAAGTTCGAGCAGTTCCTGCGCTACAACCTGACCACCCAGAAGTACGAGGACATCTCCGACCTGGTCGTGCTGCAGAATGCGCCCAAGTGGACCGGCTACTTCGGCCTGACGTGGCTCGGCGAAGTGGCCGGCGGCTCGCTGGCGGTGACGCCCTCGGTCAGCTACCGCGATGACTACAGCCAGTTCGAGTTCCCCAACCCGGTGCTGGACCAGGACGCCTTCGCCCTGGTGGACCTGTCGGTCGTGTGGACGGACCCCAGCAACAAGTGGACCGTCGGCCTGTACGGCAAGAACTTGACCGATGAGGAATACCGCGTCGGCGCCTACAACTTCGCGGGCGCGGCCTACAACGACTCCCTGATCGGCTACTACGGCCCGCCGCGCACCGTCACGGCGTCGCTGCAGTACAAGTTCTGATCGGGTTTTTTCTCCTGAACGCCTGATCATCTGATCACGGGCGGCGGTTCGCTGGAGCCGCCGCCCTTCTTTTTTCGATGGCGCGGGGCGGCCAGGCCGTTACCGTCGCGGGACAGCAAACCAGTCGGGGAACGTCATGAGTGAGATCGGAGCGGCCAAGGCCGAAGCAGCGGCGGTCGACGCCCGCGCCGCTTCGCCGGGCTATCGCTACTATGTGCTGGGGATCCTGATCCTCATCTATATGCTGAACTTCCTGGACCGGCAGATCATCGGCATCCTGGCCGCGCCGCTGAAGGCGGAGTTCAACCTCAGCGACACTCAGTTCGGCCTGCTGGGCGGCCTGGCTTTCGCCCTGCTGTATTCGACCCTGGCGATCCCCATCGCCTGGCTGGCGGACCGCTTCAGCCGGGTGTGGATCATGACCGGCGCCCTGACCATCTGGTCCGGCTTCACCGCGCTTTGCGGCGTGGCGGGCGGCTTCGGCTCTCTGTTCCTGTGCCGGATGGGCGTGGGCATCGGCGAGGCGGGCGGGGTGGCCCCGGCCTATTCCCTGATTTCGGACTATTTTCCCAAGTCGCAGCGGGCGCGGGCCTTGGCGGCCTATGCTTTCGGCATTCCGCTGGGCATGGCGGCGGGCACGCTCGTGGGCGGCCTGCTGGCGGCGACCTACGGCTGGCGGACCGCCTTCATCGTCGTCGGGATTCTGGGCGTGCTGGTGGCCCCGGTGCTGCGGCTGACGGTCAAGGATCCCAAGCGCGGCGGCCTGGACGTGGAGCCCTCTACGCCGACTGCAGCGCCCGTCGAGGCGCCCAAGGCGCCGCCCTTCATGCAGGTGGTGCGCACCCTGGCGCCCAAGCCCAGCTTCTGGCTGCTGTCGTTCGGCGCGGCCGCCTCGTCGGTGTGCGGCTACGGCGTCGCCGCCTGGCTGCCCAGCTTCTTCATGCGCAGCTTCGGCCTGAGCCTGTCGCAGACCGCCTGGTATTACTCGGCCATCGTCCTGGTCGGCGGGGTGGCGGGCATCTGGTTGGGCGGGTCGATGGCGGATCGCCTGGGCAAGAAGTCCAAGTCGGCCTATCCGCTGACGCCGGCGATCGCTTTCCTGATCTCGGTGCCCTGTTTCATCCTGGCGATGAACTCAGGCGCGGTGGTCGGCGCCGTCATGCCGGGCTCGGACCCCAACGGCTTCGCCTCCCTGGCTCTGGCCTTCGCGATCTTCCTGATCCCCACGGGGCTGAACCTGGTGTGGCTGGGGCCGATCACGGCGGCGGTGCAGCATCTGGGCGGGCCGTCGATGCGGACCACGGCCTCGGCCCTGTTCCTGCTGATCAACAACCTGCTGGGGATCGCCGTCGGCATCTATTATTTCGGCTGGATGAGCGACCTGCTGCGTCCGACCTTCGGGGAGGAGAGCCTGCGCTGGGCCATCTATACCGGCATGGGCTTCTACCTGCTGTCCTCGGCCCTGTTCATCTGCGCCTCGCGGACGCTGAAGAACGACTGGGTCGACTGACCGCCTGAAAAACAGTCTGGGCGGCGGCGGCGCGGTGCAGCCGCCCAGCATTAGAAAATCCTTGTGAGGCCATAAACAGACAGGCGGTTGCGCTGGCGAAGGCGCGACGCCTATAAGCGCGGCCAAAGTTTCCACAAACCTCCCTCAGAACGGCGCGGGTCCAACATGAACATTCACGAGTATCAGGCCAAGCAGGTCCTCAAGGGCTACGGCGCTCCGGTTGCGGACGGCGTCGCCATCACCTCGGCCGACCAGGCCGAAGCCGCCGCCAAGCAACTGCCTGGCCCGCTCTATGTCGTGAAGTCGCAGATCCACGCCGGCGGCCGCGGCAAGGGCAAGTTCAAGGAACTGGGCGCCGACGCCAAGGGCGGCGTGCGCCTGGCCTTCTCGATCGAGGAAGCCGTCGCCCACGCCAAGGAAATGCTGGGCAACACCCTGGTGACCGCCCAGACGGGCGAGGCCGGCAAGCAGGTCAACCGCCTGTATATCGAAGACGGCGCCGACATCGCCCGTGAGCTGTACTGCTCGCTGCTGGTCGACCGCTCGGTCGGTCAAACCGCCTTCGTCGTCTCGACCGAAGGCGGTATGGACATCGAGGAAGTGGCCCACGCCACGCCCGAGAAGATCCACACCATCGCCATCAACCCGGAAGCCGGCGTGACCGACGAGAACATCGCCGCCATCAACGCCGCGCTGGAACTGACGGGCGACGCCGCCGAAGACGGCAAGTCGCTGTTCCCGATCCTGTACAAGGCCTTCGTCGAGAAGGACATGGACATGCTCGAGATCAACCCGCTGATCGTCATGGAGAACGGCCGCCTGCGCGTTCTGGACGCCAAGGTCTCGTTCGACGGCAACGCCCTGTACCGCCACGAAGACATCCGCGCCCTGCGCGACGAGACCGAAGAAGACGCCAAGGAAATCGAGGCCTCCAAGTGGGACCTCGCCTATGTCGCCCTGGACGGCAACATCGGCTGCATGGTCAACGGCGCCGGTCTGGCCATGGCGACGATGGACATCATCAAGCTGTACGGCAAGGAACCCGCCAACTTCTGCGACGTCGGCGGCGGCGCCTCGAAGGAGAAGGTCGCAGCGGCCTTCAAGATCATCACCGCCGACCCCAAGGTCGAAGGCATCCTGGTCAACATCTTCGGCGGCATCATGAAGTGCGACGTCATCGCTGAAGGCGTCGTCGCCGCGGTGAAGGAAGTGGGCCTGAAGGTGCCGCTGGTCGTGCGTCTGGAAGGCACGAACGTCGAACTGGGCAAGAAGATCCTGAACGAGTCGGGCCTGGCCATCACGGCCGCCGATGACCTGGACGACGCCGCCCAGAAGATCGTCGCGGCGATCGCCTAAGGCTCGGCCTTAACGACGACCGCCCCGCAGAAACACAGATTTCAGAGCACAGACACATGTCCATCCTCGTCAATAAGAACACCAAGATCCTGGTCCAGGGCCTGACCGGCAAGACCGGCAGCTTCCACACCGAACAGGCCCTGGCCTACTACGGCACGCAAATGGTCGGCGGCATCCACCCGGCCAAGGGCGGCCAGACCTGGACCGGTTCGCACGGCGAAAGCCTGCCGATCTTCGCCTCGGTCGCCGAAGGCAAGGAGCGCACCGGCGCCGACGCCTCGGTGATCTACGTCCCGCCGGCAGGCGCGGCCGACGCCATCATCGAAGCCATCGAGGCCGAAATCCCCTTCATCACCTGCATCACCGAAGGCATCCCGGTGCAGGACATGGTGCGCGTCAAGGCGCGCCTGGAGAAGTCCAAGTCGCGCCTGCTGGGCCCGAACTGCCCCGGCGTCCTGACCCCGGAAGAGTGCAAGATCGGCATCATGCCGGGCTCGATCTTCAAGAAGGGCAACGTCGGCATCGTCTCGCGCTCGGGCACCCTGACCTATGAAGCCGTGTTCCAGACCACCAACGAAGGCCTGGGCCAGACCACGGCCGTCGGCATCGGGGGCGAC